>CAUZEQ010000110.1:0-14123 GCA_963578885.1 Planctomycetota bacterium
CTCGAAGAAGGGGTCAGGCCCCGCCTGTGAAACGCGACAGGTGGAGCAAACCCCGTTGTGGGTCCGCCGCAGGCGGATCAGACCCCAGGGTCCGAGTTCTTCAACAGGCTGCTAGGACTGGCTGGCCAGGTGCCGGATCCTCGACTCGATCGCGTGATACAGCGCAATCACCAGTGCCACGGAAATTCCGGTGGCCACGATCCAGGGCACCAGCACCATCAGCGTGGCCAGGAGCGTCGAACTGCTGCCGCCGCGACTGCTGAAGCTGAGTGTCATCGCGAACATCGACCAGGCGAGCCCGCCGATGCTGTTCATGAAGTAGGTGCAGACGGCCGCCAGCACCACGTAACCCCAGCGGATCGTCAGCGCGAAGAAGGCGGTCAATTCGATGAAGACCGCAATTTCCATCAGCACCAGCGTGATCATCATCGGTATGTAGAGCATTTCGACCAGGCCCCGAAAGCCGTTGTCCGCGCGACTGATCCCGTCGACGATCGCTTCGGTCATCGGTCCCAGCAGCATCAGCAGGCCGATCAGGGCCATGGTGGCCGCGGGGATCAGGGCAGCGAATCCGCTGAGCAACTTGGACCAGATCATGACTCGAATCGATTGCGGCAACAGCGCCAGCGTGGAGAGCGTCTGCCACTGCACCTCGGTTCTCATGCCACGGCCGACGTTTGAGGCGAGTTCGAACGTCCCGGCGACCAGGCCGGCGCCCAGCATCCAGCCCCCCAGTGCACTCCAGTCAAAGTTGTCCGGGTAGCTCATGCTGCCGCCGAAGTAGCCGATCAGGAAGGCGATCAGGCCGGTGATCAGGCTGTAGAGGACGATGCGGTACATCAGTCCCCCGGCCCCGCCACTCACGAAGTGCAGGTCTTTCCAGATCAGCGATCGCGTGCCGGACCAGCATTCTCCGATGTCACGACCCGCCGACTGTCGTCTGAACATGGCGACGAGTGTCGTGACCAGTGGCAGCCCGACGGCTAGCATCAGCGTCACCGCCACGACCGCCTCGTAGGTCGGAACGAGCTGAACACTGACCCCGGTGAACGCCGAGCGGGCAAACGGGTAGACCACGAAGACGACGATCAGCACCGGCAGGATGATCAGGACCGAGTGTCCCAGGGTCCGCAGCCGAAAGGCGCTGCGGACCCTGCGGCTGATCAGGCCCGATTCGGCGTCCGTGTGAGGCTGTCGGGTGCAGCGTTCAAAAATCAGCCACGACGTGATGAACATCGCGGCGGCACCGCCGAGGTGGCAGTAGAGCTGCAGGCCCAGGGGCGACTCGTCGAATCCCAACGACATCACCTCGCCCAGTCGTTCCACGACCGACCAGATCGAGATCCAGGCGATCGCCTCCCGCGCGTTGCTCAGCAGCGGACTGGTTGCGCCGCTGAGTCCGAAGATCGCCATGACCATCTGCAGCAGCAGCGGGAGCATGATGGCCGAGGAGACCATCAGTGCGGCCCCGCGGGTCCGGCGGGCGATCACGCTGGCCAGCACGCCCAGGCCGGCCATGATCAAGATGTAGCCGGTCAGGGTGATGTAGACCGCCTGGATCTGCCGGTGGTGGACACCTCCGAGAGTCACGGCCAACTGCACGAACGGGAACTGGATCGCCAGCAGCAACAAGGCGTTGAGCAGCCGGGGGCCGAGCTTGCCCATCAGGATCCCCAGCGGATTGACCCCGGCCATCTTCAGCAAACCCAGAGTCTGCTCTTCCTTTTCCTCGGTGATCGACGACGTGAAGAAACTCATCCCGCCCAGCGTGATGAACACGAAGTTGGTGTAGGTGATGTAGGAGAAGAACCCCAGCCCCGGGGCCGTGCCGATCGAGACGACGTATTCGATCCAGGAGATGAACAGGAGGAACAGGAAGATCGCCACCAGCAGGAATCTCAGCGCATGCATCTGCCAACGGCGGCAATCGAACCGCAGCCCACGGATCATCAGGGCCAGGGTGCCACGCAGCATCAGCTGACTCCCTGCTCGGTCAGGTCCATGAAGGCCTCATTGAGGTGCTTGAGGTCCTTCTGGAAGCCCTCGATCGGAATCTCCAACCGCAGCACCGCCGCCAGCAGGCGGTTTTCCGTTTCGGCCCCCGGAACACACTCGATGCGGTATTCGTGAGAGTCCTCGATCCGATTGACCGCGGAGACCTCGTCGAGGCCCAGCAGCCGCTCTTCGAGCCCCGGTTGTTCACCGGTAACGCTCAACCGGAACGCGGTGATGTCTGAGTCGCGTTCGAGCAGTTCGCGCATGTTGCCGCTGTAGCGGATCTGTCCGCGGTCGATGATCGTGACGCTGTCGCAGAGTTCGGCCAGTTCGCTGAGGATGTGGGAGCTGATGAAGATGGTCTTGCCCATCTGCCGCAAGGCCCTCAGGATCTCCATCAACTCGATCCTCGCCCGCGGATCGAGTCCGCTGGCGGGTTCGTCGAGCAGCAGCAGGTCGGGGTCGTTGACCAGCACCCGCGCCAGGCTGACACGCTGCTGCATGCCGCGGGACAGTCCGCTGATCAGGCTGTCGCGGCGACCGTCCATGTCGGTCAGTGCCAGCACGTCACCGATCACGCGACGCCGGTCGGCCAGGCTCAGGCCATACGCCGCGGCGAAGAAGTCGAGGTATTCGGTGACGGTCATCTGGCGGTACATGCTGAAGTGATCGGGCATGAACCCGATCTGCCGCCGCACCGCCTTGGTTTTGCGCTGGACGTCGTTGCCGTGTACGCGAACCGATCCGATCTGGGGCTGCAGCAAGGTGCAGACCAGCTTCAGCACCGTCGTCTTGCCCGCTCCGTTGGGGCCGACGAAGCCGTGCAGCGAACGTCGAGCGACCTGGAAGGTGACCCGGTCGACCGCCAACTGGTTGCGGAAGCGGTGACTGAGATTGCGGATGTCGATCGCCACGTCCTCGGGAGGCAGCAGCTTCTCTGGGTCGACGTACTGCGGGAGCTGCGGGTCGGGTGGCGTGGGCGTGGGCGTGGGCGTGGCCGCGGGCGGTGTTGATCCGGGATCGCCGTCGGCAGGTTCCAAGACCGAAGAGTCGGGGACGGTGTCATTCATCGAGGGCTTCCTGGTTGTGTCCTCGCGGCCAGATCCGCAACGGCTCGGGGTCTCGAGTGAAGTTCGGGTGAGGTGTCGGAGGTTTCTGCGGCGACCGGAGCGACGGCCTCCAGCACAAACATCGCCCGACCGGCGTGCCCGGTTCTCTGCGGCTGCTTGATCTGAAAGCTCTCGGGGAGATCTGTGACCAGGAACAGCCTCAGCCGATCGGCGCGAAGCGGTGCGGCGTTCCTGGACGGGTCGATCCACCTGAGGGTCCGAGACAAGAGCGGGGCGAGCTGGTCGCTGTACAACTCCTCGGGCGTCTTCTTCGCTTCGCCTCCAAAAAGCCAACTGCCCCGGAATCCGAAGTTGTTGCTGTAGTCTGTGGAGTAGGCGAGGTCATCGACGGCTTCAGGAGGATCGAGACCCTGCGCCAGCGTAACGGCACCGTCGGAGGTCGGACCGATCGACAGCAGAAGCACCTGGGTGCCGTACTGAACCCATGCGCCTTTCAGAGCCGGTGTGCCGGTTGAGGCCTTGAGCCTTATGGTGATCTTCAGTTCCTTGCGACCTCCCACCTGCCAATGGACCACTTCGGGAGTCCATTCGGGGCCGGCCACCGCCACGCGGTGCAGGAAGGGTCGCAGCGTGTAGGGGGGAATCGCGACCTGCAGGCTGCCGCCGAACCCATTGATGATGGTGCCGGGCACGCGGTTCATACCACCGGGAACGGCGTACAATTGGCTTCCGACGGCGGGAGTCGTGGAGGGGGTGGCGGCTGCGGTGTTGGATTGGCTGTGAGAAATCGTGTAGGTGTCGCCGTCGAGGACGAACAGTGCCGACCACTGCTGCACGTCCCAGCGATTGCCTCCCAGATGCCGCGCCGTGGCCAGGCTGTTGACCACCGTCGCCTCGTCATAGGCTCGAGCACCGATCCAGGAAAAACCCAGGCTGAACAGTGCGATCGTGGCCAGGATCGAACCGAGCACGATCCGGTAGTCGACTCGCTTCAGGCCCAGCACCAGCCCGCCGGGAAACAGCAGCAGCCAGTACACTCCGGCCAACGCGAAAATCACCAGCCAGTTGTGATCCGGCGTCGTCATCCGCTTGAAGACAGTGAAGAACGACATGTCGGAGGACTGGGACAGGCCGCCGAGGATCTGGTAGTCCACCAGATCCAGTTCATCGGGGTCCATTTCTCCCGGCACCACCACCGGCGGAGTGTCCGAGGCTGTGGCTCTCGAGATAAACGCGGCATCGATGTCGAAGCGACCCCGGGAGTGGAAACGAATCGTGCCGTTGCCGATATCGGGACTCTCCGAGAGTGGCGGGGTGTCATCGGAGGGTTGGTTGAGCAGTCCGAGCGAGGAGGGGAAGCGGGGGTGGCGTCCGGTCGAGTCGTGCAGGATGTGAACGTGTCCGCCTCGGCGGAGCCATTCGGTGAAGGCTCGTCGTTGAGCGTCCTGCCAGCGGGGTACGTGGTCGAGGAACACCGTGCCGAGTGCGTCGGTCGCCGTGACACTCGCAGGAAACAGCTCGTCGGTCAGTACCGGGAGACTCAACGAGCCTCCGGCGGCGACATCGCCACGCGGCAGCAGCATCACGCGGGCAGGTGGGCCGCGGCGGGGTGCGGTTTCGGGTGGGATCTGATGGTCGCCCTGTTGGCTGCCCGACCACCGCAGACGCCAGTTCCAGGTCGATCGGCCGGACCCTTCGACCACGTCGCCGTCTTCGAGGTAGACGTGAAAGCGGATCCAGTTCTGCTGTGCCGGGGCGAGCACGGTGGCCACGACCAGCGGGGCCCCGACGCGACTGCCCAGGGCGTCGCTCTTTTCCAGCACGAACTGGCCGACAAAGCCCTCGGGGGCATCGTTTTTGACCAGGATGTGCAACGGGACGAACGTCTCGGATCGGGCTGTGCCGTCGAAGCCCCACTTGAGGTCCACGACCTCGATCGCCTCGGCCGACACCGAACTCACAATGATCCACGCCGTCAGCATCGCGGCGATCCCCAGTTGGTTCGGTCGCCAGACACGCCGCAGGGTGGGGAGGGTAGGGTTGAGGGGCAAACGGGTCATTCGGGGCGTTTGAGCCAGTACGAGGATGCGTTCAGACAGAGGTTGCGGAAGAACAGTGTCACCAATCCGTAGAGGGTAAAGTTGACCGCCGTGGCCAGCCACGGATTCATGCCTCGAGAGAACAATCGGAATTCGCTGAACTCGTTGAGCGTGATGATCGCCGCGGGACTTGTGAGAAACATCCAGCCAATCCACTCGTTGCGAAACATAGAGTATTCCGTTTCCATCCAAGCCACCAGCAGGGCCGGGATACCGCACCAGGCGACGATGGCCACGGTCGAGACGATGGTTGCCCGGGCCGGCGACTTGCAGACCAGGCCGATCCACAGAGCCAGCCAGGCCATCATACGTGGGTAGATCAGCACAGCCAGCACTCCGCAAGTCATGTAGCACAGCGGGTGATGGTCGTTGGACCCGTTATGAGATATGTAACCCGAGCGTTGCCAGAACAGCTCGCGAAATTCGAATCGCCAGTAGGTCGCAATCGCGACGGCCGTGAGCAGGGGGACCGAGAGCACCAGGATCATCCGGTGGACTCCCAGGTGCTTCTGCCGGACCAGGTCGCGGGTGGACAGCGGGGTGGACAGGAGAATCTCGAGCGTCTGCCGTGATCGTTCCCCCGAGAACAGCGTGGAAACTCGAGCCGAGATGATCAGGATGATCAGGAACCAGGTGAGGATCTGAACAACGGATACCGGTTCGGGGAAGGGGTTGCCGGCCTTGGCCAGTGCCAGGACCGAGGCGACCAGCACGGGGACCTCGAGCAGAATCAGCACCCTCAGCAGGTAGCGAAACGTCCCCACCAGTTTTTCCAGGAGCAGCGTGATCGGCCCCAGTCGTGTCACGAACAGCAGCGGCAGTGTCTGGCGTTCCTTTTCGAGGGCCAGTGCCGGCGCGACCATTGCGGGCAGAAAGAGCCAGGTGCCGAGGATCTGCACCGTCGCCACGGCCTCGAGCAGCTGACCTCCGCTGCCCAGGAGCCCCCAGGTGCTGTTACCCAGGCTGAAGCGGATCTGGTCGAAGTAGATGAACCCCGCCGTCGCGAACAGCGTGAGCGCATAGAAGACTCGCAGCAGGTAGGTCCTTCGCCGCGAGGCCATCTGGATCAGCTCGCGGGCCACCAGTGGCAGTCCGAGTGAGAATCGGCCGAGGACCCGGCTGCTCACGAGACGGTCTCCAGCGGCAACCCGGCCGAGGTCTCGGGCGCGAGTCGTCCGAGCAGCCGGTCGGCTTTGACCAGGCACCAATGTCTCAGTCCCCACCACGCCAGGCCATAGGCGGCGAAGTTGACTCCGGTGTACCACAGCAGCTGGTTGCTCTCGGCCAAGTTGGCCGCCGCGGCGTATTCGTTGATCAGCACGATCACCGATGGTGAGCAGAGGCAGGCGATGACCGTCGCCAGCGGGGATCTCAGCAGCTGCACCACCAGCTGCTCGGTTTGTGGGAACGCGATCAGTGCCGGCAGGAAGGCCCAGCCGAAGAGCAACAGCAGGGTCAGCAACATGGCGCGGACCTGAGATCTCGACTTGATCCCGATCCACAACGCGATCCAGCTGCACAGCGGGAGGTAGACGACGACGGAGAGGACTGCGCAGAGGAAGTAGTCGTACTGTTGGATGGCGGCCCTGATCGCTGCCACCGGGACGGTGATCACCGCCCACAGGCCGTCTTTGAGTCCCGACGTTCCCATCGCGAACCAGCTTTCGAACAGGAAGATCGTCAGCAAGGGCACCGCCAGCACACGCATCAACCGTCGCACTCCCCGGTGCTTCTGACGGATGATCTCACGGCTGGTCATCGAGGAGGCGAGCAGCAGGTCGAGCGTCTGGTGCGAGCGTTCGCTGGAGACGAGGCTGGTGGCGTGAACGGTGATCAGCAGTACTGCCAGTGCCCAGACGATGTAGAGCGCTTCGGCGGCGACACCCAGGCGGGTCTGGTACGCCATCCCGGCCACGATCGCCAGGATCATGAACAGCGGGGTCTCGATCGAGAGCAGCACGCGGACCAGGTAGCGGGTGGTGCCGAGCGTTTTTTTCTGGGTCTCTCGCCAGGTGATCGGGGAGTCATCGGGTAGCTCGACGTCGTCGCGGATCAGGATCACTCCGCCGGTGGTGATATCATTGAGCCAGTAGAAGAAGCGGTCGAGCTGACGGAAGAACCTCAGCACGAGGTTCTGGCGGGCGACCTGGGCGCGGCTGACCAGGAACACTCGCCCCAGACCCATGTAGATCAGCGCGGGCACTCCGAGCACGACGACCTGGATCCAGATCCGCGCAGGACTCTCGGTGGTCAGCTGCATCGGAGTCGCGGCGTTGGCGAAGGCGAGTGCCGGGTTGATCCCGCCCCCGCCGCCGCCCCCGCCCGCTTCGCCGAAACTGTCCAAGAGTGCCCGGGCCCCGATCACGAGAAACGGGTAGCTCAACAGCCCCAGCGTGTAGGTGCCGACAAAGGCCGAGGCGGTCGAGGAGCACCAGCTCGAACACATCACCGCCAGGGCCGCCACGTGAATGCAGACCAGCACCAGCATCACGACGCCGCTGACCAGTTCGAGAGTCGAGACTCCTCCGAGCGAATAGGCGAAGGCCAGCAGCGGGAGCGAGAGCAGCAGGAAGGAGAACATCGGCACGAGTCGGCCGAGCAGTTTTTCGAGCAGGATCGTGAAGGGGCCCAGCCGGGTGACCAGCAGCATGGTCAGCGAGTCGCGTTCCTTTTCCGAGGTGATGGCTCCACAGGCCAGGGCGGGCAGGAACAGCAGGATGCCCAGGAACTGGAGTTCGACGACGCGGTTGTACATGTCGGCGCCGGTGCCGAGCATCGCCAGGGTGTTCGAGCCGCTGCTGGTCAGGATTGCGGAGAACTGCCAGTAGGCCAGCAGGAACAGCAGCGATGCATACAGCAGTCGGACGAAGTAGGTCCGTCGCCGTGACGCCTGCTCGATCAGCTCCTTGGTCAGCAGGGGCAGACCCAGTTGAGGCCAGCGACGGATCATGCGGTCCTGCCCTCGGTCAGCTTCATGAACGCCGTCTCCATGTCCATCGCTTCGGGCTGGAACATGTGGATCCTCAGATCCAGCCCGACCAGGGCCTGGTGCAGATCCTCGACCGCCGACTCGTCCTCGCGGAGCTGAATCGCGATCCGGTCGACCTGGGCTTCGACGTGGGATACGCCCGAGATTCCGCGGATCTGCTCGATCACCGACTCGTCGGCATCGATCAATTGGACGTGCACGACCCGCATCAGCTTCAGCTTGTGGTAGATCTCCTCGAGCGAACCCTGCGCGACCATCTCGCCGGTCTCGATGATCCCGATCCGAGTGCAGAGGTGAGCGAGTTCGTGGAGGATGTGGCTGGAGATCAGGATGGTCTTACCCATCTCGGTCAGAGCCTTGAGCAGTTCGCGGACCTCGATGCGGGCCCGCGGGTCCAGACCACTGGCCGGTTCATCCAGCAGCAGCAGGTCGGGGTCGTGCAGCAGGACCCGCGCCAGGGCTAGCCGCTGTTTCATGCCGCGTGAGAGTGCATCGACCTGGTCGCCGATCTTGTGGGTCAGATCGGTCAATTCGAGCACGTCGTCGACGACGGTCTTCCGCTGCTTGCGGGCAATGCGGTAGGCGGCGGCGAAGAAATGCAGGTACTCGCGGACGTTGAGGTCTTCGTAGACTCCGAAGAAATCGGGCATGTACCCGATCTGCTCGCGGACCGCCTGGGGACGACGGGCCACGTTGACGCCGTTGACCTTTACCGTGCCGGTGAAATTCCCGATCAGCGTCGCCAGGACCTTGATCGTCGTGCTCTTGCCCGCTCCGTTGGGACCGATGAACCCGTAGACCTCCCCACGAGGAATCTCGATCGAAATCCCCCGCACCGCGTGGACCGCCCCGTAGTGGACGTGGAGATTCTCGATCGAGACCACCGGTGGGCTCGGGGCGGGAACCGGGTCTGCAGGAAGCGGGTCTGCAGGAAGCGGGTCAGGCGGATCCGCTTCTGTTTGTGCCGGGTTGAGTGGATCATCAGCGGACATGTATCACCGTGAGGTCGTCGTCGTGGTGGCAGGTGTGAGCCGGGTGTCCTGGGGGGAGTCCTCGGGGGTGTCAGTTTCCCCGGCGCGCGGATTCGGTGGATTCTCGGGTCGATCGTGGTAGAGGTGTCGGTACAGCACCAGGTTGTCGCCGTCGGCCACCGTGATCACCAGCAGCCATTGTCCCGGGTCGGTCGGGTCGAGCAGCGCGAGGTCTTCGAAGTTGTCACCTCCGTGAGGCGAGACACGCGAGATGGCACGAAAGACCCCCCTGGTGGGTCTGACGCATGAGTCTTTGAAGAAGCCGGCGTCCTGCCCGGATACGGTAATCTGCGTGGCCCAGGCGACCGAACGCCTCTGCATCTGCCACTGCTCAGCGCCGTGGGGGAACAGCGGGACCTGCGAGTTCCAGAGATACTGTTCCGAGAGGTGTCCGTGGAACAGCACGGCTCCGCTGCCGGGTCCGAAGGCCTGGCGGACCGCCGCCTGGAAGCGGTCCCGGATCTCCCCCCCCCTGGACAGGGTTTCGGGCTCGACCGCGTCCCAGTCGAATGTCGGTACCGGGTCATCCGGAGCGATCCGAAAGATGCGGTTGACTTGGGGCGACCACTGCGGCAGGTCCTGGACCGCGATGTAGTCGGTCGGAATCGTGCCGATGTACTCGGTCGGCTCGGCCAGCTCGAGACCCGAGTTCCGCAAGCGGTTGGGGTAGAACTGGGAGTTGGACAGGTAGCGACGGTGGTCGATCGGGGTGAACAGTCCTCGCTGTACGCGGGTGACCAGGCTCTTGTGAGACCCGGCCAGGTGCAACTCGAACCGGTTCTCGCGGACCAGTTCTCCGTTGTCTCCGATGTCACGGAACAGCACCCGGCGGGCGCTGCCGCTGGTGCCCATGTATTCGTGCGAGACCCAGATGATCAGCACGGTGAAGGCGAGTGTCGTTGTGGGAAAGACGATCCAGGTCCACTTCCGCAGATTCAGCCACCCCAGCACCACGTAGTCGACCGGTCCGATGACGACGACGTAGGCGACCAGCAGTAGTCCCAGCAGCCACATCGGCACGACTTCGAAGTCGCCGGGTGTCAGCCTGAGCACGAGGCTGTTGACCGAGTTCAGCTTCCACTTGACTTCGCTTTGCAGTGCCACCTGGCTGGCCGCCGCAAAGAGAGTGGCGGGCGTCGGACCCGGTTCACTCGGGGCGGAGCCTTGGGGTGGGAGGGGCTGTTGGGGCTGGAATTGGGCGGGATCGATTCCGGGCAGCAAGCCCTGGGGGATCGGGTTGGCGGGCGGTTCAGGGGTGAGGCTTCGGATTTCGTGGAGTCGATTCCAGAGAAACTCGATGCTGCTCTGCCACTGTGGCGATGCCACGAATTCCAGGTCCAGCGGCAGGTCCTGGTGGATCACGACGCGTCCGAGTCCCTTGTGGAGCCGGGCGGGATTCTCGGCCAGCCGCGGCTTCCCGTTGGGGTCGAGTTGGAGCCGGGGTTGATGGGGTTGTGAGCGGGCGAGTCGGTTGATGAACTCGGTGTGCACGCTGGTCAGGGTTCCGTCGAGGAAGACGCAGAGATTGCCACCGGCGTCGACCCACTGTGCGATGGCCTGGCACTGGTTGCGGCGGAGGTCTCTGAGCCCGTCGGGCAGCAGGACCAGCATGTTGAACTCGCACAGCCACAGAGGGTCGTTGGGAACGTCGACGGGGTAGATCCGGGCCGGGTAGGTCGCCACCAGCCGCTGACCGACTGCCGAAGCGGGTTGCCCGAAGGCTCGTTGCACCATGTCTTCGACGTTGATGCTGTTGGTGAACTTGAGTTCTTCGGGCGAGCTGGCTTTCTGCCAGGGTTCGCAGATGGCGACGACGAAGGACCTGCGGAGCGGTCCGGCGACTCTCAGCGAGCGTTCACCGAGCGGAAACGTGCCGTCGTCACTGATGAAGTAGGCCCGAATGTCCAGCGTGCTGAAGGGATCTCTGTCGGTGTTGAAGGGGGGCAGCAGGGTGCGGAACCGCGTCCCCGTGTTGGTCAGCACGATCTCGCGGCGGCTGAGCAAGCGACCGCGGATCCGTCGGCCCTGGATGATGTGGACATCGAGGTGACCTCGAGGCAGTCGGCTGCCATGCCACTTGAGCGTCCAGTCGATCGAGAGCGGCGAGCCGCTGCGGAGGTCCTGGAACCGCCGGTTGAACTCGATGCTCAGCCGCTGATCCTCCGGCTCGTCTTCGGAATCGATGGTGGGCGTGACACCTCGAGGTCTCTGGACATCCTGGGCCGAGGCGACCTCGAGCAGGCTCGCGGTCGGCCACGCGGGCGGGGCCGGTGCGAGTACGAGTGCCAGTGAGATGAGCAGGAGTCGATGCATGATGCGATGGGCTAGCCGGCCACTCGTGCGGTCATACTCTGAAAATACCACCATTCGACCAGCAGCACGACAAAGGCGATCCAGGCCAGCGTGGGCCACAGCGGCCGGTCGGTGTCGATCGTGGTGCTCGAGGCTCCGACCCTCAGTTCCTCGTCCCGCGGCACGATTTCATCGGCGCTGGCCAGAGACGTCTCGCCGGCATCGAGCACGCTGGTTCCGACGGTGGCCACCGGGCCGTCCGGGCCGCTGATGCGGTAGATGCCGACTCGGGGTGCGGGGATTCCCGAGAGCACTCCATCGGGTCCGGTGCGAAACGACTGGTTGGAGGTGCCCGGACCGGTGACGGTGTAGGCCTGGTTGGGCTCGAGTGTCCGGGCATCGAGCACCCGAGTCGACTGGCCGTGCACCTCGGCGAGCCCCGCGGCGTGCTGAGAGATGTCGATGGCATTCTTGACCAGCACGGGGAATCCGACGCGGTAGGGCAGGTTCGAGCGGTCGGTGTGAAACAGCAGGTAGTAGGACTCGCGCCCCGGGGCGTGTCGTGCCAGCACCAGCGGACCGGTTCGCCCGGTGGCCAGGATCTGGTAGCCGGCTTCGCGGAAGTGCTGGTCGAGCACGTCTTCGCCACGGACCGGCAGATCGGTGATCTCGATATTGTCGAGGTTGACGTGTTGCAGCAGCAGGCTGCTGCGGTTCCAGTCGACCACCGGCGAATTGCCCGTGCGGGTGGTGATCAGCTCGGCAAGATCCTCGGGGATCTGCCCCACCACCAGCCGGACCGAGGCCTCGAGATTGGGGTTGGCCTTCTCGGTGGTCTCGGTGATCGCCAGGTCGAACAGGTCGGGTTGCCCGGCTGCTGTGGGGCCGGGATAGACCACCACTCCGGGGAAGACCTCCAGCGCGTGCCGGTAACTCTCGAGCTCGGTGTCGCACCAGACGAACAGCGACCGCGAGACGGGCAGTCTGAGGAAGGCTTTGTTGTCGGTGTCGAGGCCATCGAAGCCATCGGCGAGGATCCGGGCCACCAGGCTGCTGACGCCTGTGGATTCGAGCGAGTAGACCAGCCGCTTGGACTGGCCGGGCTCGAGCGCGATCGGCTGCCGGCCGATTTCCTGCCCGTCCTGTTCGAGCACGACTTCGCCGGACGTCTCTTCAGCGGGCGACCCGTCGACGCGGACGAACACGTTCCAGGAGGTCAGGCTCTCGTCGGTTCCCACGGCGGCCTGTCGGCGGGCGTTGAAGGCGGTGATGCCCATGTTCCGGGCCGATGCCTCGAGCCTCTCGTATTTCAGCTCAAAGGGCAGCTCGACATCGACCGGGGCGATCACCTGCCCGTTGGCGCTGGTCTCGAGCCCGCCGAAGTTTCCGTCCGAGACCAGGACGACGCTGGTGATGGTCTCTCGCCGTGCCAACGCCTGGGCCATTCTCAGGCCGTCTTCCAGGTTCCCCGAGACATCTCGGACGGTGAGTTTTTCGAGTGCTTTGCTGAGAATCCGCTTGTTGTTGGTGAACTCGGTCAATTGCCGGGCGCTGTCGGAGATGGCGATCAGGCAGATCCGGTCCGGCAGCGCGCCATCGATCAGCGCCTCGACCCGTTCCTTGGCCCGTTCTAGGCGGGTGGGACCCCCCGCGGTGTCGGTCGCGGCCATGCTGGCTGAGCAGTCGATCAGGATCGGCAGGTTGTCCGCCGAGCCGGGACCACCCCTGAGGAACGGCTGCATCGCCGCGAAGATCAGGCTCAACAGGATCGCCAGCTGCAGCCACAGCAGCAGGTGCTTCTTGAATCTCTGGAACGGCGAGTTGACTCGCTGGTCGTTGATCACGCTGTGCCAGAGCACCAGCGAGGGGATTTTCAGGCGTGGTCGTTTGAGCTTGAGGAAGTAGACGATGACCAGGGGGATGACCAGCAGGAACAGCCAGGCAAAGGACGGGGCGAGGAATCCGGTCGGATTCATTTCAGCCACCCCTGCCTTTGGAGCAGGTCGAAGAGGACCCAGTCGAGTGGGGCGTCGGAGCTGATCGAGAGGAAACGGCCGTTGCGGATGCGGCACTGCCGCCTGACGTGTTCTTCGAGTCGCTCACGATGTTCGCGGTAGATGCCGTGGAGTTCTCCGATCGAGGAGACATCGACGGTGCGGCCGTGTTCGCTGTCGACGAGTCTCAGGTCTCCGGTCAGGTCGGGATCGATCTCGGTCGGACCCAGAACCTGCAGTGCGAAGATTTCCATTCCGGCGCTGTAGAGTAGGTTGAAGGGTCGAGCGAGGGAGGCGGGTGTGAGGAAGTCGGAGACGATGATGGCCAGTCCCTTGCCTCGATGCCTGCGGAGCATCGATTCGACGGCCGAGTCGATCGTTGCGTCGCCACCGCACTCGGCTCGCTCGAAGAAATCAAACAGCCGTCTCATGCTGACCCTGCCGCTGCAGGGGGGCATCACTGTGGGAGGCTCCCCGGAGGCTCCCACGACGTAGGCACTGATCCGTTCGACTCCCATCAACGCGGTCAGTCCCAGCGCGGCGGCCAGCTGGCAGGCACGCTCGAACTTGCCTTCGAAGTTCATCGAGTTCGATCCGTCGACCAGGATCGCGACGTGCATCACCTCCTCGTACTGGTACAGCTTCATGAAGGG
>CAUZEQ010000111.1:0-13972 GCA_963578885.1 Planctomycetota bacterium
TCGGGGTGACGTGCGACCTGGGTGATCTGCCAGGCGTCGAGTTCGGAGAAGATCTCACGGCGCTTCTGAGTGATCTCGAGCCGCAGGTCGCGGATTTCGGAACGGATCTCCGGCGGCGGATCGTCGTGTTGCTCGAGATCGGTCAAACGATCCTCGAGTGCGTAGATCGGCCGTTCGAAGACCAGTTGATTGAGAGGCGGCATGGGCGATGGAGCGTTGCGACGTGGAGGCGTGGTTTGCGTTGCGGGGTGGAAACCGAGTGTGAGGTCAGGACACGGCCAATCACTCGATATCGGGCAACTCCTCCATCATCGGCAAGTCGTCTTCGGGTCCGGGATCCGTTGCGCTGCCTGGTGCGGGCAGTTGAGGCTGTGGGGCGGGGGCGGCCGGAGCGGCCTGTCCAGGTAGCGGTGGCTGCGGTTGTTGTGATGGCTGCGGTGGTGGCTGCGGTGGTGGCTGCGGTGTGGGTTGAGTTGGCAGAGGAACGGGGGCGGCTGGCATGGCGGGTTGGTCGGCAACCGGCAGTGCGCCCCCTGCCCCGGGCAGCGGCGCTGCGGGCATGGGTGGGACCGGCACTGCGGGCATGGGTGGGACCGGCACTGCGGGCACGATGCCGCCGGGCATCGGCATGGCTGGGGGCATGCCAGGCATCGGGAGCATTCCGGGTACGGGCATCATGGGTGCGATCGGCATCCCTGGCATGGGCATACCGGGCATCATGGGTGCGATCGGCATCCCTGGCATGGGCATACCGGGCATCATGGGTGCGGTGGGAATCATCGGCATCCCGGGCATCCCGGGCATCCCCGGCATCCCCGGCATCCCCGGCATCATGGCGGCCGGATTGACTCCGGGCATCGGCATGGGTTGTTGAGGCGCGACGGCGGGTGCGGCGGGCTGCTTGGAGGATGCCTGGACGGCTCGTTGGTGCTCGGCTTTCTTCTTGGCCCGCCGGTCTTTCTCGGCCTGGCGCTCTTCTTCGTACTCCCTGGCCAGTTCGGGGTCATTCTCGAACTTCTGCGATCGTTCGTCGTCTGCGCGGCTGTCGAGTGATTTGACGATGTCTCCGATAGCCGGGCCGGTGTCCTCCTCGCCGTGCCCGGCCACTTCCGGGATTTCCTCGATGAAGAACCGCGTATTGCGGATTTCCTGGACCAGGTCCTCCATGCTCTCGAAACGGTCCGCGGGCAGCTTGGCCATCAGTTTCTGCACGAGCCGATCGAGTTCGGGCGTGACATTTTCGTTGATCTGAGACGCGGCGGGTGGCTTGGCGGAGAGGTGAGTCTTGAGCAGGTCAGACGGCGAGGCGCCGGTGAAGGGAGGCTGGCCGGTGAGCGTTTCGTAGATCGTGGCTCCCAGGCTGTACATGTCGGTCTGGGGAACCGCCTTCTTTTTCTTGATCGTCTCGGGTGCAATGTAGCTGCGGGTGCCCTGGATGATCCTGTGCCGTTGATTGATCTTGCAGGCGAGTGAGAAGTCGATCAGGCGGGCTTCGGCCGACCGGGTCAGCAGCAGGTTGTCGGGCTTGACGTCTCGATGCACCCATCCCTTGGAGTGCACATACCCCAGCGCCTCGCAGATCTGCTCGAGCATCTTCTGCAATCGACGCTGAGTTCCCAGGGGGTCGCTGCTCATGGCGGCCTTGAGATTCTGCGAGCGGAAGTAGTCCATCGTGAAGTAGGCGATGGGTTCCTTGACCGGCAACAGGGTCTGGACCTTGAACTGGATCTCGTGGACGTGGACCAGGTTGGGGTGTTCGAATAGCTGGCCGAGTTTGAATTCCTGTTTGAACTGGCTGAGGACCCTGCGGGAATCCTTTTGCATGGAATTCTGGACGATGTCGTCTCGCAGCAGCTTCAGCGCGAAGTGCTTGCCCGAACCGTCCTGGACCGCTTCGAACACATCGCTGACCTGTCCGGAGGCGATGTCACCGATGATGGTGAACTGGTCGATCTTGAATACATCGTCAGACACGGATTCCGCCCTGCTCGGCGTTGAGTGGTGCGACAAAAGCCTCTGTCGGATCGGTCTTTGGCCGCAGGAGAGTTCAGCTTAAAAGCGGCTGCGAAACGTGTCAACAGGTCCCAAGGCGGCCTTGTGAACGCCATGGGACTCTACGATGATGTGTGGAGAACGGGTGTCGAGTGCGTCACCTGACAGCGAGTTGTCAACGGGCTCTCGGGCCCGACGAACGAGGATCAACGTGATGTGCCGATTGCTGTCTCTGGGAGTGGTCTGTTCGGTGCTGATGTCCTCGGTCGGGGCCGAGGTGATCGAGATGAGATTCACCGGCACGCTGTCTCCACGCCGCTCGACGCTCAAGGCACCCGAAAAGCAATTCACCCTGTATTGCCTGGTCGATCGCAAGACGGCGACGGCTGATTTTGTGATCGAGGAGCAGGGTCCGGGTCGTTGGGCGTGGCCCGAGCGATACGGCCGGGTGGGCCTGGTGGGGGCGGCCAAGCCGGGCATCCGTGTGCTCTATGACCACGACGGGACGCTGTATCCCCAGGTCCTGCAGCGGCCGGTTTTCGAGTACCTCGAAAAGCTCAAGCCGGGCACGAGCTGGATGGTCGATCGCACCAAGTACACGGTGGCCGGGTCGCAGTCGAAAAAGTCTCGCCAGTGCTGGCGGGTCGAATTGACCAATCGATTCGGCCGCAGCGGTTCGGTCTGGGTCGAGAAATCGACCGGGCTGGTGGTGGCCGCATCGCGTCGGATCGTGATGGGCCGTGGTGACGAATTCGTACTCGAAACCGAGCTCGTTTCTCAGAAACCCGTCGATGCGAAGCGGCTGGCGTCGCTGAAGAAGCCCTGGACGACACTGCTGGGCATCCAGAAGGACCTGAAGCGCAAGTCGAATGCGACGCGGCCGGAGTTGAGCAGGGCTCAGCTTGGGGGCGTTCGCTCCAAGATCGCCCAGCTCACCGGCGAGGCCCGTTCGACCCCGTTCGCATCGCTGGTGGCGGTGATCAGCAAGGACATCAGCGGGCAATCGAAGCGAGCCGCGAGCGTGGGCGAGTTGGCCAAGCAGAGGCTCGGCAAGCCCGCCCCCGCCTTCAAACTCACGACCATCGACCGCAAGACGATCGATTCGAAGAGCTTGGCCGGCAAGATCGTGGTGCTGCACTTCTGGAGCTACAAGGGGAACCAGCTGGTCGAACCCTACGGCCAGGTCGGCTACCTCGATTTTCTCTATGGAAAACGACGACGGCTGGGTGTCGAGGTGATTGGCGTGGCGGTCAATCCGTCGTTCGAGAACCCTCGCACGAAGAGAGCCGCGCTGAGGTCGGTCAAGAAGCTCCGCGAGTTCATGAATCTCGGTTACCCCGTCGCCACCGATTCGGGCAAGGTGATCGAGTTGTTCGGGGACCCGAGGCAGTTGGACGCGAAGCTGCCGTTGTGGGTGGTGATCGGCGCCGACGGCAAGGTTGCCGGTTACAAGGTGGGCTTCTACCGGATCAAGGTCGACGAGGGCCTGAGGCAACTCGATGAGCTGGTGATCGAGTTGATCCGCGCCAAGCGGAAGAAGAAATAGGCCCCAGTCCCTAGAGCGAGTCGGGGTCGAAGCCGTCGACCTCGGCCAGGTAGGCCAGCAGCCGGTCCCGCTCGTCGGTCAGCTGCCTCACCTTCAGCAGCGACTTGACCCGAGTGGTGAGTTCGAGCCGATTGACCGGCTTGGTCAGGAAGTCGTCGCAGCCCGCCTCGACAGCCCGCTCGATGTCACCCATCTCGTTGAGAGCGGTGACCATCAGGATCGGGATCCCCCGGGTCGCGTCGGCCTCCTTCAACTGCTGACAGACCTCATAACCGCTCAGCCGCGGCATCATGATGTCCAGCAGCACCAGGTCGGGACCGAACGCTTCGACCTGTTCGAGTGTTTCCTGCCCGTCGCTGGACATGGCGATCTCGTAGCCCTCCCCGACGAGATACGCTTCGAGCAGTTCACGGTTCTGCTGGTTGTCGTCGGCGATCAGCAGCCGCGGAGGTCGGTCGGATGAGGAGCGGGGGTTGGACACGGGGGCGAGGGTCTCGAGGGAAAGCGATCGGCGAGGGTCCGACGGCGAGAGTATAGTCAACGGTCGATCGAGCGGAAATCCCATCCGTGCGGCAGGTCATCGAGTCCGTTTCGGGTGGCCCCCCCTGCCCTGCCGAGTGGGTGCTCGGGGCCGAGTTCCTTGTCGAGCCGGCGGAGGTCATCCAGGGTGTCGATGTCGTACCAGCCGGGCAGTTCGATGAACCGCGTGCAGCTGCTCTGCAGGTGCTCTCGCGTTTGGGCGAACACTCGAGGTGAACTCCACTCGATGGGCTCGAACAGACCTGGCACCTCGCGTCGCAGTCCGATCAGCACATAGCCTCCGTCGTCGGCGGGGGCGACGACGACGTCGGCCTGTTGCAGGCCCACGAAAGCCGCCTCGATTGTCTCTTTCGGCAACGTCGGACTGTCGCTGCCGATGACGACGACCCGCTGGTGGGGATCTGGTCCGAGGTGTTCGGTGGTGACCCTTGCCAGACGCTCGCCCAGTGAACCCTCGGGCTGGTTCCACAATTCGAAGCGGTCTGCCGAGAGTTCTTCGAAGTAGGTCGTGGCGGCGGTGTTGTCCGGCCAGGTGGCCAGCACGTGTCGATCGGCACAGGGGTGGAGCCGGTCGAGGAGATCCTCGAGAAAGGCGGCTGCCAGCCCGGCGGCGGCGGCTTCGCCCAGCGATGCAGCCAGCCGGGTCTTGACCATTCCGGCCACGGGGTGCTTGGCCATGATCACCAGCGTGTTCATCGCGATAATCTCATCGGCCCGGCGCTCAGGTGGCTTGCATGCGGGGCGCGGTCGCGTCGATCAGTCGTCTCAGCAGCAGCACGTCGATCTGACCGCGGAACCGTTCGCGGCCGTCGATCACCAGCACCGGAACACACTCTCCATACCGCTCGATCAGCTCCGGATCACCGTCGATGTCGACCTCGGAGATCTGCGCCAGGAACTCGTGGTGCATCAGCAGGGTTTCACGTGCCTGGTGGCAGAGGTGGCAGGCCGAGCGGGTGTAGAGCACGACCGAGTCGAATCGGAGCCCTTTCTGCTGGGGTTGCCAGAGTGGATCTCGGGCGGCTCGCGGCTGCCTGAGCAGGATCACGGCCAGCACGGTGCATACCAGCGCGGCCAGCAGTACGTAGCCGCGGACAACCGGGTTGTCGAACGGGACCGGAGGGGGGTCGGCGATCAATGAGATGAAGCCGGCGACGGTGGCCAGGCACAGCAGGAGCGATCCCGCCAGCGGCCTCCAGTTCGAGTCGATCTGGCCGGTCTCCAGTTCGAGCTCGCGGCGGATCTCCTCGTCGTTGCGTTGGGTCACGATCCGGGGGACTCCGTTTCGAACCGGTGGTCCCACCGCGATGTCGCTGCGTGGTGATCGGCCCGGCGGGCGGGAGTATACCAAAGGGGTGGGGCTTATGTTAGATTCGCGAGTGAGTGCCTGGGGCGGACACCGGGGATTGGTAGCAGGTAGACTGGATGGCGCTGAAGTTTACCGTCGAGTCGTTTCTGAACCTGGTCCGGCAGAGCCGCCTGGTCGATTCGGATCGGTTACAGCAGCTGGTCTCCGAGATGCCCTCCGGCGGCAATTCTCAATCGGTCGCAGACGCCCTGGTCGCCTCGGGCGCACTGACCGCCTGGCAGTCCGACAAGCTGCTCAAGGGGAAGCACAAGGGGTTCTTCCTGGGCAAGTACCGGCTGCAGTCGTTGCTGGGCAAGGGCGGGATGAGCTCGGTCTATCTGGCCGACCACGTGTTGATGCGTCGCCGCTGTGCGATCAAGGTGCTGCCTCACAAGAAGGTCAACGACTCGAGCTATCTCGAGCGTTTTCACCGCGAGGCCCAGGCGGTTGCGTCGCTGGATCACCCGAACATCGTCCGGGCCTACGATGTGGATCGCGAGGAGGATGGCGGGGCTGAGATTCACTTCCTGGTGATGGAATACGTCAAGGGCTCGAGCCTGCAGGAGCTGGTGATCGACCGGGGGCCTCGAGATTTCCGCGAGGTCGCCGATTTCATCCGGCAATCGGCTCACGGCCTGACGCACGCTCACGAGGCCGGGTTGGTCCATCGCGACATCAAGCCGGGCAACCTGCTGGTCGACACCGAGGGTGTCGTCAAGATTCTCGACCTGGGCCTGGCGAGGTTCTTCGAAGAGGACGACGAGGACCCGATCACCTTGCGGCACGATGAGAGGGTGCTGGGGACCGCCGACTACCTGGCTCCCGAGCAGGCACTCGACAGCCACAAGGTCGACGCTCGAGCCGACATCTACAGCCTCGGCTGCACGATGTACTTCCTGCTGACCGGGAGGCCGCCGTTCGACGAGGGGACCATGGCCCAGAGACTGATGTGGCACCAGACCAGGGAGCCGGCATCGATTTCCGAATCTCGCTCGGATATCCCCGGTCCGCTGGAGGCTATCGTTTCGAAGATGATGGCCAAGGCACCCTCGGATCGGTTTCAGACCGCCGAGGAAGTCGCCGAACAACTCACCGCCTGGCTCGGCGATGGTG
The DNA here is from genome assembly GCA_963578885.1 of Planctomycetota bacterium. GTDB lineage: Bacteria > Planctomycetota > Planctomycetia > Planctomycetales > Planctomycetaceae > UBA8437. The sequence continues at coordinate 6,540 of CAUZEQ010000111.1, forward strand.
AGGCGACACCGACAGCGGCCCCCGTGGCCAAGTCCGTCCCCGTGGCACAGCCGGTCGAACAGGCACCCGAGGCGACTCCGCAGACGCCTACCGCAGCACCCGTCGCCGCACCCGTAGAGCCACCGACTCCGGCTGTCGACGAGGTGATTGCGGTGGAGCGTGGCGACACCGAGCGGTTTGCCGGCGCGGAGTCGGAGCCCGAGATGGCCCCGGTCGAAGACCCCGGCCTGGCCGATTTCCTGACGACACTCGGTGAGGACTCCTCGGAGCCGCCACCGGCTGCCATTGAGTCCGAGGCGGGCCCGGCGGCTGGGGTCGAACCGGCTCCGCCACCGATTGCCGCGGCTCTTGAATCGCCGACGCCCTCGGTCCCGACCTCCCCGCCTGTTGCCGAGTCCGCTGGGGCGGTTGTCGAGGCTCCTGCTGTTGCGGCAGCCCCTGTGTCTGCGCCCATTGAGGTCGGTCCCGCGGAACAGGCACCGGAACAGGCACCGGAACAGGCACCGAAACAGGCACCGAAAATCGCACCGGAAATCGCACCGGAAATCGCACCGGTCGCCGAGGCTCACGGCGGGGGGTTTCCGATGCTGGACACCTCGGCTCCAGCCATTGACGCTCGACCCAAGACCCGAGATCAGTCGACCTCGTCCTCCCGCGGCGGTTCCCCAGCTGGCTCGGGCCGCGGTCTGAAGATCGGCCTGGCCGCCGGCGGAATCGTGCTGATCATCGTGATCGCCCTGGTGATGACCATGAGTCCCGGTGACGGAGGTGATGGAGAAAACTCCGGCGGCGGCAACGACCAGGGAAGCGGCGCTGGAGCGACCAATAGCGGCGGCACCGGGTCCGGCGGCGGAACCGACCCGTCTGCGAAGACTCCGGTGGTTACGGCGAAGAGGACATTGGAGGTGGGTCCTGAGGCCGAGTTCAAGACGATCGCCTCGGCACTGGCCCACGTCCGCGACCACAAGGCGGGTTACCGGACCAGCTCGCGCCGCATCCAGGCGACGATCAATGTCCTGGGCGGGAACACCTATGCCGAGTCGATCGAGATCGACGGTTCCCAGCAGCAGTGGCCGACGGGGATCGAGATCATCAGCACGGGTGTCGATCCGGCGGTGATCGCTCCGGGTGGCCAGAAGCCCGGGATTCATCTGAAGCATGTCGAGTACATCCGGATTGTCGGTTTTCGGATCACGGCCAAGGGGAAGCCGGCTGGAGTGGTCCTGGTCGGAGTCCAGGATCGGGTCCAGCTTGAAGAGCTGGTGGTCGAGGGTTTCACCGCAGCCGGGATCGATGCTCGCGGCGTGGCGGGTGACCCGAGCCAGGATGTGCTGAAGCTGACCGGCCTGGTCCTGCGGGCCGGCGGCCCCGAAGCGGTTGGCCTGAAGTTCTCATCCGGCACCTACGACACCAACTCGCACATCAGGATCGTGCGGTGTCGTGTGATCGGGCCGCTGCGGGCCGGCGTGGAGATGACCGATCACGTTGTGGATCTGACCCTGCAGGAGTCGGTGATCCAGTCGGCAAAGGCCGGGATGCTCTTTTCCGGCCAGGGTCGGAGATGGCGGGATGTCTCTATTCGCAACAACACGTTCGCCCAGGTCGGTCGCGGCCTGGTGTTCGAGCACATGCCGACGGACAACTCGGGCAACGTCACGATTCGCCGCAACCTGTTCTTCGAGGTGGGTGGTCCGGAGTGCGTGGTCGAGAACAAGTACATGGAGTTGAAGTTCGGCCAGATGCTCAGCACGACTGCGGCGATCAACGAGAACTGGTCGACTCGGACCGAGGCGGCTGATCTGGAGCGTGGGGAACGCGAGTTGATGCTGCCGGGTTTGGCCAGGCAGCGTGGTGTGACGGTCGAGTTTTCCTCGACGGATCCCCAAGCTCCCGATTTCCTCGAACCGCGTGCCGGCACTCTGCCCCGACGGGGCCCGGGCGACCCGAAGGACCCGGCCTTCATCGGGGCTCAGGCGTTTCGACTGCGTTAGCTGTCGAGTCCCCGCTCGTCGCGGATCCGCCTCACGTGACTCATCATCTGCTCGATCAGTCGCGCGTTCTCGTCCAATGCCTTGTACTCGACCAGGTGGGTCCAGCTGTTGATTGCGACGGCGGCCAGGGCCACGAGCAGGTGCAGCGTGGCGGGTTCGATGCCCAGCCAGCCGGTGAAGCCGACCGGTGAGGCGGGATCGGCGGCAGCCCCGAGCGTGCCGGCGGCCAGCAGCAGCCCGAATCCTAGAATCAGGACCAGGGTTGTGCGGTATTTCAGTTTCCGGCTGGCGTCGAAACAGCCGCTGTTGTGCGGGTAGGCCCGGTCGGTCTCTTCGAACCAACGCCCGGTCCCGATGAAGTAGGTCATCACCAGCCCGTGGACCATCGTGGCGAACAGCATCCCGCCCAGCGAGGTCCAGAGGTGGTAGTCGACCTGGTGGCTCAGGGACGCCTCGCGGGCGTCTTCGATCATCAGACCCAGGACCAGCGTCGTGACCAGCAGCAGCGTGCTGATCACGGCCAGTGGCAGAAAAATCGTCTTCACGATCCAGACCGGGTCGATGGAAACAACGGACGAGGGCGGTATGCTGGTCCGCCGTATGCGGTCCGCATGATAGGCCATGATAGGCGATTCGGTCGGGAACGAGGAAGTCGATGAAGATCACGGGCATCACCACTCACCAGGTCGAAATCCCGCTGAAGCCGGCGCGCCGGATGATCTCGGCACTCGGCCAGCACACCGTGTCGCGATACGTGCTGGTCCGGGTTGAGACCGATGCGGGGATCGAGGGTGTTGGCGAGGCGACCGTGATGGCTCGTTGGAGCGGCGAGACGGCCTGGGGGGCCCAAGCAATCATCGACCACGTCTTCACCCCGTTGCTGATCGGCTGCGATCCGGCTGACATCCCGGCGATCGACCACGTGATGGACCGGGCCGCCGCGGGCAACTGGTTTGCCAAGAGCGCGATCGAGATGGCCTGCTGGGACATCCAGGGCAAGGAGGCGGGCAAACCGGTCTACGAACTGCTCGGTGGCGCGGTGAGGCCGTTGACGATCACATGCCGGTTCTCGATGGGAGCCTATACCATCGATCGAGCCCGCCAGCGGGCCGCGGAACTGGTCGAGGAGGGGTTCACGACGATCAAGGTCAAGGTGGGGACCGACCTCGAAGAGGACATCGCCCGGGTGACGGCGGTGCGTGAGACGATTGGTCCGCAACGCGACCTGGTCATCGACGCCAACGCCGGTTGGGATGCCGCCACTTCGATTACCGCGATGGACCGCATGGCCGACCTCGACGTCGGCCTGTTCGAACAGCCGACCACCAACGGTGACTTCCACGCATTGGCCGAAGTCCGCCAGGCGATCTCCTGTCCGGTGATGGCCGATGACATCGTATTCGACCTGCCCGATGCCCTGGAGTGCATTCGCCACGAGGCGTGTGATGTGATCAGCCTGTACCCGGGCAAGAACGGCGGCATCGGCAAGGCGTGGGAAATCGCCGAGTTGGCCTTGCAGCACGGTATCGCCTGCAGCATCGGCTCGAACCTCGAACTCGACGTCGCCACCGCGGCGATGTGCCACCTGGTGGTCGCCTGCCCGAACATGCAGGTCGAGACCTACCCCGGTGATATCCTGGGCCCCGACTACCACGAGGCGCGGGTGGCCACCAATCCGATCTCGATCAACGGGCCGGTGATCGAAACTCCCACCGGAGCGGGGCTGGGGGTCGACGTCGACTGGGACGCGGTCGCACGGATGGCACCCGGATCAGGCTGAGCCGCCGTCGTCGTCGGAGTCTTCGAGCCGGATCGTGATGCTGGCCGCGTGAGCACCCAGGCCCTCGGCTTCAGCCATCCGACAGACGTCGGCTGCATCGGCCGCCAGCGCGGTGCGGTCGTAACGGATGACGCTGGATCGTTTGAGGAAGTCGTTGGCCGAGAGCCCGTTGGCAAACCTCGCGGTGCCGCCGGTGGGCAACACGTGAGAGGGACCGGCGACGTAGTCGCCCAGGGCCACGGGTGTGTGATGGCCCAGGAAAATCGCGCCGGCGTTCTGGACCCGCTGGAGTATCGAGTCGGGATCGGCGGTCGAGATGTGCAGGTGTTCCGGAGCCATCCGTTCGGACAACGCGATCGCCTCGTCAGGGTCGGCCACGCAAACCAGCGCTCCGTACCGGTTCAGACTCTCGCAAGCCAGGTCACCTCGCGGCAGTCGGTCCAACTGCTCGACGAGAGCCTCGCGGACCTGTTCGATCAGCGGCGGGTGCCAGGTCAGCAGTACGCTGGCACCGGGGCTGTGTTCGGCCTGGGAAATCAGGTCGCTGGCCAGGAAACGCGCATCGGCGGTCTCATCGGCCAGCACCACGACCTCGCTGGGCCCTGCGATCGAATCGATGTCGACCTCGCCGAAAACCGTTCGCTTGGCCAGGGCGACGAACAGGTTGCCCGGCCCCACGATCTTGTCGACCGCCTCGATGCCCTCGACCCCGTAGGCCAACGCCGCGACACCCTGGGCACCACCCACACGGTAGACCTCGTCGATTTCCAACTCGTGGCAGGTAGCCAGCAGGTGCGTGTTGTAGCCGCCGAACTCTGTGGGAGGCACCACCACGGCAATCTGTTCGACTCCGGCCGTTTGAGCCGGCACGGCGGTCATCAGGAGAGTCGAGGGGTAGGCGGCCGTTCCACCGGGCACGCAGATCCCAACCCGCCGCAGAGGCCGGTACCTCTGCTGCAACTCAATCGTCCCCTGCCCACTCCCCTGCCCCGCCTCGAGGGACCCCTGCCCCGTCTCGAGCGACCGCTTTGGGGTCACGGTCACGTTCTCAGGCAGCAGGCTCGATTGGAACTCAACGATATTGTCTCGAATGCGTCGGATGGTGGCTAGGAATTGTGGTTCGGCCGCCTGGTGAGCGGAGTGGAACTCGTCGGCCGAGACTCTCAGCGTCTCGGCGGTCAGTTCGGCCTGGTCGAGTCGTCGGGTGTAGTCGAGCACGGCCTCGAGGCCATTCTGGGCGACATCGTCGCAGATCCTCTGGACCACCTCCTGCGGTGCCAGGGCTTCTCCGAAGAGTTCGATGGTTCGGGCACGGCCGGCATCGGAGACGATATCACCCTGGGGGCTGAGCCGTCCTCGGAGCTGGTCGATCAGCGCGGTGGCGTCGCCGTCGGCCGAGTCGAAGGTGGTGATGTCGAGCGTCATGGGTTTCGACCTGGTGAGTCGGGTTCGGCCGAGGGCTATCGTAGTGGCTCCTCGAAGGACTGACCACATCTTCGGCGGTCGGCTCAGCGTTGAAGAAGCCACCGCGCGGGGACTAGAGTGAGGGGGTCAGGAGCGCGACACGACCCAGGCCCATCGAACCGAGGATCGGCGATGCACGACCCGTTTATCAACATGTACAGCGACACCGTCACCCGGCCGACCGCGGCCATGAGGCAGGCGATTGCCGAGGCCGAGTGCGGGGACGACATGTCCGGTGACGACCCGACCGTGAACCGGCTCGAGGCGATGGTGGCCGAGCGGCTGGAGAAGGAAGCGGCCGTGTTTGCCTGCTCGGGGACCCAGTCGAACCAGATGGGCGTGAGGACGCACTGCCAACCCGGCGACGAGTTGCTGATCGCCGAGAACGGTCACATCGCCAACTTCGAGGCGGGCGGGCCGGCGGTGCTCTCGGGGGTCACCTGCCGCCTGCTGCCCGCTGAGCACGGGATGATCGACGTCGACGTTCTCGAGGGCAAGCTGCGGGCCGACAACCAGCACCTGTGTCGCACTCGGCTGGTGTGCGTCGAGAACACGACCAATGCCGGAGGCGGTCGGCCGTGGCCTCTGGATCAACTCGATCGAGTCGGCCAATGGGCTCACGAGAACGGGCTCAAGAGTCACGTCGACGGCGCCCGGTTGTTCAACGCGTGCGTGGCTGGAGGCTATTCGGCGGCCGAGGCGACCCGGCACTACGACACCGTTTCGATCTGCTTCTCGAAGGGACTGGGTTGTCCGATGGGATCGGTCCTGGTGGGTTCGGCCGAGGACATTGCCTTGGCACGTCGGTCGCGGAAGCTGTTCGGTGGTGCGTTGCGGCAGGCGGGCATCGTCGCCGCGGCGGCGGTTCATGCTCTGGACCACCACGTAGAGAGAATGGCCGAGGATCACGCCAACGCGCGGGCTTTTGCCGAGGCGCTTGCGGAGATCGACGGCGTTCGGATCGACCCCGACGACGTGGGATCGAACCTGGTCTTCTTCGAGATCGACCCGGAGATCGGTGACGCGACTCAATTGGCGGCCAAGGCTTTCGAGGCGGGGGTCAAGATCGGTGCCAGCGGTTCACATCGGCTGAGAGCCTGCACTCACCTGGACGTCGACCGGGACCAGGTGATCGAGGCGGCGGCGATCATCGGCCGTTGTGTCGAGGCTGGGGTGGGTGATCTGGTGGGTTCGGCGACAGGTCCTTACAGCCGCGGCTGAAGCGGTGAGACTCCGACGCGGTATTGCTGAGCCGATTCGGGATGCGGTATGATCTCGAAAACACCGCCCCCGCTGCGGGGCCGCTGTACGCATCCTGCCAGGACATCTCGACATGGAAGTGACCGGACCAGCTCCGATCGGTGGCAACCAGCCACTGCAGCCGATCCAGCCGCCCGAAACCGTAACACCCTCCAGCGACATCGCGGGAGCTGAAGCGGCCGATGCGGTCGACCGAGTGGAGTTTTCTCCCGAGGCCCAGGCCCAGGTCGAGGCCAGTGCTCCGGTTTCCGGCACGGCGGCCGTCGAAGGCATCTCCAGTACGGGGACCGCCCTGCCGCCGCTGGCGGTTGATCCGGCCCATGCCAGTTGGCTGGCCGAGCAGTCACCGTCCGAGTCGGCTGCGATCCTCGAGGGCCAGCGACGCTTCTGGGTCTCGCAGGGATACGGAGCCGAGGCGGTGACGGCGCACGTGGATTCCTACCAGGCGACGCTCGACCAGTTGAGAGCGACCGAGTAATCGTGGTCCGTAACAGGCAGACGGAGTGGTGGCGTGAGTGACCTGGAATCCGTCTCGGTTGCCGTCTCGCCGCGTGCCAAGTTCGGTGAGTACCTCTCGACTCAGAACAAGAGGCTGACTCGAGAACGCGACCTGGTGCTCGAGCAGGTATTTTCGTCGCACGAGCACTTCGAACGCGAGGAGTTGGTGGTGACCTTGACGGCGCGGACCGACGGCCGTCGCGTCAGCCGGGCGACGGTCTACAGGACGCTGCAGGAATTGGAACGAGCCGGGTTGCTGCGGAAGGTGGCTCGGGCCAACGGGCGAGACGTCTTTGAACACGACTACGGCTACCCGCAGCACGATCACCTGATCTGTGGCGAGTGCGGTAGGCTGATCGAGTTTCCTGCGGCGGAGATTTCGAAGGTGGTGGCCGAAGTGTCTGCGACTCACGGGTTCCGCCAATCCGGGCATCGGCTGG
>CAUZEQ010000112.1:0-13794 GCA_963578885.1 Planctomycetota bacterium
ACACGATCGCCTGCATCGAAGTTGTGCCCGCAGCCCGCTGAGCCTCCGGCTGCGTCAGCTGCCGACCAGCTCCGGGACGATCCGTCCCGAGACATCCGTCAGCCGGTGGTCTCGTCCGGCGTGAAAATACGTCAGCTTCTCGTGGTCGAGACCCATCAGGTGCAGCATGTTGGCGTGCACGTCGTGGACGTGCAGCTTGTTCTCCGTCGCGGCAAAGCCGAAGTCGTCGGTGGCCCCGATCGCCTGGCCGCCGCGGGCACCTGCCCCGGCCATCCAGGTCGAAAAACCGCGCGGACTGTGGTCTCGACCCTTGCCGCCCTGGCCGGTCGGAGTCCGTCCAAACTCACCGGTCCAGAAGATCAGGGTCTCATCCAGCAGACCCCTCTGCTTCAGGTCGGTCAGCAGCCCTGCAATCGGCAGGTCGGTGGCCCCACAGTGCCTCTCGTGGTTCTTGTTCACATCACCATGAGCGTCCCACGTGTCGTCTCCATGTCCGCCTCCCGAATAGACCTGCACGAACCTCACCCCCCGTTCCACCAACCGGCGAGCCAGCAGGCAGCGACGCCCGAACTTCTCGGTGCGGGGGCTGTCCAGACCGTACAACTTCTGCGTCTGCTTGCTCTCGCTCGAGATGTCGACGGCCTCGGGAGCGTGCGACTGCATGCGGAAGGCGAGCTCGTAGCTGGCAATCCGGGCCTGTAACTCGGTGTTCCGAGGGTTCGCCGCCGAATACTTCAGGTTGAAGCGTTTCAGCAGGTCCAGTTGCTGCCGCTGCTGCTGGGTGGTGACCGATGCGGGGGGCTGCAGGTTGAGGATCGGTTCGCCGGAGGTGCGGAACTGCGTCCCCTGGAAGCTCGCCGGCATGAATCCCGAACTCCAGTTCGGAGGCCCATTGATCGGGCCTCCTTTCTGGTCGAGCATCACGACGTAGCCCGGCAGGTTCTGGTTCTCGCTGCCCAGCCCGTAGACCGCCCACGAACCCAGGCTCGGGTAGCCCTGACGGACCATGCCGGTGTTCATCTGCAGCATGCCGGATCCGTGAGCGAAACTGTCGGCGTAGCAGCTGCGGAGCACCGCGATGTCGTCGGCGTGACGTGCGAGATTGGGGAACAGGTCCGAAATCTCCAGGCCCGACTCCCCGTGCTGCTTGAAGACTCGAGACGAACCCAGCAGCTTGCCCGGGTTCCGCACCTTGAACAGCCGGTCCTTCTCGATTCCCGGCATCGTCTGGCCGTGGAACTTCGTCAGCAGCGGCTTGGGATCAAACAGGTCCACCTGGCTGGGTCCGCCGTACATGAACAGGCAGATACAGGCCTTGGTCGAGCGGGCTCGGTGCGACGGTTTCGGGTCCAGCTCGTTCGCGGCCTGCAGCTTGGAGTCGAAGAATCCGTCGGCGGTGAGCATCGACGAGAGTGCCAGGCCGGTAAAACCGCCGCCGGTCTCCCAAAGGAACTCGCGACGTGTTCGACCACACGGAGGATTCATGCGGATCAAGCCGGGTTCGGACAGCTCAGACATGGGACTCAGACTCCACTCTCACCGCGTGTAAGCAAACTCGTTGGTATTGAGCAGCACCAGGCAAAACGCTTTCAGGGCCCGTCGAGCCGGATCATCAGCCTGGCTCTTGTCGCCCGAGGGCAACCGGGCCTGGGCCTGCAGAAACCCGGTCGAGAACTTCAGTTCCTCGCTGCCGGGGCTACGGCACAGCGTGAGCCGAAACGCCAGTTGGACCTGGGCAGCGGGATCCGATCCCGCCTCGGACAGCAAGCGGCTGGCAAGACCGGCGGCAGCGGTCGTCATGAACGAGCCGTTGAGAAACGTCAGGGCCTGGGGACCGGTTGTGGACACGGCTCGCTGAGAACAGCTGTCGGCCGAATTCGGTGCATCCAGCAACGCCAACTCGGGAACCGCCAGGCTGCGCTTGGAAAAGATATAGATGCTGCGACGCCCCTCGCTTTGGGCCAGCGACTTGCCCCAACCACTTCCCGGACGTGACTGACCGGCCAGGACCGACTGAGGCAGCAGTGGGTAGACGCTCGCGCCACCCATCGTCTGGTTGAGTCGACCCGAGATGGCCAACACCGAATCCCGAAACGCCTCGGCGTCGATTCGTCGCTGTCGGAACCGCCACAGCAACCGCTCCTGCGAGTCGGCCTCCGCGGCCGCTGCGCTGTGCCGAGAATCCATCCGGTAGACAGCCGAATTCACGATCTGTTTCACGAGACGCTTGGTTTGCCAGCCGGATTCGACCAGATCCGCGGCCAGCCAATCGAGCAGTTCCTGGTGAACGGGCACGTCGCCCATTTCTCCGAAATCACTCTCGCTGGTCACCAACCCTTCACCCAGCAGGTGCTGCCACACGCGGTTGACGAACACTCGTGCGACCAGCGGGTTCGACCGTGAGGTCATCCAGCGTGAGAGCCAGAGTCGCCGGCCTGTGCTCTTTTCGAGGGCCCGCGGCGCCGCGACCGCCTGGCCTCCCAGCACAACCGGCACCCCCGGTTGCACCTCGAGCTTCGGCTGGTAGGGGTCGCCGCGTTCAAACAGCTGCGTCGCCGCCGCCTTCGCGGTGTCCTCGTACCAGATGTAGGCACGGGGTGGCTTGGGGGGCCGGGCCGCGGTGACCCGGGAGACTTCGGCAACCCATCGTGAACGCTGCTCTCGCTGCACATCGGTCAGCGTCTCCGACACTCGCCGCTCGAGTGTTCCGCTGTGCTTCTTGACCAGCTCCTTCTGCGGGTCGCTGCGCTTGTCGGCGGCGGTCCGGAAGGCCTTGGCAAAGTCGGCGGGCAGCTCCTTGTCCTTGCCGGTAGCCGAAACGTCCAGAACGGAGTTGCGGGCCGGGTCGACGAGAGTGGAGAGCTGCTTGTTGAGAGCGGCCAGCTGTTCATCGGTCTTTGTGTTCCGGTCGCGGTACGCGGCCAGCTCCGCCGCCGAACCCACCTCCCGGTCAAACTCCTCGCGGTGAGTCACCGACTTGATCTTCTCGGGACGTTTCAGCGGAGTGAACACTGCGAGGATGCCGTAGTAGTCCTTTTGCGAGAGCGGTTCGAACTTGTGGTCGTGGCACCGAGCACACCGCAATGTCAGGCCTAGGAAGGCTGAGGCGGTGGTGCCGAGCACGTCGTCGAGTTGATCGTAGCGGTCGGCGAACGGATCGGCCGGCTCGTCGTCCCAGGTCCCCAGCCGCAGGAACGTGGTCGCGATCTGAGTCCGGGCATTGCTTTCGGGAATCTCGTCACCGGCCAGCTGTTCGGTCAGGAACCGGTCAAACGGCAGGTCGTCATTGAAAGCATCGATGACATAGTCGCGGAATCTCCACGCGTTGGGCTTGGTGCCATCTCGTTCGTAACCGTTTGATTCGCCATAACGCGCCACATCGAGCCAGTGCCTGGCCCATCGCTCGCCGAATTCCGGACGAGCCAGCAGTCTCTCGACCAGCCGTTCCCACGCTCCGGCCGCGTTATCGAGTGCAAAACGCCGCTGCTGTGCCGGCGTGGGCGGGATTCCCAGCAGGTCCAGGCTCAGGCGTCGCTGCAGCGCGCCGCGGCCAGAGGCCGGGCGGGCGGCCAACCCCTGCTGCTCGAGCCGTGCGAAGACGAAGGCGTCCACCGGCGTCCGCACCCTCTCGGCAAACCGACTCTCGGGCAACTGCGGCCTGGTGATGGCCTGAAAGGCCCAGTGATCGCTTTGCCCCTCGTCCTGGGCTCGTACTGCCACACCACCGTCGGGACCACCGCACAGGGCGATCGCCAGCGAGATCCCGGTGATGTAACCAAGGCGTGAGCGCATGTCGTCAGGGCGTCCGGCAGTTCCCGTGGCGAGATTCTACCATCAGGCCGCAGAAGGTCCCAAGGCGACCCGAGTGGCAGGCTTTCCCGTTCTTATCGGTCGGACTAGGCTGGAAACCGCATGTTGACCCCTCCTGGTTGCGCGGTTCGCCCGTGAAGATTGCCCTGGCCCAATTGAACCCGACCGTCGGTGCCATCCGCTCCAACGCGGACCTGGCTCTGGCTGCGGTCGAGCGAGCGGCCCAACTGGGTGCCCAACTGGTCGTCACCTCCGAATTGCTCATCAGCGGTTATCCCCCCAAGGACCTGCTGCTCCGCGAGGCCTTCGTATCGGAATGCGACCGGGTTGTCGAAGTGCTCGCCGGCCAGCTCCCCGCCGATGTGGGCTTATTGGTCGGGCATCCGACTCACCGGGATGTGCCCGACGGTCGAGTGGCCAACGCGGCCAGCCTGCTTTGCGGCGGCCGGGTCCAGCAGACGATCCACAAGACGCTGCTGCCCAACTACGACGTCTTCGACGAACAACGGTATTTCCGTCCCGCTGTGTCTCAGGCGCCGGTCGTGTTTGGCGATCTGCGGCTGGGTGTGCACATCTGCGAGGACGCCTGGTGGGGAGAACCGGACACCTTCTACCACGACCCGCTGGCCGCCCAGGCCGACCCGATCGCCGTCCTGGCTGAAGCCGGAGTCGACCTGCTCGTCAACCTCTCCGCCAGCCCCTTCGAAATCAACAAGCCCGACCACCGCCTCAAACTTGCTACCCGCCACGTGGCCGCCCACGGCCTGCCGCTGGTCTTCGTCAACCAGGTCGGAGGCAACGACGACCTGGTATTCGACGGTCAGAGTTTTGCCATCGAATCCGCCTCGAACTCGGCCACCCGTTTGCCGGCATTCGAGGAATCGCTGACGGTGATCGACACCGACGCGTTCTCCGCAACAGCCTCGCATCCGCCGCTTTGCCGCGACACGGCCTTGCTGGAGGCGTTGACATTGGGCCTGGGTGACTACATGGGCAAGTGCGGCTTCTCGGACTGCATCCTGGGCCTCTCGGGCGGCATCGACAGTGCCGTAGCCGCATGCATCGCCGCGGGGGCCATCGGCCCCGAACACGTGCATGCCCTGCTGATGCCCAGTCGCTTCAGCAGCCAGCACAGTCTCGAGGACGCTCGGCAGTTGGCCCTCGCGCTGGGCATCGACCACCAGACTGTGCCGATCGAGACGATACACGCGGCGTACACCGAATCGGACATCGTGGGAACCGAACTGGCATCGGATCCCGCGGGCCTGGCCGACCAGAACCTGCAGGCGAGGATCCGCGGCGCACTGGTCATGACCCGCAGCAACCACAACGGCTGGCTGGCCCTGGCCACCGGCAACAAGAGCGAGTTGGCGATCGGCTACTGCACGCTCTACGGCGACATGGCCGGCGGATTCGCCGTGCTGTGTGACGTGTTCAAGAAGGACGTCTACGCACTCGCCCGTCACATCAACTCCACCGCCACCGCAGCTCCTCCGATCCCCGAACGAACACTGACCAAGCCCCCCAGTGCCGAACTGGCACCCGACCAACTCGACCAGGACACTCTGCCCGAGTACCCCGTGCTGGACGGGATCCTCAAGGGGTTGATCGAACAGGAGCGTTCCGTCGAGAGTGTCGCCGAGGAGTTTCCTCTTGAGACGGTCACCTGGGTCGTATCGCGGCTGGACCGCAACGAATTCAAACGCCGCCAGATGCCTCCCGGTATCAAGCTCTCGGCCCGTGCCTTCGGCAGTGGTCGGCGGATGCCGATGGCCGCCCGACTCGAATCTCCATGAGCCCCCCGATGAATCGACCTCACATTCCGAGTCCGTCTGCGGAGCTCCGTTACGGCATCAGCCACCGCGATGCCACGCCGCCGGTGGGTATCTTCCACCGCTTCTGGGGTGCCGCCAATCACGACGTGGCCAGCGGTGTCCACCGCCCGATCCGTGTCACCGCCTCGGCGCTGGGCGACGTCGACCCGGCCGGCACGACCTGGATCCTGGTCACCAGCGACCACTGCCTGTTGCGGCACGACGACATGGCGTGGATGAGGCGGGAGGTCCTGCAGGCCGCCTCGCTGCCCGCCTCGGCACACGTCGCCTTCTCCTTTGGACACTCGCACTCGGCCGGCCACATCTACCGCCATCGCTCGAGCCAGCCCGGTGGCGACCTGATTGCCCCTTACCTCGAACTGCTGCTGGAGCGAACACTCGAGGCGGTCAACGAAGCGGTAGCCCGCATGGAGCCCGCCCGGGCCACGTTTGCCACGACGACCTGCCTGATGGGGGCCCATCGCGACTTCGAGGACCCCGCCGACGGCCAATTCGTCTGCGGCTTCAACCCCGCAAAGCCTCTCGACCTGCCCGTCGACCTCCTGCGAGTTCGCTCGCTCGATGATCGCGAACTGGGCACGTTGCTCACCTACCCCTGCCATCCCACCACGCTGGCGTGGGAGAACAGCCTGATCAGCCCCGACTACATCGGCGCCCTGCGGGAGACCTTCGAACGCGACACCGGCTCGACTTGCCAGTTCCTGTTGGCACCCTGCGGAGACATCGGCCCCCGGCACGGCTTTGTCGGTGACGTGGAAGTTGCCGACAGCAATGGCCGTCAACTGGCCCATGCCGCACTCGCGGCATGGCATGCACTCGATCACGTGGCCGGCGATTTCGCCTACGTCGGACCGGTCCTCTCGGGCGCTACGCTCGGAGAGTGGCGATACCAGGGATGGGAGCGGCCGACCGCGGCGTTCACCCACGAGCAATTCACCGTCGAACTGCCCTACCGCGACGACCTCCGCGACCTGGAGACCGTCGAGAGCGAGCTGGCTGACTGGGACCTTCGGAGCCAGGACCCCGACAGCAGCAAACCCGACCGGGCCGGGACCGCCCGTGCGATGGCCGAGCGATGCCGTCGCGAATGGGAACGGCTGAAACCGCTTCCCGATGGAGACACCTACCCGCTGCGGGTGGACCATCTCAGGATGGGTGACGCAGACCTGCTGCTTGTCGAGGGTGAGCCGTACTTCCAGTTGCTGACGGATCTGCAGGCAGCGGTGCCAGGCCGCACCGTCATGGTCGGAGTCCTCTCGGACGGGTCCCGCTGCAGCTACCTGCCCACCTCTGACAGCTACTCGCGCGCCCTCTACCAGGTCGACGTCAGCCTGCTCGCGGCCGGGTGTCTCGAGACGCTTCGCGACGCCATCATACAGCGGCTGCGGGCTGTGACCTGATCAGCGTGATCAGCGTGATCAGCGTTGTCGCCAGAACGTGTCCTCGAGAACCCCCAGGTCATCGAGCCGTCCGCCCACCTCGTCTCGAAAGCGACGGGCGTCCACCGGGTAGCCTCGAGTCGGCCGGAGTCCGGGACAGGCGGCAAGCCAGAACGAGTTGAACGCGTCCATCGACAGCTCGCGGATGTACTTGGCCAGCATCGATGCCAGTGCCACCGGAAAGTGGCGTTCGGCCCTGGGCTCGAACAGCACCTCCATCGTTCCCAGCCGATACCGGCTGCACTCGGCAGACTCCTGCCGCCGCATCACCAGCCGATCACCAAACGCCTCACAGAGCAGCTCGTCGTAGCGATTGCGTCCACCGTGCTTGTCGGCCAGTACGAAAGTCGAGTCCTGGTCATCGGGGTCAACCAGTTCCGCCAGCAGCCCCAGGCTGCTTTGCGAGAGCACGATCGCCTTGTTGTCGCAGCGGGCCAGTGCACGGTTGTAGGCGGCTGCGGTCAGCACCGTGGCTCCGGCACGCGGTGGACCCAAGCCGAGCTCGCTACACCGATCCGACCATCGTTGTGCAAACTGGTCCACAACGTCTGCGTCGGCTGCGATGGGCAACGAGATGCCGGGCTGATCGAACCACGGCGCATCGCCCAGGCCGCACTCGCCGAGGGGACTCACGGCATCACAGAGTTCAACAAGACACCCGGGTCGCAAACCGCACAGCCGCAGGAAAGCCAACACGGTCGTTTCGAGCCGTTCTAGGGACCCGCCGGCCTGGTAGATCTTCTTGGAATCCCCGACCGCCATCCGTGAACCGTCGATCGGCGGCTGTCCCAGGACAATCTCGAATTCCGCCCACCCATCAAACTCCGCGGGATCCCCTGGAATGTCCCAAACGGTGGCGGCGACGACCAATGGGCCCAGGTTGGGGCCATAGCCGGCCTCGTCCATCCCAACCAACCGACCCATCGCGTTCCTGTCTTCCCCGAGAACCCTGCTGCAGGGCGTGATTCGCGTCCTGGCGCCGACCAGCCTATCCACTCAGCGGCGTCGACGCGCCGGCGGATCGCCCGAGAACGACATGAAGCCGGCTCCGATCACCGGTGCGCCACGCCCGTCAGGCGAACCACCCCATCCCTGCCAGCCGACCGCCGGTATCGTCCTGACCACTCGCAGACCCCAACGCGCTCCCGCAGCGGGCCGCTCAGCAACCAGCTCCGACCAGCGGATCGCCAACTCGAACCGCCAGACCTCTTCGTCGCTGTCCAGGGCAACTGCACAGCGTGGGTTCCATGAAGGATCACCGCCACACCGCTCGCTGACCTCACCACGCTCATCCACAGTCAACTCGTAACCGATCTGGTAATCCCGGTCCGTGTCCAGGAACACCGTCACCCGGTCAAACCCCGTGTGATCGGCATCGAACGTCCGCCCCGCGGCCACAGCACCACTGTTCGCGGAAACTCGCTCGAGCCGTCCGGCCAGGTACAGGTACTCGTTGTCGCATGCGGTCACGACAAACCCGCTGCCTCCCGGATCGATCGATCGAGCGTTGCCTCTCAATCGCATCTCGGGAACCGACTCCCAGCACCTGTCCGAGATGACCCCGTCGATGATCGGGCGCGTCGCGACTGATTGGCATGTGATCGAGTCGGCCGGCGGGTTGCCGCTGCGGATCGCCAGCCAGGTCTCCTGCACGGCAGCCGGTCGCCAGGGCCCCGGCCGTGCGGCCAGTCGGCGGTAACAGCTATCGGCCAGGCGATGCGATCCGCGCGACCGAAACAGTGACGCCAGGGTCAGCTGCGTTGTGGCCGAATTGTAGGTCGCCGCGGCTGTCCGTTTCAGGCTCCGGGCCAGGCGGATCGCTCGGTCAACCTCAGCCCGCGTCATTTCGGTTTGCCAATCCACCTTGGTAAAGTTCCGCAGCGGTCGCTGGCGGGTCCGCGACACGATGCCCGAAGCTCCCGCTTGGCCACCGGGCCCCGGCGGGATCGCTCGTGGTGCTGCAATCACGTCCTGGCTTCCGGTCTGCCTGAGCCGCTGCCAGCGTCGTTCTCGGCTGATCGTGCTGGCCAGCAGCCGCATCGTCGCAGCCGGTGCCGCCTCGTGGCCGGGGTAGCGGTCGACCAGTTCGGTGAGCAGCGTTTCGGCCAGCGGCAGACGACCGGTAGAGCGGAATCGCTCGGACAGCCTCCAGAGACTCCAGCCTCCACTGTGATCGTCCATGGATTGCAGCAAGGGCATCAACTCGGCCGCCAGGGACTCCTGGGGCCGAGTACCACTCTCGGCCAGCCTGACCCACGCGTCCAGAGCCCGGCTGCGTCGGAACTGTGCCTCGGCACTCGTACGGTCCCGGCCCTCGATCTTCGACAGATCCCGGCGTGCCGCGCTGCCCTGGGCCAGCCCCAGGCCCTGGCAGGCCGAATCTCCGGATGATCTTCCGGTCCCCTTCAACCGGACCAGTCGATCACCGGCCCATGAGCCCGGTGCCGATTCCCAGCGGTGCAACAGGCTCTGCTGGACCAGCGTTCCGACCACGTCGCCGAGTCGCGTGAGTCGTGTACTGGGCACGACTCGAACCGAGACCGACCCCGGGGCCAGGGTGCGTTGATACAGCCGGCGAGTCGTCCAGGGCACGAGTCCGGTCAGCGACCCGTGGATCGCCCATCGCGTCGGGTCGGCCGCCTGCTGCGTTGCCTGCACGACGGACCTGTGGACCAGGCGTGCCGCATGATCTCCGGATGAATCCGCATCGACAATTACGACACTCGGTCTCCAGGTCCGGATCAGGCCGACACACCGCCCCACAAGCCAGTCGTCGAGCCGACCTTCGGTGGCCGCCTGCCAGGTCCGCTGGAGCCGCTCTGAATCACCGGCCAGATCGGGTGCATCCAGTTGCAGCCGCCAACCCGCATCAACCCCCTGCCCACCCAGGGCACGCAGCGTGCGATCGGCACGCCGCCACTGGTCCGAAGACGCCGTGATCAGCACGCCCCTAGAACGATAACCCAGCTCGGCGCTGTCGCGGGCCACCACCCCCAGCGGAAGAGTCTTCGCACTGACATGGATCACCAGCATCGCCAGACGTCGACCGCGGCCACGGGCCACCTGCCAATGACGGCCTCCATCACTGGTCCGGATGATCACTCCCAGTCCACCCACGGCGAGTCCTGCTCCATCGCGTCCCATCGAGATGCCGTAAATCGGCAGCGATTGTCCGGTGGATTGGCGCTGCCAGCTTCGGCCGCCGTCGGGAGTGTGCCAGATGACGGATCCGGGCGAGCCCCCGATCCAGGCCTGGTTCCCGTGGGCGGCGACACAGCGGAAGGTCATCGTGTCGGAGAGTCCTGCGGGCAACGGCGTGGGCGGCGTCTGCCAGCTCGCCTGCCGCGGCGGTCTCAGCAGCAGCGAGGCTCCGTCACCCACCAGCCAGCCCAACCCCCCCTCGCTCACCGCCGAGCCCCACCAGGCGCGGCGGCCACGCGACTGCGGATCGCTCTCGAGGATCGCGCCATTGGCCCATGTGCCGAATCGCAACCCGCCTCCTGCCACAACGCCAGCCTGATCACTCGAAAACGCTGCTGTTCGCCAATCGTCGGATGCGGTTCCTTTGACCGCTTGCCAGGTCCGTCCGCCATCGGCCGTCTCGAGAACTCCCGTCGGGTGCTCCTCGCTGCCGCCTCCAACCAGCACACCCCGCTTCAGGTCAAAGAAGCGGACGTGACTCAGCCGGCCCAGCGGCGTGTTGATCGACTGCCAGGTGGCTCCGCCATCGCGGGTCGAGAGCAACACGCCGCGAGAGTGGCCTGGACGCTCATCATTTCCCCCGATCCATCCCACCCGATTGGACAGGAAGCAGACGCTGCGGCACGCGATGCGACCCGGCAGCGGCACCAGGGACCACGTGCGACCGCCATCGCGAGTCGTCCACGCGACGCCTCGATCCCCCACCACCCAGGCCACGCGTTGGCCCACCCGGGCAATCGCATGTAGGTCGGCATCATCCTGGTCGGCTCGCAGCTCACCGGCCCGACAGACCGACGCCGCGGAGACCAGCGACAGCAGCAGCACCGCAGAGACTTCCCGAACCCGCACGCAGGGCACCTCGCTCAAGCCAATGACCGCGGGAATCTAGTCGATTCGGCACGGCATGACGAGAGAAAATCCGGCGGCTGTCACTCGCGGAGCGATGCCCAGGGCTCATCCCCGCTGACGTCGACGAGCATCGGGCCCTCGCAGGTGGCCGGAGCGAGAATGGCCAGGAAGACCAGCGTCTCGTCGCCCGCATTCCACGTCCCGTGCACGACTCCGGCGGGAATATGAGCGATCTCCCCGGGACCCAGGTTCCTCGAGTCCCGATCGACCCATTGCTCGGCTTCGCCCGATTCGACGTAGATGATCTCCTCCATCTCCGGGTGCCGATGGAATCGGTGAGCCTGCCCGGGCGGCATCCGCACTCGGACCAGCAGCAACTCAGCGGCGGCGGTCAGGCCCGGCCGCGACAGCCATTCGTGAGGCCCCCACGGCAGTTGCTCAACCTCGATGTCATCCGACCCGATGAACCGCTTCCACTCCTCGCCCATCGATTATCCGTCTCCGTCCTCACCGAGTGCGGCCAGGCAGTCATCCGCGGCCTGCAGAGACTCACCGAGCGGTCCCCGGATGACCAGGTCCGCGATCCCATCACACGGGGTCTCGTCCCGGTTGATGATCACCAGGCGTGCACCATACTGCTTGGCAGTCTCGGGAAGCCCGGCCGCGGGGTGCACGACCAGTGACGACCCCATCGCCAGGAACAGATCACACGACCCGGCCCAGGTCGCACACTGTCGAAGCACGTCGGCGTCGAGATTCTGGCCGAAGGAGATCGTGGCATGCTTGAGCGGACCGCCGCATTCGCTGCAACGTGGTGGGACGCCCGTTTGCTGAAACTCCGCCACCCACCCGCTCACGTCATCCCGCCACCCGCAGTCCAGGCACGACACCTCACGCGCGGTTCCGTGAATCTCAAGCACCTCGTGGCTGCCGGCCACCTGGTGCAGGCCGTCGATATTCTGGGTGATCACGCCCGAGAGTCGCCCCTGTTGCTCCCAGCGAGCCAGGACCTGGTGGCCCACGTTGGGCTTGGCCTCGGAGTACTCGCTGTGAGCCGCACTCTTCTGCCGCCAGTACTCGATCCTCGCGTCCTCGCTGGCCACGAAGTCGCTGAAGTCGACCGGTTGCACCTTGTCCCAGATCCCGCCGGGTGACCGAAAATCAGGGATCCCGCTCTCGGTGCTGATCCCCGCTCCGGTGAAGGCGATGGTCATTTCCGATTCGTTGATCCACCTTGCCAGTTGTTCAGGCATCGGTGGTCCCCGCCGGCTGTTGTGCCTGCTCTGCGACTCCCACGGCCACCGCCGTGGCCGTGGCATGGCTGCGGCAATGCGAGATACTCAGCAGATAACCGGCGATGCCTGCCTGTTCCGAGAGTTCCTTGACGGCGCCGTGAACGAGGACGCGCGGCTGGCCGCTGGGCCGTGAAACCACCTCGATGTCTCGCCAGGCAATTCCCTTGGCCCAGCCGGTCCCCAGCGCCTTGAGCACCGCCTCCTTGGCTGCCCAGCGGCCTGCAAAGTGCTGGTAACTGGCCGCCCGCTTCTGGCAATAGGCGACCTCCTGCTCGGTGTAGACCCGCTGCAGGAACAACTCCCCGTGCCGCTCGATCATCTCCCCGATGCGGACGATTTCGACGATGTCGGTCCCCAGCCCCAGGATCACTGCCTCTCCTCCCGCACGCTCACCATTGCACAGACTCCCGACCCGACCCAGCATAGGCGGGCGTACTCGACCCGTCCAACCACGGGCTTGCTCGCGAAACAGGTGCCGGTCATCATCGGTCAGAAGCCAGGAGACGCCCGCGATGAGAGCATGCCTTGCCGAGGGAATCGGCACATTTGCCTTGGTCTTCGCCGGCACCGGGGCCATCGTCGTCAACGCCGATTCCGGCGGAGTGGTGACTCATGTCGGCATCGCCCTGACGTTCGGCCTGATCGTGATGGTGATGATCCAGGCCATCGGCGATGTGTCGGGCGCCCACATCAACCCCGCGGTCACGATCGGTTTCTGGGTCTCAGGCCGTTTCCCCACACGAAGCGTATTGCCCTACATCGCGTTCCAGGTCACCGGCGCACTGGTCGCCAGCGGCTTCCTGAAGCTGCTGTTTCCCGACAGCCCAACCCTGGGAGCGACCGTGCCGGCGGGCTCGGTGGGTCAGTCGTTCGTGTTCGAGATCCTGCTGACCGGGACCCTGATGTTCGTGATCCTGTGCGTCTCGACCGGCTCCCACGAGAAGGGCCTGATGGCCGGCATCACGGTCGGCGCGGTGGTGACGCTCGCGGCCCTGTTTGCCGGCCCGGTTTCCGGTGCTTCGATGAACCCCGCCCGCTCGATCGGCCCTGCGCTAGTCGCCTGGCGGTCCGAGACATTGGGGGTGCTCTGGCTCTACATCGCCGCGCCGGTCATCGGGGCGGTGATTGCCGTGCCGTGGTCTCGCTGGATCCAGCCGGTGAGCAGCACGACCGGCGACGATCCGGGCGAAGTGGACCCTTAGCCTCAGCGGCTGATCCTGTTCACAACCCGCAAGCGGACCGGGCCCGGCCCAGCACCTCTCCCGCCTTCGCTCGAGCACGAGCCGCCCCGGCTCGCAGGATCTCCTCCAACCGCCCCTCCTTGGCCTCCAGCTCTTCTCGCCTGGCACGGGCCTCGGCAAAATG
>CAUZEQ010000113.1:0-13787 GCA_963578885.1 Planctomycetota bacterium
GAGAATCCAGAACCGATGAGCAAGCGGATCAAGGAACTGCTGGTGACCGATCTGCAGCAGCGGATCGGTGACACGAGCGAAATGCTGGTTGTCGACGGCTCGCGACTCGACGCGATCAGCGACAACCGCTTCCGGCTGGGACTGCGCGAAAAAGATATCCGCATCCTGACCGTCAAGAACTCGATGGCACTCCGAGCACTGCACTCGGCCGAAGTCACAGCACTCGATCCCATCCTCGAAGGACCCTCGAGCCTGGTCTTCGGTGGCGAGGATATTGTCTCGCTGAGCAAGGAAGTCGCCGGCTGGGCCAGGGAACTCGGCGACGGGCTGCTCGAGATCAAAGGCGGAATGCTCGAAGGCATCACGCTCTCGGCCAGCGACGTCGATGAACTGTCCAAAAGCCCCAGTCGCGAAGAGCTGATCGGACAGATTGCCGGACTGCTGCTCTCACCAGGTGCCACCATCGCCGGATCGCTGCTGGGACCCGGCGGCCTTGTGGCCGGATCGATCGAGGCGATCGCCGACGGCGAAGCGGAAGAGGAGACCGAAGAGGCTGCGGTCGAGGAGGCGGACACCGGAGAAGAAGAGACCGGAGCCGCCGAGGAGCCGGAAGCGGCCTCCGAAGAGCCAGAAGCGGCTGCGGAGGCTGATTCGGATGCTGATGGGGAGGGGGGTCAGGAGCCGGAATTAGAGGAATCAGAGGCCTGAGCGGTGGCGAACGGGCGAAAACCCGGTACAGTAACAACTTAGCGCGAAAGCGTATAGAGAGGACCAGAAGCGATGGCGACTGACGAAGCGACAGCGGCTGACGAAGCGACAGTAAAAGAATTTGACGACGGCACCAAGGAACTGGGTGACCAGCTGGTTGGCCTGACGTTGTTGCAGGCCAAGTCTCTGGCTGACTATCTCAAGGACGTTCACGGCATCGAGCCCGCCGGAGGCGGCGTGATGATGGCCGCGATGCCTGGAGGTGCTGACGCTGATGAGGCCGTTGAGCAGACCGAGTTCGACGTGCTGCTGACCGGTTTCGGCGACAGCAAGATTCCGGTGATCAAGGCAGTTCGCGCCGCGACCAGTCTGGGCCTGAAGGAGGCCAAGGAACTGGTCGAAAGCGCACCCGCGGCACTCAAGGAAGGAATCTCCGAGGAAGAGGCCAACCAGCTCAAGGAGGAAATCGAGGCCGCTGGCGGGGCGTGCGAGATCAAGTAGACTGCGTCCTGCTGCGGGATGTCCCGGTAGCGGTCCTCTCGCGCCGGGTCGTCACGCTGTGCGTTCTCGAGCACGCTCCCGTCCTCACGGCCGTTTCTGCCACCCGCCCACTCACTCACCCACCCACCCACCCACCCACCCACGATCCCCGACTGTCTCACTGACTGCCCCCCTGACTCCGATTGCCCCGCTGCCACGACTGACTCCGACTGATCTCCGGACTCGGGTCCGGTCTCACCGGAACCCACCCGCGTGATCGTAGCCGAGACATGGAGCCTGCGGACCCGTTGTGTTTCTCGTTGCCGGCCCCCCAAGCCCCCGACGACTCGAACCTCGCCCCGGCCTGTCGCCTGCCGCGGGGGTGGTGGGGAACCGTCCCGGATCAACCCACTCTCTCTCGTCGGAGATGCCCTTTCCGCTGTCATCTCCGAATCGCACCACGACCCGACCTGCTGCCTTGCCACACGTTCCTTCTGTTTTCTAACCGGTCCCGAAACTAGGGTCCTCTCCGATCACGGTGATCCGGATGGGGCGTGACCCGAGCCCAGCGGGCCGGAGAGTCCTGGAAGAAGAGAGCCTGACATGCCGATTCCCGCGATACGGATTCTGCAGACCGACCGCACCGAGGTGTTTGGAGGTGGGCGGGATCAGAGTCACCTGTTGCAGGATCTCACCGAGATCCAGACCAAGTCCTACCACCGCTTCCTCCAGGAGGACGTCGATTCGGACAAGCGGGAGGCTCAGGGGCTGGAAGGCATTTTGCAGGAGATCTTCCCGATCGAGAGTTACGACGGGCAGTACCGGTTGGACTATTGTGGCTACGAGTTGTTGCCATCGCGGTTCGACACCACCGTCTGTCGCCAGCTGCGGTTGACCTACGGCAAGCCCTTCCGCGTCAAGATGCGGCTGAACAAGGAGCAGCCGATCGAGGAGGAGGTCTACCTCGGCGACATGCCGATCATGCTCGGGGGTGGCGAGTTCGTGATCAACGGGGCCGAACGGGTTGTGGTCAGCCAGTTGCACCGTTCACCGGGTGTCGACTTTGTCGAGACGACCGAGCCGGGCGAACGGTCCAGCTTCTCGTGCCGGGTCATCCCCGAGCGGGGGAGTTGGATCGAGCTGGTGGTCAACAAGAAGGAGATGCTCGACGTCCGGATCGATCAGAGTGGCAAGTTCTCGGCGATGACTCTGCTGCGGGCGATGGGTCCGGAATACGGCAGCGACACGGCACTGCTGAAACTGTTCTACCAGACCGTCGCCTTCAAGGCTCCGAGGTCCAGTGACATCGAGCGGATCGCCAATTCGTTTGCCGCCGCAGACATCGTCTACCCCGCCGGCCACGAGCGGTGCGGGGAAATCATCGCCGATTCGCGGAACACGATCGGAGGCGAAAAGGACGTGGTGACGATCGGCGAGGAGCGGGCCACGCGGATCGTGGAGGCCAGGATCAAGGACATCGAGATCATCCCCGTCGAGGCGGTCCGCGACCGCCTGATTCTCAATACGCTGTACAACGACGAGACCGCCAGCCACCAGGAAGCGCTACTGCGGATTTACCAGAGGCTGCGGCCGGGCAACCCGCCTCAGCTCGAGAAGGCCCAGGACCTCTTCCGCGAGAAGTTCTTCGACGTCAACCGCTACCGGCTCGGCAAGGTCGGTCGATTCCGAATCAACCGCAAGTTCAAGCCCGACAGCCAGAAGACCACCGACCACAACAGGTTTCTCGAGGAGAACTTCGAGCAGGAGGGGATCCCCGACACGGCGATGACGCTGTGCCCCGAGGACTTCGTCAACGCGATCCGCTACCTGGTGCTGCTCAAGATCGGTGGCAACGACCTGGTCCAGACCGACGACATCGACAACCTCGGCAATCGCCGGCTGAGGACACTCGACGAGTTGGCTGCCGAGGAGATCCGCAAGGGGTTCCTCAAGCTGCGCAGGACGGTGCAGGAGCGGATGAGCCTGAAGGATGTCGAGGAGATGACGCCGCGGACGCTGGTCAATCCCAAGAGTGTCTCGGCGGCGATCGAGTACTTCTTTGGTCGCAGCGAGTTGTCGCAGGTCGTCGACCAGACCAATCCGCTCTCGATGCTGACTCACGAACGCCGTCTCAGCGCGCTGGGACCCGGCGGTCTGAACCGCAAGCGGGCCGGGTTCGAGGTCCGCGACGTGCACATTTCTCACTACGGGCGGATCTGTCCGATCGAGACGCCCGAGGGGACCAACATCGGGCTGATCTCCTCGCTGTCGATCCATGCCGAGGTGGATGACTACGGGTTCCTGACGACCCCGTACCGCCGGGTCAAGAACGGTCGAGTCTCGGAGGAGATTGTCCGCCTGCGGGCCGACGAGGAGGCGTTGCGCTACGTGGTCCCGGCCGACACCCTCATGGAGCAGGGCCAGATCGTCGAGGAGCGTGTGCTGGCCCGCTACAACAACGACGTGGTGGTTGTTGCCAGTGACCGGGTCGAGTTCATCGACGTGGCCCCCAACCAGATGGTGGGCGTCTCGGCCGGGCTGATTCCCTTCCTCGAGCACGACGATGCCAACCGCGCGCTGATGGGTTCGAACATGCAACGGCAGGCGGTGCCGCTGCTGATCACCGAGCCGCCGATCGTCGGCACCGGGCTCGAGGAAGAAGTTGCCAAGCGGTCCGGGATGCTGCTGAAGGCAAAGAAGTCGGGTCGGGTCAGCTACGTCGACGCGACGCGAATCGAGATCGACGACGAAGTTTACCCACTCGACAAATTCCAGGCTCTCAACGAACGGACCTGCAAGAACCAGAAGCCGGTGGTCGAGGTCGGCCAGAGCGTCAAGGCGGGAGACCTGTTGTGTGACACCGCGGCGACGAAGGACGGCAAGCTGGCCCTGGGCCGCAACGTGCTGGTCGCGTTCATGTCGTGGGAGGGCTACAACTTCGAGGACGCGATCGTGATCTCCGAAAGGCTGGTCAAGGAGGACGTCTACACCTCGATCCACATCGACGAGTTCGACGTGGAGATCCGCGAGACGAAGCTGGGCCGCGAGGAATTCACCCGCGACATTCCCAACGTCAGCGAGAAGGCCCTGAGTCATCTCAACGAGGAAGGCATCGTCGGGATCGGGACCCGGGTCCACCCCGGCGATATCCTGGTCGGCAAGGTCTCGCCGAAGGCCAAGAGCGAGTTGACTCCCGAGGAAAAACTGCTGCACGCGATCTTCGGCCGTGCCGGCGAGGACGTGAAGAACGAGTCGTTGGAGGTGCCCAGCGGGGTCGAGGGGATCGTGATCCACACCGAGAAGTTTTCTCGGCGGATGAGCCTCCCGGAGGACGAACGGAAGCGGTTCGAGGGGGTTGTGCGGAGGGCCGAGAAGGCGGCCAACGCCAACGTGGTCGTTGCCTTTCGGACCTTCCTGGAGGGTTTCGAGAGGGTGCTGGGTCGGCGGTTGGTCGACGAGGAGGGTGCCGAGCTGCGCCACAGCGAGGACGACCGCGCGCTGGCCGAGTACGCCGAGCGGTTCGACGATCACTTCGCATCGCTCGACATCCGCAGTCCCCAGAAGCGGAAGGACCTGGACACGTTCCGTCGCGAATCCTTCACTGCGGTCCGTGAGGTGATCCAGATCCGCGACCGCGAAATGAACAGCCTCAAGCGAGGCGACGAACTGCCCAGCGGCGTGTTGCAGATGGTCAAGGTCTACGTCGCCAGCAAGCGACAGATCTCCGTCGGTGACAAGATGGCCGGTCGTCACGGCAATAAGGGAGTCATCTCCAAGGTGCTCCCCGACGAGGACATGCCCTACCTCGAGGACGGCACGCCGATCGACATCATTCTCAACCCGCTGGGCGTCCCCAGCCGGATGAACGTCGGCCAGATCCTGGAAACTCACCTCGGCTGGGCTGCCAGCAAACTGGGCTTCCGGGCCATCTGCCCGGTCTTCGACGGAGCTCCCGAGTCGCAGATCCGGGACAAGCTGGAGGAGGCGGGACTGGGCCGCGACGGCAAGACGGCGCTGTTTGACGGACGGACCGGCGAGGAGTATGAGCAGCGGGTGACCGTCGGCCAGATCTACATGCTCAAGCTCCACCACCTCGTCGACGACAAGGTCCACGCTCGAGCCACCGGCCCCTACTCGTTGATCACCCAGCAGCCCCTGGGCGGCAAGGCCCGCTTCGGGGGACAGCGATTCGGGGAGATGGAGGTCTGGGCCCTGGAGGCCTACGGTGCGGCCTACATTCTGCAGGAGCTGTTGACCGTCAAGAGCGACGACGTCGAGGGACGGACGAAGATCTACGAATCGATGGTCAAGGGACAGAACACTCTCGAGGCCGGCACTCCCGCCAGCTTCGACGTACTCAACAACGAGATCCGTGGGCTGGGACTGAATCTCCAGCTCGAAAAGTCCAGCCTCTGACCCGCTGCCAGGGCTTCGGGCAGGCGGCAGAGGGCAGGCGGCAGGGGGGGGGCAAGCAGATGGCAACACTCAACAAACGGCACGAGTGCCAGGAGCAGGTCACGTGAGCGTTGGTGAAGCGACGAGCTACGACAAGATCAACGACTACGGCTCCGTCAAGATCGGGCTCGCCAGCCCGCACGACATCCGCAGTTGGTCGTTCGGCGAGGTCAAGAAGCCCGAGACGATCAACTACCGCACGTACCGTCCCGAGCGGGACGGTCTGTTCTGCGAGCGGATTTTCGGTCCGGAGAAGGACTGGGAGTGTGCCTGCGGCAAGTACCGCGGCATGAAGTACAAGGGGATGGTCTGTGACCGCTGTGGCGTGAAGGTGACTCACAGTCGAGTCCGCCGCAAGCGAATGGGCCACATCGAACTGGCGGCTCCGGTCGTGCACATCTGGTTCTTCAAGAGCATGCCCAGCCGCCTGGGTGCGCTGCTGGACATGAAGACCACCAGCCTCGAGAAGGTGATCTACTTCCAGGACTACGTCGTCGTCGACCCCGGTGATACTCCGCTCCGACGCTGCCAGATCCTGACCGAGGAGGAAGCTCGGCACGCTCGGGCGAAGTACGGCGAGGAGTACTTCACGCTGGGGATGGGTGCCGAGGCGGTCAAGGAGCTGCTGCTGGGTCTGAACCTGGCCGAACTCTCCACCCAACTCCGCATCGACCTCAGCGAGACCGGCAGCCAGCAGAAGAAGAAGGACCTGGTCAAGCGGTTGAAGATCATCGAGTCGCTCCGCGACAGTGAGAACCGGCCCGACTGGCTGGTGCTCGACGTGATCCCGGTGATCCCTCCGGATCTCAGGCCCCTGGTCCTGCTCGATTCGGGAAACTTCGCCACCAGCGATCTCAACGACCTCTACCGCCGGATCATCAACCGCAACAACCGGCTGAAGAAGCTGGTCGATTTGAATGCTCCGGAGGTCATCGTCCGCAACGAGAAGCGGATGCTGCAGCAGTCGGTCGACGCACTGTTTGACAACAACCGCTGCAAGCGGCCGGTGCTCGGTTCGTCGAACCGTCCGCTGAAGAGTCTGACCGACATGATCAAGGGCAAGCAGGGACGCTTCCGCGAGAACCTGCTCGGCAAGCGGGTCGACTATTCGGCTCGTTCGGTCATCGTGGTGGGTCCCGAGTTGGAACTGCACCAGTGTGGTTTGCCCAAGAAGATCGCCCTGGAGTTGTTCCAGCCGTTTGTGATCCGACGCCTCAAGGAACTCGGTCACGCCGACACGATCAAGAGTGCCAAGCGGATGCTCGAGCGGAAGGACGAGGATGTCTGGGACATTCTCGACGAGGTGATCACCAACCACCCTGTGCTGCTCAACCGCGCGCCGACCCTGCACCGGATGGGGATCCAGGCCTTCGAACCGACTCTGGTGGAAGGCAACGCGATCCGGATTCACCCTCTGGTCTGCAAGGGCTTCAACGCCGACTTTGACGGGGACCAGATGGCGGTGCACCTGCCGCTGTCGATCGAGGCCCAGGTCGAGGCCACCACGCTGATGCTCTCGACCAACAACATCTTCTCACCGGCCAACGGCGCACCGATCATCAGCGCCAGCCAGGACATCGTGATGGGCTGCTACTACCTGACGATGCCCAAGGACGGTCGTCCCGGCGAGGACATGAAGTTCGTGTCTCCGGCGGAGGTCTTCATGGCGCTCGAGCAGGGCCGGGTCACTCGACACACCCGCATCAAGATCCGGCTCCCCGCCGACAAGGAAATCCGCCCGCAGGCTCCCGAGGACTACCGCCCCGGCGGGTTGCTCGATACCACCGTCGGCCGCGTGCTCTTCAACGACATCCTCGACGAGCGGATGGCGTTCTACAACCTGACGATGAAGAGCAAGGACCTGGCCAACGTGATTTCGGACTGTTACCACCACGATCTGCTGGGACGCAGCGACACGATCAGCCTGTTGGATCGGATGAAGGCGCTGGGCTTCCAGGAGGCCACTCACAGCGGACTCTCGTTTGCCACCTCCGACCTCCGCACCCCCGCCAACAAGGACGAGGTGATCAATGCGGCCGAGAAGAGAGTCGAGAAGCAGCAGAAGCTCTATGGCCGGGGCATCATTACCGACCAGGAACGCTACAACGCGGTGCTCGACGAATGGACGCACGCCCGCGAACAGATCACCAAGGATATGATGCGTGAGTTCGAGACCGATGAGCGGCCCGAGCTCGACGGATACGTGAACCCGATCTTTCTGATGGCCAACTCGGGGGCCCGGGGCGGTGTCGAACAGATCCGGCAGCTGGCCGGGATGAGGGGCCTGATGGCCAAGCCGTCCGGGGAGATCATCGAGACTCCGATCAAGGCGAACTTCCGCGAAGGTCTCTCGGTGCTCGAGTACTTCAGCTCCACGCACGGAGCCCGCAAGGGACTGGCCGATACCGCACTGAAGACCGCCGACAGCGGCTACCTGACTCGCAAACTCGCCGACATCTGCCAGAACGTGGTGATCACCGAGCCCGATTGCGGGACGACCGAGGGAATCACCAAGGGTGTGGTCTACCGCAGCGAAAAGGTCGAAATCGGGCTGGCCGATTCCATCCGCGGACGTGTCAGCCGTACCAACATCGTCAACCCGATCACCGATAAGGTGATCGTCCGCGAGGACGACCTGATCGACGACTCCAAGGCGCGGCAGATCGAGGAGATGGGTGTCGAAAAGATCAAGGTCCGCAGCCCGCTGACCTGCCAGTCGGAACTGGGCATGTGCCAGCTCTGCTACGGCATGGATCTCTCCAGCGGCAGCCTCGTCGAAGAAGGACTCGCCGTGGGCATCGTCGCCGCTCAGTCGATCGGCGAACCGGGCACCCAGCTGACCATGCGGACCTTCCACATCGGCGGCACCGCGTCGCGGGACGTCGAGGAAAGCGAAGTGCGGACTCGACACACCGGCCGGATCCGTTTCGAGCGCGTGCGGAGCGTGGGGCCCGATGACAAGAAGACCGCGCTGGGCCGAAACGGCGAAATCGTGATCCTGGAATTGAGCCCTCGCGAGGGCCGCGAGCGTGAACTCGAGAGGTACCGCGTGCCCAACGGGGCGGTGTTGCTGGTCGAAGAGTGGGATGCGAGCGACGCCGAATGCACGCTCCCCAAGCGGACCGACGGCAATGCACTCAAGAACATCAAGGGCGTTTGCGTCGAAGGACAACCCCTCTGCATGTGGGACCCTCACTCGGTTCCGATCATCGCTGAGGTCAGCGGGATCGTGAAGCTGGAGAACTGCAAGGAAGGCAAGACGATCCACGTCGAAACCGATCCCAGCGGCAACATCCGACGTACCGTGATGGAGTACAAGGGCGAGAAGCACCCCCAGATCAGCCTCGTCGACCGCGACGGAGAAACCCAAGCGTTTTACTACCTGCCCGAGAAGGCGAGTATCGAAGTCAACGACGGGCAAAAGGTCGCCGCGGGATGGGAACTGGCCAAGACACCCCGCGAAGCGGGCCGGACCCAGGACATCACCGGCGGACTGCCGCGAGTCACCGAGTTGTTCGAAGCCAGGCGGCCCAAGGAGCCGGCGGTGATCGCCGAAATCGACGGCGAGATCGAGTTGGCCGAGGAAACTCGTCGCAATCAGCGGGTGATCAACATCCACCCGCCCGACGAAGCGGGAGAACCCGCCCCGCACCTGATCCCACACGGCAAGCAACTGCTGGTGCATGCCAAGGACCTGGTTCGCCACGGCGATGCCCTGGTCCGCGGACCGCTGGTCCCCCACGATATCCTCAGGGTCTCGGGAGTCGAGGAGGTGCAGCGGTACCTGATGCACGAAATCCAGAACGTCTACCGCTCGCAGCGAGTCGACATCGACGACAAGCACGTCGAGATCGTCATCGCTCAGATGCTCAGGAAGGTGCGGGTCGAGGATGCCGGCAACACCGAACTGCTCGAGGGCGTCGTGATCGACAAGCTCGAGTTCCAGAAGACCAACGAGCGGGTGCGAGGCTGTGTGAAGGTCGTCGAGCCGGGCAGCTCCGAATACAAGGCCGACGACATCGTGCCCAAGGAAGTGTTCGAGGAGGTGAATGCGGAGATCGAGGCTGCGGGTGAGACCGTGGCCACGTCGGCCAAGCCGCAGGAGGCCACGATGACCATCCAGCTGCTGGGAATCACCAAGGCGGCGGTGCAGAGCGAGAGCTTCGTGTCGGCGGCGAGTTTCCAGGAAACCACCAAGGTGCTCACCGAGGCGGCACTGGCCGGCAAGAGCGATTACCTGGTGGGGCTCAAGGAAAACGTGATCCTGGGTCACCTCGTCCCGGCCGGCACCGGGTTCCATATGCACCAGGATTCGGAGGTGCGGATCCGGCCCGAGGCCTTGCTCGAACTCGAGGCTGAGAAGGAGCGTCTGAGGCTGGCACGGATGAAGATGTACAACGGTGAGGAGGAGGCAGCTGCCGCTGGGTTGGCTCCGGTGGCTGCTCCGGTGGCTCCGGTGGCTCCGGTGGCTCCGGTGGCTCCGGTGGCTCCGGTGGCGGCCGAGGGCGGTTCGCCCGCGGCACCGGCCGTATGACCGCCGAATGACCCGCCAGGAGCCGCAGACCCCGGAATCCCGGCGCTTGACGGCACCCTGAGGGTGCAATAGAGTGGGCGATTCACCTCGTTTGTTTTCTGGCGATCCCTGTGCCGACGATCAATCAACTGGTTCGCAAGCCGCGAAGACGGAAGCGATCCAAGAGCAACACGCCGCTGCTGGAGGGTTGTCCTCAGAAGCGAGGCGTCTGCCTGCAGGTCAAGACGGTGACTCCCAAGAAGCCCAACTCGGCTTTGCGGAAGGTCGCTCGCGTGCGTCTCTCCAATGGCAAGGAAGTCACCGCCTACATCCCCGGCGAAGGTCACAACCTGCAGGAGCACTCGATCGTGCTCGTCCGCGGTGGCCGGGTCAGGGACCTGCCCGGTGTTCGGTACAAGATCGTCCGCGGAGTGCTCGATACGCTCGGTGTCGAAGACCGCCGCCAGGCCCGCAGCCGCTACGGCACCAAGAAGCCCAAGTAGTCGCCCACCGAACTTCCCCGGAACCGTCGATTTTCACGGTCGCTCCCGATGTCCAAACGTTTCACCGCCAGTGCCGCGCAGTTGAAGCCCGACCCCAGGTTCAGTTCGATCCTGGCCTCGAAGTTCGTCAACTGCCTGATGCACGACGGCAAGAAGAGCGTTGCTCAGCGAGTGTTCTACGACGCGCTGGACGTGATTGGTGAGCGGGTTTCCGGTGAGGAGCCGATCGCGGTCTTCACGGCTGCGGTGGAGAACGTCAAGCCGATGATCGAGGTGCGGTCCAAGCGGGTCGGTGGTGCGACCTACCAGGTGCCCACTCCGGTCAACCAGAAACGGCGTCAGACCTTGGCGATCCGCTGGATCTTGGCAGCGATCCGCGCGAAGAAGGGTCGGCCGATGCATCTGCGTCTGGCCGAGGAGTTGATTGCGGCCTTCAACAGGGAAGGCAACGCGATGACCACCCGGGACAACGTCCACCGGATGGCCGACGCGAACAAGGCCTTCGCGCATTTTGCCTGGTAAGGCGACCCCGCCCGGCGACGCGGCCTCGATCCAGTGGGTCCGCAATATCGGCATCGTGGCTCACATCGATGCCGGCAAGACGACCACGACCGAGCGGATTCTCTACTACAGCGGGCAATCGCACCGGCTGGGCAGCGTCGACGACGGGACCACGGTCACCGATTTCGATCCCGACGAAGCGCGTCGAGGCATCACGATCTACTCGGCCGCCATCACCTGCCGCTGGCAGGAGATGACGATCAACATCATCGACACCCCCGGCCACGTTGATTTCACGGCGGAGGTGGAGCGGAGCCTGAGGGTGCTGGACGGGGCGGTGATGATCTTCAGCGCCGTCGAGGGTGTCGAAGCTCAGAGCGAAACCGTCTGGCGGCAGGCCGACCGCTACGACGTACCCCGGGTCTGCTTCATCAACAAGCTCGACCGCATCGGTGCCAGCTTCGAACGCACATTCGACCAGATCGCCGATCGGCTCGGCGGGCAGCCGCTGGCGCTGCAGTTGCCGCTGGGCGAGGGGCCGCTGCGAGAAGCAGGTGAGGGCTTCAGGGCGGTGATCGACCTGGTCCAGCGGCGGGTGCTGAGATTCGATGCGCAGGAGGACGGGTCGGAGATCACCGTCGAGGAGGTGCCCGAGGAGCGGGTCGAGGAGGTCGAGAGCTGGCGTCGCAAGCTGCTCGAGGCCGTGGTGCTGCTCGATGACGACGTGCTGGAGACCTACGTCGAGACCGACGATGTGCCGACCGAGGAGATCCACAGGCTGCTCCGCCAGGGAACCCTGGCCGGGGTCTTCCAGCCGACAGTCTGTGGGTCGGCGTTGGATTGCATCGGCGTGCAGCCATTGCTCGACGTGATCACCGGCTGCCTGCCCAGCCCGCTGGATCGCCCGCCGGTGGTCGGGATCCCGGCCGAGGCCGTCAAACTCTCGGGCAAACAGGCCCGTCGCCAGGCCCGCAAAGTGGCACTCCAGAGTGGTCAATCCGAGCAGGTTGCCGGCATCGAGCGATTGTGCGACCCCGACGCGGCCTTCTGCGGGCTGGTCTTCAAGATCCAGGCCGACACCCACGGTGATCTCTGCTTCCTCCGCATCTACTCCGGGACACTCGTCGGCGGCAGCAGAGTGGTCAATGCCCGCACCGGCGACAAGGAGCTGATCAACCAGATCTGGAGGGTGCAGGCCGACGATCGTGAGCGAATCGAGACCGATCGGGCGATCGCTGGTGACATCGTGGGAGTGATCGGGCCCAAGGTGGCCGTCACCGGAGATACGCTCTGTGAACCCGGAGAACCGCTGCTGCTCGAATCGATCGAATTCCCCGAAACGGTGATTTCGATGGCGGTCGAACCCGACACCAACGCCGAACGCAAGAAGCTCGCCGAAATACTCCAGCGGCTGGCTCGACAGGACCCGACCTTCACCACGCGTGTCTCGGAAGATACCGGCCAGACGATCATCAGCGGCATGGGCGAGTTGCACCTGGAGGTGATTCGCGACCGGATCCAGCGGGAGTTTGGCCTGACCGTCCGGGTACACAAGCCACGGGTCAGCTACCGTGAATCGATCCGCAGGTCGGCGGAGGTGACCGGAGAATTCCAGAGGACCTCGGCGGGAGTTTCACAGTTTGCCCGCGTGAGAGTCTCGATCGAACCGACCCGGGAGGAAGGTCCCGCGGAACTGGACGTCCGCTTCGACCCCACGGTACTCAGCCCCGTCCTCGCCGAGGCACTCGTGCAGTCGCTCCACGACGAGCTGGCCGGGGGCGGGACGCTGGGGTATCCGCTGCTGAGCGTGCGGGTGGTGTTGCTGGAGGTCGAGGCTCGGGAGGGTGAGACGACCGAGATGGCGTTGCACGCGGCTGCCAGCGATGCGATGCACCGGCTGCTGACCGAGGCGGGAGTTGTGCTGCTGGAGCCGGTGATGCAGCTGGAAGTGGTCACGCCCGACGACTTTCTCGGACCGCTGCAGGCCGATCTCAACGCCCGCCACGCCGTCATCGTCAACTCGATGCGGCGAGGCGACCTCGCGGTGCTCAATGCCGAGGTCGCATTGTCGCGGATGTTCGGCTACTCGACCCAGGCTCGCAGTCTCTCGCAGGGCCGAGCCACCTATTCGATGCGGCCCTTGAAGTACCGCGAGGCCCCTCGCGAAGTGCTCGACGCGATGCTCGGCTGAGCGTCCCGGAACGGGTGAAGCCGGCGGCTGGGGGAGGTGGTCCCCAGCACGTCGTTCCCGGCCTTTTTTACCGCTCTTGCACGTCCAGTTCACCGCTTAGGTTTCGTTGACAAACCCCGTGGGCGTCTCTAACATGGCCCGTTTTCCACCGTTGGGGAATGCATTGTGCCCGGTCGGCGTTGTCGACCGGAACGACGCGCCTGCGGCGGGGATATTGGTTGCCACAGAGGCCGGATTGGGCCGCGGAAACCTGCTGGGGAGGCCGGGTCGTATCGACGATTCGGAGCCGGCAACGGAACCGTGGTGGCGGCCTTTTTGGCGCATCAGACACCAGGTGTCGGCGACCGGTCGCTGAGACCTCCAGAGCAGGGGAAGCCTGAGTGGCCGACGCCAGTCAAAAGCGGTTCCGGATTCGCATGGAGGCCTATGACCATTC
>CAUZEQ010000114.1:0-13725 GCA_963578885.1 Planctomycetota bacterium
AGCCCCCCGCAGCCCCCAGGAAAGACAGGGACCACGATGAGCCGACTCACACGCAACCCCCGCATCACCGCCTGGATCGGATCGACAGTCGTACTCACCCTGTGCGCGCTCTGGCTGCTCGACGCCACCGCGCAGGACCGACGGAAGACGATCCCCGACAAGAAAGCCGCCAGGACCCGGCCGGCCAATCGCCCCGCCGGAGGCGCAGCAATCACCGCAACCGGATTCCGTGTCAAGCTGCTTCGACAGGTCCTGCTCGGCTTCGACCGAGTCGGCACCATCGCCGACCTCAGCCTCCACGAAGGCAAACGGGTGAAGGCCGGCGAGGTGATCGCCACGCTCGATGACGAGGTGGCCGTCGCCGCACTCGCGAGTGCCCGTAAGAAGGCCAGCAACGATATCCACAAGCGCTACGCCACGGCCAGCTACGCCGTCTCGAAAAACGAACACCTGCAGGCACTGCTGGCCAACAAGAACGCCGGGATGGACGTGGTGCCCAAGATCGAAATCAAGCGGCTGTTCCTGGCCGAGCAACGCAGCCAGTTGCAGATCGAGCAGGCCGTCCACGACCAGGCCGTCGCCGAACTCGACAGCAGCCTCGCACAGGCCCAGCTCAATACCTACCGACTCAGAGCCCCCTTCGACGGCATCGTCACCCGACGCTTCAAGCAGAAGGGCGAAGCGATCCGACAGGGCGACGCCGTTATCGAACTCGTCGATGTCTCGACCATGAAAGTCGAAGGCCGGATCCCGCTGGGACAGGCCCTGCGACTGCGGCCCGGCCAGAAGGTCGTCGTGCAACTGGTCGACTCCGAAGACCGCGCCGGAGTGCTGCCCAGCGAGTTCAAGCGGGCGAGATTCCCCGGTCGGCTGGTCTTCATCGACCCGGGAGTCAGCCTGGTGGGTGAGCGGGACGTGAGGGTCTGGGCCGAGGTGGCCAACCTGGGCGGACTGCTGCGACACGGCCTGACCGCTCATATCACGATCGACTCCGCGGTCGCACCATGAGCTCGGCCGCGTCGCTGACAACCGCCAACCGGCGGCCGATCCCGCTGCAGGTCCGCGACGACCTGATCTACGAGCAGATCGTGTTCCTGGGCGTTACCTACTGGGTCATCAAGGACCCCGTCGGCCTGAAGTACTTCCGGCTGCAGCCCGAGCAGTACCACACGCTGCAACTGCTCAACGGCGACCGACACCTCGAAGAACTCCGCGACGCACTGCACGACGAGCTGCCCACCGTCCGGCTGCAACTCTCCGACATCCAGCACCTGATCACCGACCTGCACCAGAAGGGACTCGTCTTCTCCAACCGCATCGGCCAGGGGACCTCCCTGGCCAAGCTCGACTTCGACGAAAAGAAGAAGAAGCTGTTCAACACCATGCGGAGCCTGCTCTACGTCCGGCTCCCCGGCTGGGACCCCGAAGCCGTCCTCGCCTGGCTCTACCCCTACATCCGCTGGGTCTATAACCCGGCAGTCGTCACGCTGACCCTGCTGTTTGTGCTCTCGAGCTGGGTCCTGCTGGCCGTGCAGTTCGAGACCTTCGCGGCTCAGCTGCCCGAATTCCAGCAGTTCTTCAGCTGGCCCAACCTGATGTACCTCTGGATCACGCTGGGCACCTGCAAGGTGATCCACGAGTTCGGCCACGGACTTTCGTGCAAGCACTTCGGAGGCGAATGCCACGCGATGGGCGTGATGCTGCTCGTCTTCAGCCCCTGCCTCTACTGCGACGTCTCCGACAGCTGGATGCTGCGGAGCAAGTGGAAGCGGATCGCCATCGGCGCCGCCGGCATATACATCGAAGTCGTCATCTCGGCCATCGCCATCTACATCTGGTGGAATACTCAATCCGGACTGATCCACCACCTGTGCCTGAACATCTTCTTCGTGACCGCCATCACCACCGTCATCTGGAACGCTAACCCGCTGATGCGGTTCGACGGCTACTACATGATGTCGGACCTGCTCGAGATCCCCAACCTCCGGCCCAAGGCCGACCGGCTGCTGCGAGACTGGTTCGGCTGGTACTGCCTGGGGATCGAGGCCAAGCCCGATCCGTTCATGCCCGAGACCGGTCGGGCGGGATTCGTGATGTTCGCCATCGCCGCGGGTCTGTACCGCTGGTTCATTCTCGCCGCCATCCTCGTCTTCCTCTACACCGTACTGAAGCCCTACGGTCTGCAGAGCATCGGCATCGCCCTGGCCGTCGTCTCGATTTCCACAATCCTCTTCAACCTCCTACTGAACATCTACAAGCAGGTCACCGCCCCGAGGATCGAACCATTGAGCCGTCCCAAGATCGCGATCTCGCTGGGCCTGCTGGTGACACTCATCGCCACCGGCATGTCCATCCCGCTCCCACTGCACGTCGAGGCGATGTTCCTGATCGAACCCCACGACGTCAGACACGTCTACACCGCCGCCGCAGGACAACTCGAGGGACGGCCCGCTCAACCCGGTGACCAGGTCGCCGCCGGTGACCCGCTCGCCGTACTCTCCAACCCGGTCCTCGAACTCGAACAGGTCCGCCTCGAACAACAGCAGAAGGTGCACCTGATCCGCATCTCGGTCGCCAACGCACTGGATGACCGGCCCAGAGAAGAACTGGCACGAGCCAACCGGCAATCGGCCAAGATCCAGCTCGACGAGTTTCAGAAGCAGGTCGAGAGGATGACGGTGCGGGCTCCTCGCGACGGCACCGTCGTCGCACCGCCCCGGGTCCCCGCTCCGACACGAGAATCCCGCAGCGAACAAATGGACGCCTGGCACGGGACACCCCTGGAAGAACGCAACCGCAACTGCTTCCTGCCCGAACGCACCCACCTGCTCTCGATCGCCCCCGACAACGAATACCAGGCCGTGGTCGTCATCGACCAGGGCGACCGCAACGACATGGTCTCGGCCGAAGAAGCACTCGGGTTCGCCGGGACCTCCAGCCCCGACGGCCTGAAAGTCTCCTCGGTACTCCCCGGCACTCCCGCCGACCTCGCCCGCATCGTCCCCGGAGACCTCATCACCTCCAACCACTCGAAACCCATCACCCGCATGGCCGACCTGCTGCCGGGCGTCGACGAAACGATCAGCACCGCGTCACCCAGGGTGCTCCAGCTGA
Source organism: Planctomycetota bacterium (assembly GCA_963578885.1). Classification (GTDB taxonomy): domain Bacteria; phylum Planctomycetota; class Planctomycetia; order Planctomycetales; family Planctomycetaceae; genus UBA8437. Next base: position 3,115 of record CAUZEQ010000114.1, read on the forward strand.
GCGTCATCGCCCAGGCCGATGGGGAAACCCGCAACGTCACCGTGACCCTGACCCGCTCGCCGACACTCGTCGAGCTGAAATTCGATCACATGGTGGATCGGACCTACGAAGGGTTCATCGAAAAAATCTCGCGACGCGACCTCGAGTTCGTCCCCGAACTGCTCTCCAACAAACTCGGAGGCGAAGTCGCCACAGCGACCGACCGGCAGGGCCGCGAGCGGCCGCTGAGCCCCGCCTACCAGGCGACGGTGCTGCTGCGGACCGATACGCCGCTGCTGAAGACCGGGCTGCGGGGCCGCTCGAGATTCCTCGTCGACACACGCACCGCCTACCAGTGGATCTACCGCTGGTACCGCCGCACCTTCAAGTTCCGGATCTGATCAACCCCATGCCATTCGATCTCCTGGTCCAGGCCGGCCGAGTCGTCTGCCCCCGCACCGGCCGCGACGCTCCCGGATCCGTCGGCATCTCCGATGGGCGAATCGCCGCCATCGATCCGCCCGACGATTCCACCGCCGACCAGATACTCGCATTCCCCGACGCGGTGCTGTTGCCCGGCCTGGTCGACCTGCACGCTCACCCGGCCAAAAGCGGTTCGAAGTACGGAGTCGATCCCGACCGGGAGTTCCTGCCTCGAGGTGTCACAACCGTGCTCTCGCAGGGCGACGCCGGTGCCGACAACTGGGCGAACTACCGCGAGGAGACGATCGGTGGATCCCGCACACGCGTGCGGCTGGCGATCAGCATTTCGCGCCACGGCGAGAGCCCACAGCGGCCGTGCCTCGACGATCTCGACTGGCTCGATGTCGATGCCTGCGCCGGTGCGATCGCCGAGGGAGGCGAGTTGATCTGGGGGATCGCTGTGAACTGCAGCCGGGCCTCAGCCGGCCAGAGTGACCCGGCTCAGGCACTCGAGTTGGCGCTCGAGGCGGCTCGGGCCACCAACCGGCCACTGCTGTACGGATTGCGTGAAGACGAGGACTGGTCGTTTGCCGATCAACTCGAGTTGCTGCGACCCGGCGATGTCGTGACCTACACGTTCCGCCGCGAGCCTAACGGCATCGTGGCCGGTGGCCGCGTGCGACCCGAAGTGCTGGCCGCTCGCGAGAAGGGCGTGCTGTTTGACGTCGGCCATGGCATGGCCTCGCTCGACTTCGGAGAACTCGAAGCGGCACTCGGCCAAGGATTCCCGCCGGACACGATCTCGACCGACCAGTACGCCCGCCACGTCGACAGCACCCCGCAGCACGACCTGCCCCGCACGATGTCCAAGCTGCTGGCCGCGGGGATGCCCGAGACCGACGTCTTCACCGCGGTGACTTCACGACCGGCCCAGGTGCTGGGGCTCTCCGACGAGGCCGGAGGCCTGCGGCCGGGAGCACCCGCCGACCTCACGCTGCTGAGACTCCGCGACGACGCCCTGCCGCTCGAGGACGTCCACGGCACGACTCGACCCGGCGGCTGCTACGAAGCCGTACTGACCCTGTGTGCCGGCGAAGCCTTCGCCCCGGACGCCTGAGCACCGCGTCTCGAACCGCACGCCCCAAGCCGCCTTGGTAGAATCGGCGCGTTCGCAGCCCACCGCAGCCCACCGCAGCCCACCGCAGCCCACCGCAGCCCACCGCAGCCCACCGCAGCCCACCGCAGCCCACCGGCCCCCGACGGCCGGCGAATCACCACGCGGCAAGCACTCCCAGGACAACCCACCATGACCCGACTCACCATCTGCTGCCTCACACTGGCCACCAGCCTGGCCGGCTTCCCATCCAGCTCCACAGCCCAGGAACCCACCTCTCTGAAAGGGAACCCGCTGGTCGGGCTGATCGACTTCCACGTCCACTCGGGTCCGGACAGTTTCACCCGTTCGACGACCGACTTCGAGATCGCTCGCATCGCGCGCGGTCGCGGGATGGGGGCGCTGGTGCTGAAGAACCACTTCACGATGACCGCCGACCGCGCCGTGCTCGCCGAACGGGTCACCGGTCAACGCTGCTACGGTGGCATCGTGCTCAACCGCGCCGTCGGGGGACTCAATGCCGAGGCCATCCGGCGGATGGTCACCTTCACCGGCGACCGCGGCAAGGTCGTCTGGCTGCCCACCTTCGATGCCGTCAACCACATCAAGCGATTCGATGAGGACCGACCGTCGGTGGCCGTCATCCGGGACGGGAAACCGGTCGAGGCACTCGAGGAGATCTTCATGCTGTGCGCCAAGCACGACCTGGTGCTCGAAACCGGGCACTCCTCGGCAGAGGAATGCCTGCTGCTGCTCGCCGCGGCGAAAAAGGCCGGAGTCAGAAAGCTGGTCGTCACCCACGCCATGGCCGACCCGATCCGCATGACCATCCCGCAAATGAAACAGGCCGCGAAACTGGGGGCCAAGCTCGAGTGCGTCTGGATGACCAACCTCAACGGACCCAACTCGCACCTGGCCAGCATGAGACTCTGGAAGAAAGTCACCACGGCCGACTACGCACGGGCCATCAGGGCCGTCGGCACCGACCACTTCATCCTCAGCTCCGACCTCGGCCAGTTCCTCAACCCCATCCCCACCGATGGCATGAAACGCTTCGCACTGGAACTCGCCGACGAGGGATTCTCTCGTAACGATATCCTCAAGATGGCCCGCGATACCCCTGCCGCTCTGCTGGGAATGAAGCCGGCCACGAGGCGGCCGATCAGGAGTCCCAACAAGAAACGCTGATCCGGTATGATGGGTGTTCCCTGGGAAATCGGCAGCATCGTTGAACTGGACAACCGCCCCGCGACCCATGCGCATCGCCTCCCTCGTATTGCTCGCCACTCTGACGCTGGCCACCACGCGGCCGCTGCCCGCGGCCGAGCCACTGCACGTCGACATCGATCGGCTGATCGAGGCCCGGGCCGGTGGAGCAGTGGCGGGGCTGGCCGATGATGCCGAGTTCCTGAGACGCGTGACCCTCGACCTGGCCGGGCGAGTACCCACCGCACAGGAAACCACCGCGTTCCTGGCCGACGCTGCCGCCACGAAGCGAACCCGGCTCGTCGATCGACTCTTCGACTCACCCGACTTCCCGCGACGGATGCAGGAATGGTTCGAGGTGATGGTGCTCGAGCGGCGGGCCGAGAAGACCGTCAAGTCCGAGGACTGGTCGAAGTGGTTGCAGTCAGGCTTTCGGGACAACACGCCGTGGAACCAGCTGGTCGCCCGGCTGCTGTTCGTCGAAAAAGACGACGCCGCCAACCAGCCGGCCACCAAGTTCCTCATCGCCAGCGGACGCAAGGGCAACGCACACCAGGTCACGCAGGATATCGCCCGGATCTTCCTGGGCCGAGATATCATGTGTGCTCAGTGTCACAATCACCCCTCGGTCGACACCTACACCCAGCAGGATTACTTCGGCATCTTCTCCTACGTCCAGGAGCTGCCGGCCAAGGCCAACAGCGAGTTCGAGTCGGTTTTCGAGCCGGGCAAGCGGACCACCGGCCCGCGGCTTCCGGGCGGAACCGAAATCGATGTCCCGAAGTTCGAGAAGGGGCAGGAGACCGAGGCGGCCAAGTTCCGGCCCCGATTGATGCTGGCCCGCGACCTGCCCAGCGCAGCCAACCCCGCCTTTGTCCGAACCAGCGTCAACCGGCTGTGGGCCATGCTGATGGGTCGCGGGCTGATCCACCCTCCCCATCTCGATCACCCCGCCAATCCGCCCTCGCATCCGGAACTCTTGACCCGCCTGCAGCAGGAATTCACCTCCAGCAAGTTCGACACCCGGCAACTGCTCCGCGAGATCATTCTCAGCAGGGCGTACCAGCGATCGAGTCGATTGCCCGAGGGCGTTGCGGCGGCCGACCTGGTCGACGTGGCAGAGAATCGGTTCCGGGTCGCGCTGTCCAAGCCGCTGTCACCGGAACAACTTGCCTGGAGCCTGATGATCGCTACCGGGAACCACCGGAGAATGCTCGATGGCAAGGTCCCCGCCGAAGAACCCTTCGACGCCTACAACTACATCAACGGCCGGGTCACGCGATTGCCAGCCACGGTGGGTGAGACGATGGAGTTGTTCAGCTGGATCGTGGGCAACCCGCCCGGTGAAGACCCCGACGACTACAACCCGGCGATGGGGCATGCGTTGTTCCTGATGAACGAACGCCTGGTCCTCGATTGGCTCACCCCACGCGACGGCTCACTCGTCGGCCGCCTGGTCTCCATCGACAAGAACCCCGCCGCCGTCGAGCAGCTCTTCCTGCAGGTCCTGTCACGCAAACCCAGCGCCGCCGAATCGAAAGCGGCCGTCGCATTTCTCAATAAGCACGCCCAGTCGAGACCGACCGCACTGGCCGACCTCGCCTGGTCACTACTGGCCTCAGCCGAATTCCGGCTCAACCACTGATCCCCACCCCTTACTCCTCTTCTCCTTTCTCCTTTCCACTTTCTCATCCCTATGAACCACGCCTGCAACACCCCCGAGCACACCGTCTCGCGTCGCCAGGTACTGGGTTCCTTGGCCGGTGGAGCCATCGGCTCAGCCAGCCTGGGCTGCCTGCTCGAACCGGCCGTCGCCGCGGAGATCAAGAAGCAGCAGAAGCAGGTGCTGTTCATCTGGCTCGACGGCGGCATGAGTCAACTGGAGACGTGGGACCCCAAGCCGGGCACCGAGTTCGGCGGGCCCTTTCGGTCGATCTCCACCCGGCTGCCCGGTGTGCGGTTTGGCGAGCTGGTCCCGGCCACCGCTGCGATTGCCGACAAGCTGACTCTGATCCGCTGCATGTCGACCAAGGACGAAAACCACTCAACCGGCGTACCACGGATCCAGCGTGGCGACCCGAAGAACCGCGGCGTGATCTACCCCTTCCTCGGCTCGGCCGTCACCAAGCTGATCGGAGCCCCCGACAACGGCCTGCCTCCCTACATGCACATCAAGCCCGGTCGCGGCGGTTACATGTGGAAGGACGCCGGCTTCCTGGGCCCCCGCTACGGAGCACTCGGACTGGGCGACGGCAAGCCCCCGATCCACATCCGCCGCCCCGACTCGCTGTCGGCCGAACGCGCCGCCATCCGCGACCGGCTCAGGCAGCAGGCCAACCAGTCCTTCAGGGCCGGACGACTCGACCGCTTCATCTCCGCCTACGACTACTCGTACGAAATGGCCCGGCAGCTGACCCGCCGCCAGGACCTCTTCGATCCCTCGACACTGCCCGCCGGAGACGCCAGGCGATACGGCACCCACCCGCTGGGCCGACACCTGCTGCAGGCGCGCAGGCTGCTCGAAGCCGGCGTCCAGTTCGTCAAGGTCACCAGCTACCACTGGGACACTCACGGTGACAACTTCAACATGCACCGCGTGATGGTCCCCCAGGTCGATCAGCCCTTTGCCGCGCTGATCACCGATCTCGAAGAACGAGGACTGCTCGATCACACGCTGGTGGTGCTGATGAGCGAGTTCGGGCGGACACCCAAGATCAACAGCCGCCTGGGTCGAGACCACTGGCCCGAGGCCTGGTCGGTGATGATGGCCGGCCTCGGCCTCAAACCAGGCGTCGTCGCCGGAAAGACCACCCAAAACGGAGCCTTCTGCGACGGATCCGAATACGACATCGGACACCTCTTCCACACCATCTTCCACTGCCTGGGAATCGACTCCAAGCAAGACCAGTACCTCAACAACGGTCAGCCTCTGCCAATCGCCCACGACGACATGGACGTGATCCGGGAGGTGCTGGCATGAGTCGATTCGAACCCGATCCGCTGCCGCCACTCGACGTCACCAAGGCATGGCTCCGGACCACGCTCAAGCACAAACGACAGCTCTACTGCTGCCGGTTCAGCACCGATGGCCGTTTCGTCTTCGCCGGAACACAGGACGGCAAGATCGTCCGCTGGTCATTGGCCGAACCGCCAGCGGCCCCTTCAGACGACAAGCCCGGCGACAAGAAGGCCGACAAGAAGGCCGACAAGAAGGCCCGTAAGCCGCCCGAGCCCGAGTCGGTGGTGCTGGAGGGTCATTCGACCTGGGTCAGCCGATTGCTGGTCACCCCCGACGGCAAGCGGCTCATCAGCAGCGATCTCCACGGCAGCCTGATCGCCTGGGACCTGTCCGCCGCCGCGGCCGACCTGTCCCAAGCACCCAAGCCGGCCTGGAAAGTTCCCGACGCTCATCCCTCGCAACCGGGCAACCCCGGCTGGATCCGCGCCCTGGCCGTCAGCGGCGACGGCCAGACACTGCTCACCGCCGGCACCGACGGCATCATCCGCCGCTGGTCCACCTCCGACGGCAAGCCCACCGGAACGCTCGAAGGACACGCCGGCGACATCTTCAGCCTCGCCATGCACCCCGACGGCAAGACACTCGTCAGCGGCGACATCTTCGGTGTGGTGCACCAGTGGGACCTCGGCACCGGCAAGTCCGTTCGCCGCTTCGACGCCGCACAGCTGCACACTCGCAAGGACAACTTCCTGGCCGACGTCGGAGGCGTCCGCAGCCTGGCGTTTGATGCCCAGGGCAAGCGGCTGGCCTGTGGAGGCATGACCGACGCCAAGAGCAATTCCTTCTGCCCCGGCAAGCCGGGTGTGCTGCTGTTTGACTTCGCCACCGGAAAACAGACCGCCGTGCTGAGACTGAAGAAGGGCAAGGCCGACGACGGACCGATCAAGGGACTGGCATTCCTGGCCGACGGGACGCTGGTCGGACAGGGCGAACGGCTGCACGCGGTCTGCTCGCTGGAGTTCTGGAACCCCGAGGACGGCAAGGTGCTGCACGTCGTCGATACCCCCTCCGGCTACGACCTCGACATCCACCCCGACGGCCAACGGATCTGCACACCCGTCTGGATCGGCAACGGTCGAGCCGGCAATGGACGCCACTCAACGCCCGAGAAATACCAGCCGCACTTCGGGCACGTGAGGATCTACCAGCTGTCCGAAAAGCCCAAGCCGAAACCGGCCCCCAAGCCGGCCGCCAAGTCCTAGCGACCCTACCTCGCCAGGATCGCGAACGGGTTGCTGAAGCTGTCACTCCAGTACACCCGCCGCGAGGTCGGCTGCAGGATGGCCGAAAGTGCTGACCGAGGGATCTCCTCGGGACGACGCACCGTCTCGAGTCCCGCCAGCACCGGCAGCCGCTTCAAGACGTCTCCGGATCCCAGCAGCATCCATCGGCAGGCCTGCTGACCACGGCTCAGGTCCTGCGCCGAGACCACCATCACCGACTGCATCTCGATCGATTCGGCCAACGCCGTCACCACCGGCTGAAGTTCGAAGTGAGCCGAGGAGACATGCAGGGCCAGCATTCCATCGGCGGCCAGGTGACGCCGATAGACCTCGAACGCCTCACGAGTCAACAGGTGCACCGGCACCACGTCGCTGCTGAAGGCATCGAGCACCAGGACATCGTAAGCACGGTCGGTTTGCCGCTCGAGACTCAGGCGGGCGTCTCCGATCACGACGTCCAGGTCCACCCCGCGACGCCTGGCCGATTCGAGATAGCCGAAGTGCTTCTCGGCCATCAGGTGAATATCCGGGTCGAGCTCATAGAATGTCAGCCGGTCGCCGGGCCGCGAGTAGGCCGAGAGGGTGCCGATGCCCAGGCCGACGATGCCGATTCGGCGTGGCCCCTGTGACTCGCTCGATAGCAGCATCCCGATCCCGGTGTGCCGACCGAAGTAGCTGGTCGGTTCCTCCCGCTGGGGTCCCTCGGCGAACTGCAGCCCGTGGAACGTGCGGCCATGCACCAGCCGTCGGATCGGGGCGTCGCTGCCCGGCAGGGTCTCGTCGCGGACACGCAGCACTCCGTAGAAATTCCGCGTGACGTCGATCACGTCACGCCGGGTCCCCTCGACCATCCGCCCCAGCACAAACAACATGCCCGCCGCCAGCACCGCCCAGGCAACACTCGCCACCAGGCCAGCGGTCCGAGACTCCCGCCGACCTTGCCAGGTGTCGCGAATCAGCACGCCCAGTACCAGCACCGCCACCAGGGCCAGCCCGGCGTGGAGTTCGAGGTAGGCCGAGAACATCCGCGGTGCGATCACCCCGACGAACAGGCCGCCCGCGGCACCTCCGGCGGAAATCGTGAGGTAAAAACCGGTCAGGTGACCGGGATCAGGTTTCAACCGAGCCAACTCACCGTGGCAGACCATCGCCAGGACGAACAGGGCGGAAAAGAAGATGGGGACCTGGATCGAAACCGGCAAATCCGACTCCTCTCCCAGGGCGACCAGCACGGCGACCAGCAGCACGGCCGCCTGCAGCAGGTACAGCGGCCGCACGTACCAGCGGTCGCCTTCGAAACAGAAGATGAAACTGACCAGGTACAACGCCAATGGGACCACCCACAAGAACGGCACCGTCGCCACGTCGAGACAGACGTGGTTGGTCACCGCCAGCAACAGCACCGAAGGTGCTGCCGCCAACAGGAACCACAGCACGCGGACTCCCACCGTCGCCGCCACCGGTTGCGGTGCCGATACGGAATCCTCACCGAATCGAGACCGCATCGACGGCAGCTGCAGGCACCACAGCAGGAAACCGGCCAGGGCCGCCGGCGTCAACGACTGCACAAGCGACGACCAGTCGAAGGCTCGACCCCCACCCACCAGACCCGGACCATCCTGCCACAGCCAGCCGACCAGCGAGACGCCCAGCAACAGCCACAGGGCGGCTCGAGCCCACTCGACACCCCAGCGGCGACCTCGCCATAAACCCACCCCGGCCGGCAGCAGGCAGAGCCCGACCAGGCCCGCGCCGGTCACCGCTCGCAGCGCCAGAGTCTCCTCGATCGCCACCCGACCCGTCGCGATGCCGATCACCCAGCCCCACGTCGCGACTCCGGCCACCAGGCAAATCACCGCCAGCGTCCTCACCGGTGGCGACCCCGTCGTCGGCTGCGGATCTGCCGTCAAGTCCTCGGCACCCGACACTTCGGCCACCACCACCCGGCGACTCGACCACGCCACGATCGCCGTTATCACCGCGAAGACCACGAACAGGATGCTCCAGGTGAATCCCTGCCCGACCAGGTCCCACCGCGGCTCGACCACGAATGGGTAGCTCAGCAGAGCCAAAAGCGAGCCGGCATTCGAGAGCGCGTAGAGGCGGTAGGGCACGGTGCCCGGATGCGACCGCCCGTACCAGGCCTGCAACAGCGGGCCGGTGGTCGAGAGCACGAAGTAGGGCCAGCCGATCGTCACGGCCAACGTCAGCACCACCTGCCAGGTCGGGTCGACCTCCGAGGATGGCTTCCACGTCGAACCAGGCAGGACCGGAGCCAACGCGTCACCAAACAGGCCCGCCAACAGCCACAGCGCTCCAACCGCCAACACCACCAGGTGAACCAGCCCCTGCCGACTGGCCTTCACTTTAGCCACCAGCAGGTGCGAGTAGGCGTAACCGGCAAACAGGACCACCTGGAAGAACAGCATGCAGGTGGTCCAGACGGCCGAGCTGCCTCCAAACCACGGCAGGATCGCCTTGCTCAACATCGGCTGGATCCCGAACAGCAGCAACGCGCTCAGGAAAATCGCCACGCCATGCAGCACCCCCGGCCAGCGTTGAATGGAAGAGACAAACGACATCAGCACCGATCAGAGCTTGTGAAGAATTGGGGTCAGAGCTTGAATAGTGAATAGTGGCCAGCGACGCGGCAAGACACGGGGACTGGGTGGGCCACTATTCACTATTCAAGCTCTGACCCCAAGTTGGGTGGGCGGCGATGAACCAGTTGATCCTGATCGGGGCCAGCAATGTCACGATCGCGTTTCCGCGATTGGTTCATGGGTTGTCTCAGAGGGTCGGGGGGCCGCTTGAGATCTGGGGGGTGCATGGGCACGGGAGATCGTACGGGACCTGGAGCAAGGTGCTGGGGCGGTCGCTGCCGGGGATCATCGAGAGCCGGTTCTGGGATGCCTGGACTCCGTCAAACAACACAACGCCGCCGCGGGCACTGCTCACCGACATCGGCAACGACATCCTTTATGGTCACGACGCCGCTCAGATCCTCGAGTGGGTGGAGACGTGCGTGGACCGGCTGAAGGGGCTGGACGCGGAGATCGTGATGACACGGCTCCCGTTGGCCAGTCTCGAGAAACTCTCTCGCCTTCGCTTCACCCTCGCCAGAAAGATCCTCTTCCCCGGCTGCTCGCTGGCGCTGGCCGATGTCAGACGCCACGCCGACGAACTCGATGCGGGGGTCATCGCCCTGGCAGCAAAACATTCGATCCCGCTGGCCGAGCCGGAAGGCCGCTGGTACGGGATCGACCCGATCCACATCCGCAGTCGCTGGATGGAATCAGCCTGGCAGAAGATCCTCCGCGGATGGTTCCCCGACACGTCCCCCCCGGCGTTCCGGCGAGTCGGCCTGAGTCGGGCTCTGCAGGCCTGGCACTGGTGGCCGGCCGAACGAGGACGCTGCGGCCGGGTGACCGAGACCGCACAACCGGTCTTCCAGCAGGGAGAGCTCAGCGTGCGGTTGTACTGACGGTGGCGGCGTCTGACCCCGGGCTCTACAGCAGCGTCAGCGGATTCTTGCGGTTTTTCAGCGGCAAGGTCACCGGTCCGCCCTGGCGGTGCGATTCGAAGACCGAGGCAATCATCTCGGTCGCCGCCCGGGCGTCATAGACCCCCGAAACCGGCTGGCGGTC
>CAUZEQ010000115.1:0-13568 GCA_963578885.1 Planctomycetota bacterium
CGCTCCACCCAGAACGGCACGCAGGCGGGGCCTGACCCCTTTTCAACCAGCACTCGTTGCAACTCGAAGAAGGGGTCAGGCCCCGCCTGCGAAACGCGACAAGTGGAGCAAACCCCGTTGTGGGCGGCGTCTGACCCCAGGGTCCGAGTTCTTCAATCCGCCTCAGGCGGGCTAGGCCGCCTGCCGGAATCCCTGGCTCTCGTACCGGCCCACGCCGTTGATCCGGGCGTAGACGTCGTCGAGCACCCAGTGGAAGGCGACCAGGTGGACCGATTCGACCAGGCCCATGTCGTCGGAGGGGACGTGCAGGTTGTGATCGGCCAGTTTCTGCAGCTGGCCTCCGTCGAAACCAGTGATGCCCCACGTCGTCAACTCGTGGCCCTTGGCCCACTCGACCGCCCGCAGCACGTTGGGGCTGTTGCCGCTGCCGCTGATCGAGATCAGGATGTCGCCGGCTGAGGCGAAGTTCTTCAACTGCTCGACAAAAATCCGCTCGAATCCCTCGTCGTTGCCCCAGGCCAGGATGTAGGGCGTGTTGTCAGTCAGCGAGAGCACCTTGAGGCGGGGCATCTCTTCGTTGTTGAAGTCCGCCGGATCCAGAGAACTCTTGCCCAGGTCCTCGCAGAAGTGAGACGCGTTGGCAGCGCTGCCTCCGTTGCCGCAAATGAACACGAAGTGGCCTTCGAGCCAGGCCGCGTAGATCTGCCGGCCCAGAGTCTCCATCGGCTCCAGATCCAGTGCCTCGAAGGTCTGGCTGCAGAGACTGAAGTACTCTTCGGGGGTCAGCTGGGTGCCGATCATCCAGGGACTCCGATCTGGCGGGGATGGGGGCGGGGGCGGGAGGGTGCGGCGGGAAGGTAGCAAGTCGGGGGGAATGCGAGAAGACCGAGGAGGAGGGGGCTGGCTCACGGCGCCAGCCGGGTGCCTGTCCCTGCTTTTCCAGCGAGCCTTTACCCATCCGGGACAGGCACGCCCCGCGATTCGCCTGCGGCGAACCGTGGGGCGAGCCAGTCCCTGGGCTCGACACCTCGATTGATGCTCCCCGGGGATTCCGATAGAACGGAGTGCTTCCCCTGTTGTGAGCGTCGAGATGCATTCCGAGCCTGCTGTCAGTCCGTGCCTGAGGCTGCATGCCGACGACAACATCGTGGTGGCTCGGACGGAGGTCTCGGAGGGGACCTGTATTCCGGACATTCCCGACGGCCAGGACGGTGGCACTCCGGCGGGGTTCACGGCATCGGAGACGATCGGGCTGGGGCACAAGGTGGCCGCCCGATCGATCGCAGCGGGGGAACCGATTCGCAAGTACGGGCAGGTGATCGGATATGCGACCGAGTCGATCTCGGTGGGCCAGTGGGTGCACACTCACAACGTCGAACCTGGCGACCTGGAACTCGACTACGCGTACTGCTCCGACGTCCCGCCGCCTCCGGATCCGATCACCGATCGGACCTTCCAGGGCTACCGCCGCGCCGATGGCCGGGCCGGGACGCGGAACTACCTGGCGATTGTCAGCACGGTCAACTGTTCGGCCACCGCTTCGAAGTACGTTGCGAGGGCTTTTGACGAGGGGCTGCTCGAAGACTATCCGAACATCGACGGCATTGTGCCTCTGGTCCACCAGGGCGGCTGTGCGATGCAGTATGGCGGCGACGACCACCAGCAGTTGGCCAGGACGCTCGCCGGGTTTGCCGAGCATCCCAACATCGGAGGCTACCTGGTACTGGGGCTGGGCTGCGAAACCGGGCAGGGCTCGTTCCTGGTCGACAACCACGGGCTGGTGCAGCTGGAAGTGCCGCGTGGGCGTGGCGGGCGTGATGGATCCAGTCCGATTCCGCTGGTGATGAACATCCAGGACGAGGGAGGGATCAGGAAGACGGTCGATCGGGCGGTGGGGGTGGTGGGGGAGATGTTGCCCGAGGTGAACTCGGCTCAACGGACCGAGATCCCGGTTTCGGAGCTGATCCTGGGAACCGAGTGCGGTGGCAGTGACGGGAACAGTGGCGTGACGGCCAATCCGGCCGTGGGAGTTGCCAGTGACCTGCTGGTGGCAGCCGGAGCGACGTCGATCCTGGGCGAGACCCCCGAGATCTACGGAGGCGAGCATTTGTTGACCCGCCGGGCCCAGAGCCGTGAGGTGGGTGAGAAGCTGGTGGGGTTGATCGAATGGTGGAAGGACTACGCCGCGAAGTTCGGGACCGAGATCAACAACAACCCTTCGGTGGGCAACAAGATCGGCGGGTTGACAACGATCTACGAAAAATCGCTCGGGGCCATCGCCAAGGGAGGCAGTACGGCGTTGCGTGAGGTCTACCAGTACGCCGAACGGGTGACGGCTCGAGGCTTCGTCGTGATGGACACGCCCGGTTACGACCCCGCCTCGATCACCGGGATGGTGGCCGGAGGTGCCAACGTGCTGGTGTTCACGACCGGTCGAGGCAGCTGCTTTGGCTGCAAGCCGGTCCCCTGCATCAAGATCTCCTCCAATAGCCCGATGTACGATCGGATGATCGACGACATGGACATCAACGCCGGCCGGATTCTCGAGGGCGCTTCGGTGCAGGAGGTCGGGCGTGAGATTTTCGAGGAGATCATCACGGTGGCCAGCGGGAAGCAGACCAAGAGCGAGGCTCAGGGGATCGGCGAGGAGGAGTTCTGCCCCTGGTCGATCGGGCCGGTGCTTTAGGGGTATGACAGATGGCCCCCAGTGGCGGGAGGGTCTCTATCTCCTTGTGAGACAACACTCTACGACAAGCCGAGCGTCTCAGTCCGGATCATCGCCATAACCACCAAATCCGGCATGTCCCCGATAATCGTTACAGGTTGCCAGATTTCCTGACCGATAGAACCATTAGGTCCACGCCTTTGCGCGGTTGTTGTGCGTGGGCCAATTGCCTGGTTCGGTTGTACGTCAAGGATGATCTGATGCAGGTGTCACGGCCATTGACGCTGGCAATCTGCTTGTTGGCCCTTGCCCTTTCGGGTTTTGAGGCGATGGCTCAGGGTCCACCGCCGGGTGCGGTTCCTGGTCCGGGCACGGCACCGGCGTCGATGAGGCCGTATCCGGCCAACTCGATGTTCGACTTCGAGTACGACAAGCACTACATCCGAGACGGGATGTGGAATCGGCTTTCGTCGAATCGTGGCCGTCGCATGTTCTTCAACATCGATATCCTGTCGGCCCGCACGCGGAAGCCGACCGGTTTCATCGGCGACTCGGGTGCTCTGTCGTACAAGGACCTGGCGCTGCCGATTCTCGAGGAGGATCCCTACGACCTGGGTGGTGGTGGTGGGGGTGGTGGCAGCCAGCAGCAGAGTGTGATTGACCAGTTCCGAGGTATCCCTGCGGCGGGCATTCCCGGTTTCAACTACTACGACTCGGTGCAGATCCAGAGCGCGATCAGCAGCCCGACGGGGATCGGCTTGAGGCTCCAGGCGGGGTACTTCGATCCGGACGACAGCGGGATGATGTTCGAGGGTTTTGGGCAGAACTTGAATGAGACGTTCGACGCTCGAGACGATTTGGGTTCGGGTCGCGGCGAACAGAAGGACACATTGCTGCTGCTGCTCTCGCCTCCGGATTTCCTGCTCAACGAAATCGGCACCGCCGGCGGTCAATTCGGTCAGACGGGTGGTGGCGGTGGCGGTGGCGGCGGAGGTACTACGACCTCGACGGCGACGGCGCAGGACTTCATCCTGATGAACAACCTGCTGAACCTCCGTGGCCTGCCCCTGGATGACGGCAGCACCTTCGGAGTCACCTCGCCGTATGATCTCGAGTTCCGGCTGACGTCCAAGAGTCGCACCTACGGCATGTCGGTCAACTGGATCCTGGCCCCCTCGTTCCGCACCAAGAAGTTCATGGTGCGTCCGTTGGTCGGCATACGCTACCTGCGTTTGAACGAGAGTTTTCACTTCTACGGGCAGGACAGCGGGTTGAGTTACGACAACCTCGAGGACCTGGACGAAGCATTCAACGGCGACATCAAGTTGCACTCTCCTCCGAACATGTTCGACGAGGACCGCGACGGGATTGTCGACAACGCGGCGTTGGTCGAGGAGGGCGGCAGCGGTGGTGGTGGTGGTGGTGGTGGGAACTCCGACGAGTACCGCTTCATCATCTACAACGACCCCACGATGTACCCGATGACTGCGACGTTGAACAACGTGTTACGGAGCAGCCTGATCGGGCCGGAGATCGGTTTGAGGTACGACCTGGGCGGTGCCAAGTTCAAGCTCTGGGGCCAGACCAAGATCGCCCTGGCGGCCAACACCGAAAAGATGCGTCTCAGCGGCAACAACATCGGCATGGTGACCCGGCAGACCGACTTCCTGGTGGCGACTCCCGACGATCCTCAGCCCAACCGGTTCAGTGACCGCGACCAGCACACTCACGTCTCGGAGATCATCGAGCAGTCGTTCTTTGCCGAGGCGCCTGTGTTCGCCAGGATCCCGTATCTGCGTCGATCGAGACTGCTCAGCGAAGCCAACTTCCGGTTCGGCTACACGCTGCTGTTCGTCGGCCACGTGGCTCGACCCTACGGCAGCATCCGCTGGGCGGGCAATCCGTCGAAGGGTCTGTTCCCGACAATCGACGTGAATCGGACGAGTTTCTGGACCGAGAACTTCAGCTTCTCGCTCAACTGGACCTACTAGTCCCAGGGACTGGCTCCAGAGCCGCCCGTGGCGGCGCCGGTGCCTGTCCCGACGCCTGATAGCCGGTTTCTGCAACCGGGACGACAGGCACCTGCGCCGCCAAGGGCGGCTGCGGAGCCAGTCCCCGGGGTCACTCGTCGTCGAAACCGGTCATCTTCTTGAAGTCGAGGAAGACGAGGTTCAGCGAGGGGACGATCACCAGGGTCAGCGCGGTGGCGAAGATCAGGCCGAAGGTCAGCGTGACCGCCATCGGGGTCAGGAACTTGGCCTGGAAGCTGGTCTCGAACATCAGCGGGGTCAGTCCCGAGGCGGTGGTCAGGGTGGTCAGCAGGATCGCCCTCAGCCGCGAGCGGGCTCCGGCGACGCTGGCTTCGAAGGGATCCTCGCCAGCACGGATCCGGCGGTTGATGAAGTCGACCAGGATCAGGCTGTCGTTGACCAGGATGCCGGCCAGTGCAACGAAGCCGATCTGGCTGAGGATCGTGATTGGGTTGCCGGTGATCCAGTGCCCCACAATCGCTCCCAGCAGCCCGAACGGGATCGCCGCCATCACGACGACCGGTTGCAGGTAGCTGCGGAACAGGCCGGCCAGCATCATGTAGATCAGCACCAGCACCACGGGGAATGCGATCCAGAGACTGCCGAAGGCCTTGGTCCGTTCCTCGAAGTTGCCCAGGAACTCGATGCGGACGTCGGGGTGATTCGGAGCAATCTCGCGATCGAAATCCTCACGCACCCGGTTGAGAACGATCGAGGAATCCGCGACCCGCGTGTCGACGGCTCCGAAGACCGACACCGCTCGCTGTCTCTGGCTGCGGTGTACCGAGGTGAAGCCTTCGCCGGGCTCGAGCCGGGCGACTTCATGCAGAGGCACCCAGCCGCGGACTCCGGAGATCATCGCCGTGGGAATCCACATCGATTCCAGGTGATACAGGTTCGCGCGAAACGCCTGCGGATACCTCACCATCACCCGAATGTCCTCGCGGTTGCGGCTGATCCGGTGTGATTCGCGGCCGTACAGTGCGCTGCGGACATGGCTGCCCAGCCGGGCCTCATCGATGCCGGTGGCTCGAGCGGTTTCCTTGAGCCGCAGGGTCATCTCCCGCTTGCCCTCATCGTGATCGTCGTCGAGATCGAAGACGCCGGTGTAGGAATCGAGAGTCCTCTGCAGCTCGTCGGCGACCTCGGTCAGTTCTTCGAAGTCGGGTCCGGAGACCTTGATGAAGATGTCTCGTCCGCCGGGCCCGCCGTTCATGGCGTCCCAGTTGACCGAGTTGACTCCGTGAAGCGATCGAGAGAACTCGCGGAGCTCGACCAGCAGCTCGTCGCTGGATCGCTGCCCGTCGGCTTCTCGTTCGTCGGCGGCCCGCAGTTCGAGGACCAGTTGCCCGAGGTGCGACTGCAAATTGGCTCCGCCACCCCCCTTGAAGTCCACCTGCACCGCAACGTACATCTGGACGTTCTTGACCTCCGGCAGCGTCAGAGCGAAGTCATTGAGCCGCTTGACCTGGGTTCGCGTCTGGGCCACCACGGTCCCCACCGGCATCTCGACCCCGCAGAGCATCGTCTCGCTGTCCATCTTCTGGATGAACACCATCTCGACGAAGCCTCCGGCGATCAGCCCGAAGCTGAGCACGACGGTGGAGAAGGCGAGTGTCAGGGTGATGTAGCGCCACCTGAGCGCGACCCGCAGCAGCCGTTCGTAGACGTCCTGCAGCCGGCCGCGCATCATCCGGTCCGGCGCCGCAGCGAGTGATCCGAGCACGCGACGCCAGCCGCGTAGTTCGGCACGCTTGGGAGCAATCTTGATGTGAGACAGGTGAGCCGGCAGGATCACCAGGGCTTCCATCAGCGAGACACTCAGCGCGGCGAGTACCACGATCGGCAGGACTCTCATGAAGTCCCCGATCTGGCCCTGGATGAACAGCAGCGGTGCAAATGCGGCGATCGTGGTCATGATCGTCACGCAGACCGGCCAGGCCACCTCGTCGGTGCCCTCGATCGCCGCCTGCTTGGGAGGCAACCCCTCCTCGACCTTCCGGTAGATGTTCTCGCCGATGATAATCGCGTCGTCGACAATGATCCCCAGCACGATGATCAGCCCGAACATGCTCAGCAGGTTGACCGTCTCGCCCATCGCCCACAGCACGATGAAGGTGCCCAAGAACGAGACGACCAGGCCGACGGCGACCCAGATGGCGACGCGCCAGTTGAGAAACAGCATCAGGCTGATCAGCACCAGCACCAGTCCCGCTCGCCCGTTGCGGGTCATCAGGTCCAGTCGACCCTCGATGAACCTCGCCAGGTCGGTGTGCAGTGCGATCTGGAACTTGTGCTCAAACGGCGTCGCGGCACTCTCTTCGTAGATCGTCCGAGGGTCTCCGCGGCCGCTGAGGATCGTCATCATCCACTCGAGGCCGCTGCCGACGGTGGAGACCGGCTTGAGGTACCAGGGGGCCTGGGGGATCTGCTGGAATCCGAACGGGTCGAATTCGTCGCCGAGCTTCCCCTTGACGTAGGCCTTGACCACCCGGGAGATCTGGATCGCGTCCTGGCTGGCCGTCTTGTAGACGACGCAATGAGCCGCCGGTTCGCCGTTGAAGTAGCTCTCGAGATCACTCTCGATGAACCCGTCCTTGATCGTGGCCACGTCGCCCAGCAGCACCTGGCGTCCGTCGGGGTCGCTGCGGATGACGATGTTCTCGAAGTCGACACCGCGGTGCTCTTCTCCGAGCATCCGCACCGAGACGGTCAGGCGGTCGCCCTTGAGTTGTCCGCTGGAGACATCGAGATTGACTCCGCGGACCGCCGTGGCCACCTCGTCGAACGTCACGTCGTATTCGAGCAGCTTCAGCGGTTTCAGCTCGATGCTGATCTCGTCGTTGCGGATCCCCGAGAGTTTCACGTCGCTGACCCCCGGCAGCAGCAACAGGTCGTCGCGCAACGCCTTGACCGCCCTCTTCAACTCGGCCTCGGTGCCCTGTCCGTAGATGGCGACGCTGATGACCGGGAGCCGGGGTACGAGCTTTTCGATGGTCACCCGCTCGACGTCCTCGGGCAGATCGATCAACGCATCGATCTCGCTCTTGACCTCCTGCACCAGCACGTTGATGTCCTCGACGTCGCTGTAGAGCGTCAGCGTCGTCAGGCTTATGCCCTCGGAAATCGTCGAGTCGACCTTCTCGACACCCTCGATGTCGTGCACCGCCTCCTCGATCTTGATCGTGACCGATTTCTCGACCTCCTCGGGCTGCTGACCCGGGTAAATCGCGGCGATCATCACCTTGTCGGGCCGCGATTCGGGAAAGAACTCGCGGACCAGCGTGAAGGCGAAGATCCCGCCGGCCAGCAGGATCACCAGCATCAGCATGTTGACCAACACGCGGTTGTTGACGCTGAAGCGTGCGAGCGACATCGTGAGTCGACCGGGGGACGGGGTGCCGGTGTGCCGGAAAAATCCCCACGCCAGCGGCGCGGGTCCTTTAGTGTGGCACACGTCCCGGGCACTGACCACCATTGCCGGACCGCCGTTTTTCCCTTTCCGCTCTCACCTCACACACCTCTCGACTACAATGCTCGCATGGCCCGCTGCGACGAAGGTTATCTCTGCGAAGTCTGTGGATCTCCGGTCGATGAGATCCACGAGAGCGATCTGTACCTGTCGTTCGTGATCGGCGAAGTGCCGGCGAAGGCGTTGACGATCGAGGCCGAGCGGCACGTGAGATGCAACACCGTGCAGGCCCAGTTCATCGTCGACGAGAGATTCGAGCCGGTGGAGGTCGACGGGCCCTTCGACAAGCGGCAGCTGGATGCCAGCGACGTCGCGCGGCGTGAAGACCTGGTGACGCGGGGTTGGCAGCGGCTGCAGGAGGTGGCCGGCGAGGGGCTGGCGATCGAGGACTACCGGCTCGAGGATGTCGTACCGGATACCGATACCGGGCTGCCGCCGGAAGTCGCCGGACAGGGCTGCGTACGGCCCGAGGGAGACTGACAGCCGGGAGCGGCTCACTCGCCACACCCGGCGGAACCCCAGGCCCATGCCGAAGCACTCGCAACCCAATTCGCCTTCCATCTGGCCCGATTCGGACCGTACCCAGGAACTGCTCGCCGCGGCGCGAGACGGGGACCGGGAGGCTGTCGAGGGCCTGATGGACCGGCACCGAGGGGCGTTGCGGAAACTGGTCAAGAACCGGATGGACCGGGCGATCGGACGACGGGTCGACGCCAGCGATGTCGTCCAGGACGTGCTGCTGGAAGCGTCGAATCGGCTCACCAGGTACCTCGAGCAACCCACCCTCCCCTTCCACCTCTGGCTCAGGCAACTCGCGCGAGATCGCCTGATCGACATGCACCGACGCCACCGACAGGCTCAGAAGCGAAGCGTCGATCGCGAACGGCCTCTGAGATCGCGAGCCCACTCGGATCAGAGTTCACTCGATCTGGCCGCTCGATTGGCCGACGCCGAACTGACCCCCGCAGCCGCATCGATCCGACAGGAACTGCAGTTGAGGTTCCGTGAGGCGATCGAGCGGCTGGGTGAGGACGATCGGGAGATCGTGCTGATGCGTCATTTCGAGCAATTGACCAACAGCGAAGCGGCCCAAGCACTGGGACTCACGCCTGCAGCGGCTGGCATGAGGCATCTGAGGGCATTGCGGAGATTGAAGGATCAATTCGAGAATTCGGCTTCAAGTTGACTCGGGGAATGCCGATCGCATAAAAAGGTACTAGTGTGAAGCGCTGCGGCGTGTTTCGACGTGCCGTGGTGTGTTTCGAGTCAACTGCCAGCGGAGCCAATCCATGCTGACGATCTTTGGATCTCAAGAGCGTAACGCACGTTCCGGATACTGTGACGGGGTCTCCCGCCGTGGGATGCTCAAGATTGGTGCCCTGGGTGTCGGTGCCTTTGGCCTGAACCAGGCGGACTTGCTGCGAGCCGATGCGGCCGGCGCGGCGAAGACGAACCACAAGTCGGTGATCAACATCTTCCTGGGCGGAGGTCCTCCTCACCAGGACATGTGGGAGATCAAGACCGAGGCACCCAAGAACATCCGAGGTCCGTTCAAGCCGATCTCGACGAGTGTTCCCGGGATCCAGATCGGTGAGTGTTTCCCGAAGATCGCCGAGTCGATGGACAAGGCGGCGGTGTTGCGAGCGGTGGTCGGCTGCGAGGGTCGCCACGACTCGTTCCAGTGCATGACCGGTTTCCGTCATGCCGAGATGCGTAGCGTGGGCGGTCACCCGGCGTTGGGCAGCGTGTTGCATAAGCTGCAGGGCCCGGTCGATCGCAGCGTGCCGCCTTATGTCGGCATGAAGACCGATGGCGTGTGGCGCAACCCCGGCACCCCCGGGTTCCTGGGCACCACCTACGGCCCCTTCGTCCCCGACGGCGACGGGCTGGCCAACATGAAACTCAACGGCGTGACCACCGATCGGCTGAGCGATCGCAAATCGTTGCTCAAGAGCATCGACCGTCTGCGTCGTGACGTCGACGCCAGCGGCCAGCTGAGTGCGATCGATTCGTACGAGCGGCAGGCCTTTGACGTGCTGACCTCGAGCAAGCTGGTCGACGCCCTGGACATCAGCAAGGAGACTGCTGAGATCCGCGACAAGTATGGTGACGGCAAGCCGTACACCTTCAAGTACGACGGAGCGGCCACCGACAACACGCTGATCCTGCGTGCCCGTCGACTGGTCGAAGTCGGCGTCCGCTGCGTGACGTTGACGTTCGGTCGCTGGGACAGCCACGGCAACAACGAGGGACTGGTTCGGCACCACGGCAGCCGGATCGACCGGGCCGTCGGAGCCCTGCTCGATGACCTCGAGGAACGCGGCATGCTCGATGACGTCACCGTGCTGGTCTGGGGTGAGTTCGGACGGACGCCCCGGATCAACAAGGGTGCCGGCCGCGACCACTGGCCTCAGGTCAGCTGTGCCTACATCGCCGGTGGAGGAATCCAGGGCGGCCAGGCCATCGGCAGCACCAACCGGCTGGGCGAACGGGCCCACACCCGCCCGGTGCACGTGCAGGAGATCTTTGCGACGGTGTACAGGAACTTGGGCATCGACATCCGCACGGCGACGGTCAAGGATCCCGCCGGACGACCGCATTACCTCTCGCCCATGGAACCGATCAAGGAACTGATCTGATCGGTCGCCTCAGGCTTTCGTGATACCATCACGGGCCGGCGTTCCTCTGGGACGCCGGCCCGTTTTTTTTGTCGCGCCAGACCCCAGACCGACCGGACCTCTTTGCCATGCCTCAACTCTCACGCCGAGAACTGCTCGCCGGATCATTGGCCGCCGCCACCTCATCGGGGCTGGCGCTGGCCGGTTCGAGGTCCAAGCCGGGCACGAAGCGAGACTGGCACGCGGTCGAGTTTCGCCGGATGGTGGCGTTGGGCGAAAGCACCACGGCTGGGGGCTGGAGCACCAACGCGTCGCGATGCTGGGTCTCGGTGCTCGGACGACTGATCAACGACTTCCAGTCGACCCGCATGGACGTGATCAACAACGGCATCGGTGCCAACGTGATCTCGACCCGCAGCCCCTGCTACAAGCACAGCGGCAAGCCGGCCGCCAACGAGCGGCTGCAGAAGCACGTCATCGAGCTCAATCCCGACCTGCTGATCATCTCCTATGGACTCAACGACGCCCGGGGTGGGACGCCACTGGAGTTGTTCCAGGCCGAGATGACCGGGGTGATCCGCACGGTCCGCAAGTCGATCAACCCGCTGATCCTGCTCTCCTCGCCCTACTTCATGACCGATTTCAGCGCCGGTGGTCAGCCGTGGACCCACGCCAACCTGGAACGCTTCCACGAATACGGACAGGGGATCGACAAGGTGGCTCGGGCCGAAAACTGCCTGTTCGCCGACCTGCTGGATGCCAGCGGCCACGCCAGTTGGACGGTGCACTTCGACGGGGTTCACCAGAGTGACCTGGGACACCGGATCGTGGCGAACAGGATGTTCGAGGTGCTGGCGACCAACTGCACGGGGCTGGCCCGGCACACGCAGCTGATCGAGAAGGGGGCCCCACGGTGGCGGGATGAATCGAAGCTGAAGGCGGATTACGGGTATTGAGCTGCCGGGGTCTGATCCGCCTTCGGCGGACCCACAGAAAGTCCCGCTCCACCCAGAACGGCACGCAGGCGGGGTCTGACCCCTTTTCAACCAGCACTCGTTGCAACTCGAAGAAGGGGTCAGGCCCCGCCTGTGAAACGCGACAGGTGGAGCAAACCCCGTTGTGGGCGGCGTCTGACCCCTGCTTCCTAGTACTCCACCGGCTCATCCCGCAGATGCCGCTGCGGGTTGTACTCGATCACCAGGTCCACATCCGAGACTTCGTAGCGGGTGTCGATGCCCGGGTCCTTGCGGGCCAGCGTCACGCTGATGCGGTTCTCACCTCGCCGCGGCCAAAGCGGCTCGGGCAGGCGGAACTCGTAGACGAACCCGTAGGGTCCATAGGCCCCCAGCTTCTGCTGGCGGTAGATCAGGTCATCGAGTCTCAGGATCGACTCGGGCAGCCGCTTGCCGTTGAGTCTCACGTGGACCTCGTTGAGCGACGGCTCGATGTTGGTGATCCGGACTCTCAAGCGGACCTCCTCGACCTTCTGCTCTGTTCCGGCAGCCGGCAGGTCGTCGGCGATTTTCAGAGTGACCTCGACCGGCCGGTTCTCCCGCAGCGGTTTCGGCAGCGATCCCTTCATCGATCTCGGCCACGTCACCGGTTCACTCTGGTTGCGTCCCAGTCGAGGTGCCCGGTAGTCCTTTTCACGGATCCGCAGCAGTTCGGGGTGACCGAGTACTCTGAGTGTCTGGTAGTCGTCGGCGGTCAGAGGCCAACCGTTGGGTGTCCAGTGGTAGTCGACGATCGCGAACCCATCGGCTCCGTCGTCCCAGGCGTTGGCCGCGGCGGCCCAGGTCATCGACTGCGTGGCCGATCGGTGGAACTGGCTGTGCAGCAGGTCGCTGAAGCCCGCGACCAGTCGGCACGATGATCCCTCGGCGAGCTTCTTCAATGGCTCCAGCGACCAGGTCTGTGTCATCCCGGCCTCGCCCATTCCGTTCATGCAGACCAGCCCGTCGACCAGGTTGTCCGTGATCCAGCTCGCCACGTCATAACCCAGTTCCTTCTGGGTCGCGATGTCGGTGGGCAGCTTGACGTAGATCCGCTTGGCACGTCCCTGCTCATCGGCGGCCCGATCGGCGACTTGTCTGAGCCGTCCGAGCCACTCACTCAGCAGCGGGCTCAGCTGTTCAACCTGGTCGAATCGGCACATCGGCACGAACTCGACCAGGTTGATCTCGACACCGTCGGTCGAATACTTCGAGAGCAGTTCTGCGAAGACGGCAAGGCGTTCGTCGCGGACCGGCTTGTGGAGGAAGCTAAACCGACGAGGGTGCACCGTGGCGGCTCTGGGGTCCTGTTCGGGTCCGACTTCGAAGCGAGGATGGTCGAAGACAAAGTCCGACTGCCGTCCACGTCCCGCCTCGGTCTTGCGGTCGGCCCCCTGCAGGGAAATCCAGTTCCCCGCCAGCAGCAGCAGGTCCTGCCGGTGGGCTCGCTCGCAGATCAGTTTCAGCGGATCGTGGCCGTCCTGGATCAGCTGTTTCAGGTGTCGGCCGGCGCGGTACCAGACGGGGTGAGTCCACTGCTTGACGTTGTCGCCCCAGGTCTGAGCGACCCCGCTGTCGTACATCTGGGTGCCGCCCTCGAGCCCGGCGACATAGACCAGCGTGTCGGCTCCACTGTCGGCGAACTGGTCGACGGTGACGACGAAGTCGTCGGGGGTCAGTGGCCCGGCGTACTGGTATAGCGGGCTGGCGTGGCGACCGTCGTCGTAGACCAGTACGCGGGGTTCACGGTCGGGCCGTTTGGAGTTTCTCGCCGGGCGGTCGGCTGGGGCC
>CAUZEQ010000116.1:0-13564 GCA_963578885.1 Planctomycetota bacterium
CCACAACGACCGCAGGGCAGGGGGGCAGCGGCCTGATCCTGCTCACCGTGGCCTTGGGATTGACCGCCGGGGTCGGTTGGGGCCAGGCGGGAGTGGTGATCCGGCAGGCCGCTCTTAGTGGAGTCAGCACCGCGGTGACCATCCTGCTGCTCTCATCGAGCGCCATCATCGTGCTGGGAGGTGGCGTGCTGCTGCGACAGGGACCCGGCTGGTTGCTCGAACAGACCTCGGCCCAAGAGTTCTGGCTCTCGATGGTCGCCGGAGGATTCACCTCCGCCGCCTTCTTCGCACTCACCGCGGCACTGAAACACATCTCGATCGTCCGCGCCAACCTGATCAACGCCTCGCAGATCGCACTCACCTCGCTCGCCGGCGTGATGCTCTTCGAAGAACCCATGACTCGCTGGATGATCGTCGGCACCGGGCTGACCATCGGCGGACTGCTGCTGATGGACCGTCCCAGCGCGACGCCCGACCCGTCAGATCCGTCAGATCCGGGTTGACCGCTCAGCGACCTCCACCCCGACCCAGCAGCGTCATCGTGATCGCCACCGCGTGGGAGCACGCCAGGCCCACGTAGACCTCGTGCACAGTCTTCCACTCGCCCAGTGAACCGGTCTGTTTCAGAAGGAACCAGGCCCCCGTAGTGACGAAACCGGTGACCATGGCCGCCAACGCCGCCCGACGGCCCAGCCGTCGCCAGAACAGACCCACGATCAGCGGCGGCAGGAAGCAGGCGGCGTAAAGCGAACCCGAGAACGAACTCATCTCGGTGATCCCCTGGTCGAGCACCAGCGAGAGCGCCGCGGCGGTGGCCGACAGCAACAGCACCCATAACCGAGTTCGACTCACGCCGGTCTCATCGCTGCGGCCCACCGAGATCAGGTCGTGGTCCACACTCGAAGCAGCCACCAGCAGCACCGAGTCGATCGACGACATCGCCGCGGCCACCAGCCCGGTCAGGAAAAACGCCCCCGCCACCGGACCCAGCAGGTTGACACCGGGACCCAGCAGGTGAGGAATCACGTTGTCGGTCAGAGATCGACCGGTCCCACCTCCCAACTCCTCGGGTGTCACGAACGCGTGAGCCAGGAAGCCGACTGGCAGCATGACCAGGTAGGTGGTGAACAGCATCACCGGAGCAATCCAGCGACCCCGCCTCAGCTGCTCATCATCGGCCAAGCCGTAGAACCTCGAGAGCTGCCGAGGCTCGACGATGATCTTCAGTCCCACGCCCAGCGCCAGGCCGATCAACGTGCCGGTGGTCACATCGCCGGCCAGTTCGCCGTGAGGCTGCCAGTCGAGCGCGGAGGGCATCGATGCCCGCACCCGATCGAGCAACGGTGTGATTCCGCCGGCCTGGACCACCATCGAGATCGGCAACAGCATACCGCCGGCCAGCAGGATGACTCCCTGCACCGCGTCGGTGGCCACGACCGAGTGGAAACCACCGGCCAGGGTGTAGGCGGTCACCACCATGAAGATGATCAGAGTGACCAGCGTGGGGTCCAGCTCCAGCAGTACGCCCAGCAGCCGGGTCGCCCCCTCGTAGACGGCCACCATGTAGGCCAGCGATGCCACCACCACCACTCCGGCCGCCAAACGCCTCAGCAACAGCGAATCGTACTGGTAGCCCAGGAAATCGGGGACCGTCAACGCGCCCAGTTCGCGAGCACGACGCGTGAAGGGGCCGGCGATCACGAACCACGAGATCAGCACCATCGACGTGAAAATGACCACGCAGATCAGCCACCACGATGGGCCGAACGCGTAGCTGCGACCGGCGTGGCCGACAAATGTCACCGAGCTGACAAACGTGGCGTAGAACGAAAGCCCGATTACGACGCCGCCCATTCGGCGACCACCGACCAGGTAGTCGGCCAGACCCCTGGTGCGACGCTTGCCCAGCCAACCGTGCCAGGCCAGCATCGCCAGGTACAACCCGACAAACAGTAACTGCAGCCAATGCCTGTTCAGCCAGTCCAACTCGTGTCGCCCTCGCAGGTGGTCCCCGTGATTTCGCGCAGCCTATAATGCTCCTCCCGCTTTGCCAACCGACCGCCCAGCCCCCACCCAGCCCCCACCCAGCCCCCACCCAGCCCGAACCCAGCCCCCACCCAGCCCGTATGCCTCTCGCACAACGACTCGGACTGCTCAAGCCAACCGCGGTCAACTCGATCCTGCAGGAAGTTCGCCAGCTGCAGGCCGACGGACACTCGCCCGTGTCGCTGATGCGCGGAGCCCCCGACCTGCCGACTCCCGGACACATCGTCGCCGCCGCACAAGAAGCACTCGCTGCGGGCCGAACCGGGTACCCCGACAACCGGGGGGAACCGCGACTCAGAGACGCGGTCGCCTCCGCCATCCTGCACAACGGCGGACCCGAGTACTCCGCCGGAGACGAGATCCTCGTCACCAGCGGCGCGACGCTGGGGCTCTACAGCGCACTCGGTGCCGTGCTCGACCCCGGCGACGAGGTGCTGCTGCCCGAACCCGTCTACGACGCCTACCTCTCGGTGATCATCCAACTCGGCGGCCGACCGGTGCCGGTGCCAGCGGTGCTACAGGATGGTCGCTTCAGCTGGGATCCCGACCAGGTCGCCGCCGCCATTTCACCTCGCACCCGGGCCCTGCTGGTCAACTCGCCCTGGAACCCCACCGGCACCGTGCTCGCTGATGACGAGTGGTCCGGGTTGCTCGAACTCGCCGCCCGCCACGACCTGTTCGTGATCAGTGACGAGATCTATGAATCGATCTGCTACGACGCGCACCGCCACCGCACCCCCGCTGCACTCTCGGACGACGCACGCTCACGCACCATCATCGTCAACAGCCTCTCGAAGACCTACGCCATGACCGGCTGGAGAGTGGGATACTGCGCGGCGCCGCCCGAGATCATCTCGGCCATGTACCTCGTGCTCCAGCAATCCAGCCGCGGCCCGGCCACCTTTGTCCAGGACGCCGCTGCAGCGGCTCTCGAGGGGCCTCAGGATTGCGTGGCCGAAATGGCCGCCGAGTACGCCCGACGCCGTACTCAGGTGCTCGACGCCCTGGCCGGGATCCCCTCGGTCAACATGCTCGTGCCCGAAGGCGGGTTCTTTGCCATGGCCGACGCACGAGATCTCCAGCGACCCTCAAACGACATCCGCCGCGACCTGCTGGTCGACCACGGCGTGGTGGTGATGCACGGAGGCGCCTACGGAGCGTCGGGGGAAGGCACACTGCGGATTTCCTTCGCCTCCGGTGGCGACAACCTGCAACAGGGACTCCAACGACTCGCCGAGGGGCTCAGAGCACTCGGGTCCCGGGCACCGTGACGCTCTCAAGCACACAACTCGAACAACTCCAGGCCCGACTCGACGGTGATGTCACCGTCGACCCGGCCACCCGGGCGATGTACGCCACCGATGCCAGCGTCTACCAGATCGTGCCCGCCGGGGTCGTGCGACCCAGGCACGCCGAGGATGTTGCCGTGGTGCTGGCCTTCTGCCGCGAACACGGCATCTCGATCACCGCACGCGGCGGAGGTACCTCGCAGGCGGGACAGGCCATCGGGGCCGGCCTGCAACTGGACTTCTCGAAACACCTCAACCAACTCGTCGAACTCCAACCCGATCGCAATCGCGTCCGCGTCCAACCCGGCATCGTGCTCGATGAACTCAACGCCACGCTCGGGCCCTACGGCCTGACCCTACCGCTGGACCTCTCGACCTCCAGCCGAGCCACCATCGGAGGCATGATCTGCAACAACTCCTCCGGGACACGCTCGGTCGTCTACGGCAAGACGATCGACTATGTCGAGAGCCTGACGGTGATGCTGGCCGACGGCAGCGTGGTCGTGCTCGACGACACCGAGCCCAACACCGCAGCCGCCACCGCCGAGACTCTCCTGGCCGATTGCCACGAGACGGTGCTGAGACTGGCGTCGGAACATGCCGAGGAAATCCAGCGGCGGTACCCGAAACTGCTCCGCCGCGTCGGCGGCTACAACCTCGACCAATTCACCCCAGACCAGGACCGGCCGCACAACCTCTCGAGAATGATCGTCGGCTCCGAAGGCACACTGGCACTGGTACTCGAAGCGACACTCAGGCTGGTCCCGATCCCCGCCCGGCGATCCCTGCTCTGCGTCCAATTCGACGACCTGCTCGACGCCCTGGGTGCGGTGCCCGCAATCCTCGAACACCTGCCGTCGGCCGTGGAACTGCTCGACCGCATGATCCTCTCGCATACCGTCGGCAAACCCGAATTCGAACCGCTGAGATGGTTCATCAAGGGCGACCCGCCCGGAGTGCTGCTCGTCGAAGTCCAAGGCGATGAGACCGACGACCTGGCCGGGCGACTCGAGCGACTCGAAGAGGACCTGCGCCGTCGGGGACTGGGCACACACTTCTTTCGAACCGACTCACCCGAGGAGCAGGGCCGGATCTGGAAACTCCGCAAGGCCGCCCTGGGGCTGTCGATGGCACGACCCGGCGACGCCAAGGCGGTGTCGTTTGTCGAGGACACGGCGGTGGCACCCGAGCGACTCAGAGAGTACATCGAGCGGTTCCGCAAGATCCTCGATCGACACCAGACCCGCGCCGGTTTCTACGCTCACGCATCAGTCGGATTGCTGCACATCCGCCCGGTCATCGATCTGAAGACGGACATCGGCGTCGAGCGATTCGCTGCCATCGCCAGCGAAGTGGCCGACCTGGTGCTCGAATTCGGTGGAGCTCTCAGTGGCGAACATGGCGACGGCCTGGTGCGGGCCCCGTTCCAGGAACGCATGTTCGGAACGCAGCTCTACGAGGCGTTCCGCGAGATCAAACGGACGTTCGATCCGCAGGGACTGCTCAACCCGGGCAAGATCGTGGATGCCCCCGAGCTGACTTCCGACCTCCGGTTCGGGCCCGGACACGTCACTCCGAATCCTTCGACCGCGTTTGACTTCTCCGACTTCGGAGGCATCGCGAGGGCCGCCGAACAATGCAGTGGCGTGGGAGCCTGTCGCAAGAGCCTGGTCGGGACGATGTGCCCATCGTACATGGCGACCCGAAACGAGGCCGATTCGACACGAGGGCGCGCCAATGCCCTGAGGATGGCGATCAACGGAGAACTCGGGCCCGAGGGCCTGGCGAGCCCGTCGCTGAAACCGGCCCTGGACCTGTGCCTGGAATGCAAGGCGTGCAAGTCGGAGTGCCCGACCGGAGTCGACATGGCCCGGATGAAGGCCGAGTTCCTCTACCAGTTCTATCGCCACAATCCCCGACCGCGACACGACCGCCACTTCGCCGGAATCCGTGGCACGCTCGAACGAGCCTCGCGGTGGCCGCGGGTGTTTAACCTGATCAGCTCCAGCCGACCGGGTAAGTGGTTCGCCGGAATCGCGCCGCAACGCAAACCGCCAACGGTCGCAATGCGGTCGCTGCTGGTCGAGTGCGAGAACCTGGATTTAACGGAAACAACCGAAACAGCCGAAGCAGCCTCTGCGGACGTCGTGTTCTTTCCTGACACGTTTTCGATCCACTGCGAGCCGCAGCATGTGCTCGCCGCCATCGCGGTCGCAGGCCACCTGGGGCTGTCGGCCGCACTCGCCCCGGCCGTCTGCTGCGGCCGGCCGCTGATTTCACGAGGCTTCCTCGATGAGGCACGTGACCAGGCCCTCAGGCTGGTCGACGCGTTGTCGCCGATCGCCGAATCCCAGCGTAACATCGTCTTCCTCGAACCGGGCTGCTGGTCGGCGGTGATCGACGACCTGCCACACCTGGTTCCCGAACAGAAACGAGAATCCGCCGATCGGGTGGCCGAGGCCTGCCTGACGTTTGAACAGTGGGCCGCGAGGGTCCTTCCGGAAGTGCCCACCGATAAAAACCGGCCGGGCGAAGCGGTGCTCCATCACGGGCACTGTCACCAGAAGGCACTGCTCGGCACCGGACCGGCACTCGAGACGATCCGCCGCGCGGGAGGGACGGTCGAAGACCTCGACGGCGGATGCTGTGGCATGGCCGGGTCCTTCGGCTACGAGCCCGATCACCTCGCCGTGTCGCTGGCGGTCGGCGAGAGAGTGCTGGCACCCGCGGTGCGGAAACACCAGGGACCAGTCGTGGCTCCGGGCTTCAGCTGCCGACACCAGGTCGAACACCTGACCGGGACCCGGCCTCTTTCAACCGCCCAGTGGCTCGCCCGGCAGCTGGGCTGTGACGGAGCCTGACAGGGACTGGCTCTCCGCCCAAGGCGGATGCCTGTCCCCGGTGGTCCCCACCTACTTCCCCTTCAACCACGCATCCACCTGCTCCTCAAGCAGATCCAGCGTCACCGCGCCTCGCGACAACACCACGTCGTGAAACTCGCGGATGTCGAATTTCTCGCCCAGTCGCTTCTCGGCACGTCGCCGCAGCTCCTGGATCTTCAGCTCGCCGATCTTGTAGGCCAACGCCTGACCCGGCCAGGCGATGTAGCGGTCGGTCTCGTTCTCGATGTCGAACATCGTCTTGGCCGTGTTGTCGGCAAAGAACTCGATCGCCCGCTTCCGGGTCCAGCCGTCGTAGTGCATCCCGGTGTCCACAACCAGCCGCACCGCTCGCCACATCTCGTACGTCAACTGGCCGAACTTCGAATAGGGGTCCTTGTAGAGACCCAGCTCCTCGCCAAGACTCTCCGAATACAGCCCCCAGCCCTCGATGAATGCCGTGTAGCCGCCAAAGCGTCGGAACGGCGGCACGTTTTCCAGTTCCATCGCCAGAGAAATCTGCAGGTGGTGACCCGGCACTGCCTCATGGAGACTCAAGGCCTCGATCTCGTACTTCGGTCGCACCTCTGGCCGGTACAGGTTGACGAAGTAGGTCCCCGCACGCAGGCCGTCAGCCGATGGAGGCCGGTAATAGGCGGTCGTCGTGTCGGGAGCCAGGTGCATCGGGATCGGTTCGACTCCGTAGGGAATCCGCGGCAGACGACGGAACAACCGGACCAGGTGCGGGTCGATCCGCTTGGTGACCTCGCGGTAGGCCGCCAGCAGGTCCTTGGCATCCTTGTAATAGAAGCGAGGGTCGGTCCGCATGAACTCCAGGAATTCGCCGAAACTGCCCTGGAACTTCGTCCGCTCGATCACCACCTGCATCTCGGCCCGGATCCGCTTCACCTCAGCCAGACCAATCTCGTGGATCTGCCGGGGAGTCAGGTCGGTCGTGGTGAAGCGCCGACAGCGGAACGCGTAGAATTCGCGGCCTTTGGGAACCTGCCAGACGCCCGCCCGAGTGAAACAGCCGGGCAGGTACTTGTCTTTGAAGAATGTCTGCATCCGGCGATAGGCCGGAACCACTACCTCCGAAATCGCCTTCCGAGCTTCGCTCTGTAATCGCTCCCGATCCGCTTTCGACACATCGGCGGGATAGTCCCGGAATGGCTTGTAGAAAAGGCTCCTGGTCGGATCGTCGACGATCTGACGAGCGATCTGGGCCGGCACCCGGACCATCACCTCGCGATCGTGCACTCGACGTTCGTCGAGACCGGTCTGCATCAGGGCAATCGTCTGGTCCATGTACGTGCCAAACGACTGCAATCGCTTCAGCCACTGCTGGTAGTCGGCGAGTTTCTCGAAACGAATCACG
The DNA here is from genome assembly GCA_963578885.1 of Planctomycetota bacterium. Taxonomy (GTDB): domain Bacteria; phylum Planctomycetota; class Planctomycetia; order Planctomycetales; family Planctomycetaceae; genus UBA8437. The sequence goes on from CAUZEQ010000116.1 coordinate 7,593, forward strand.
TCGGACCTGGAACTGGCGTCCTGGATGCCGCCACGAGCCGTCAGCGGGACCAGGAACCAGCGGAAAACGTGGCTGTCGACCGAGACCTGGTAGTCGCGACGGAAGAGGTCGTAGTTGAGCCTGTCGCCTGCAGCGAGCACCGTGCGATCGATCGCGTCCAACTGTTTCAGCACACCGCGGCGGTGCTCGTGGCGCACGGTGATGGCCGCAAGTGACACGTCCGGCCAGCGATCGTTGTAGCGGCGGTCTCCGAGGTACGAGGCGAAGGTCGGCTGCTGCTTCAACCGCCACTCCCACTCGGTGTCGATCAGGGCGTCGAGCCGTCGAGTCATCTCGAGCCGGATAGCCGGCTTCGGATCGGCGGCACAGCTCGTCTCGGGGAGACAGAGTACTGCCCCCACCAGCATCAGTTGCCAACACGTCCTGGCCAGATCATTCATCGCCGCTTTCCCTCTGGAGTGAACTCGAGCGTGCCGAGGCTTTCCAACCGCGATCCCGTGGGGTTAAATACCATCTCGCCCGCCGGGGGACCACTCGCTGGATCCGGCGGCAATCCGCCGGGAGATTTCCGATGCAACGCCTGCTCCTGTTACTGTTCGCCGGGCTACTGACCATGACCTCCACGATTTCGGCCGCCGACATCGAGTATGTCAAGACACGGCGGATCGATCACGTCGACACCCACCACGGCACCAGAGTCCCCGACCCCTACCGGTGGCTCGAAGACGATGTGCGCAAGTCCAAGGCGGTCACCGCCTGGGTCGAAGCCCAGAACAAGACCACCTTCGGATACCTCAAACAACTGCCACAGCGGGAACTGGTCCGCAAGCGGATCGAGGCGTTGTGGGACTACGAGAAAATCGGGACTCCGTTCAAGAAGGGTGGACGCTACTTCTTCTACAGAAACAGCGGGCTGCAGAATCAATCGGTGCTCCACAGCCTCGAGGCCCTCGACGCAAATCCGAGGATCCTGATCGACCCGAACACCTGGTCCAAGGACGGCACCATCGCACTGGCCGGCACGTCCTTCAGCGACGACGGCCGCTTCATGGCCTACGGAGTGGCCGAGTCGGGATCGGATTGGCGGACCTGGCGAGTGATGGAAGTCGATTCGCGTCGCAAGCTCGACGACGAACTGAAATGGGTCAAGTTCAGCAGCATCTCCTGGACCAGTGACAACCGCGGCTTCTTCTACAGCCGCTTCGACGAACCCGGCGAAGGGGCCAAGTTCCAGAGCCTCAATCTCAACCAGAAAGTCTACTACCACCGCATCGGCACACTCCAGGCAGACGACGTGCTGGTCTACAAGCGGCCCGATCACCCCGACTGGGGCTTCGATGCCGACGTGACCGAGGACGGGCGGTACCTGGTGATAACCATCTGGAAGGGGACCGACGACAAGTACCGAGTGCTCTACAAGGACCTGGCCGAACCGTTCGGGATGCCGATCGATCTGGTTTCGACGTTCGACCACGAGTACACCTTCGTGGGCAACGACGGGCCGGTCTTCTTCTTCAAGACCGACCGCGAGTCGCCCCGGAAACGACTGGTCGCCATCGACATCCGGCAACCCGAACCCGAACACCACCGCGTGCTGATCGAGCAGCGTGACGAGACGCTGACCGGTGTCGGACTGGTGGGCAACCTGTTTGTCGCTCACTACCTCAAAGACGCCCGCACCCAGATCCGCATGCACTCGATGGACGGCCAGTTCGTTCGCGAAGCCGAATTCCCGGGTATCGGAACCGCCAGCGGTTTCGGCGGTCGGCAAACCGACACCGAGACCTTCTACTCGTTCGCCAGCTTTGCGACTCCGCCCAGCATCTATCGCTACGACATGGTGACCGGCACAAGCACCCTCTGGCGGCAGGCGAAGGTGAAGTTCAGCCCCGACGACTACCTCGTCAAGCAGGTGTTCTACACGAGCAAGGACGGGACGAAGGTGCCGATGTTCATCGCCCACCACAAGGACATCAAGCTCGACGGCAAGCGGCCGACGCTGCTGTACGGCTACGGCGGTTTCAACATCTCACTGACCCCCAGGTTCTCGATCAGCCGGCTGCAGTGGATGGAGATGGGCGGGATCTACGCCATGCCCAACCTGCGTGGCGGAGGAGAGTACGGCGAGAAGTGGCACAAGGCGGGAACCAAGCTGCAGAAGCAGAACGTCTTTGACGACTTCATCGCGGCGGCGGAGTACCTGATCTCCGAAGGGTACACGACCAGCGAGAAGCTGGCCGTGATGGGTGGCAGTAACGGCGGGTTATTGGTCGGAGCCGTGATGACCCAGCGTCCGGAACTGTTCGGCGCCTGCCTGCCGGCGGTGGGAGTGATGGACATGCTGAGGTTCCACAAGTTCACCGCCGGAAGATACTGGGTGGATGATTACGGCAGTGCAGAGAACGCCAAGGAGTTCCAGGCCCTGCTGGCCTATTCGCCCTACCACAACCTGAAACCGGGCACGAAGTACCCGGCCACGCTGGTCACCACCGCCGACACCGACGACCGCGTCGTGCCCGGCCACAGCTTCAAGTTCGCCGCACAGCTTCAACACTGCCAGGCCGGAAAGACTCCGGTCCTGATCCGGATCGAAACCAAAGCCGGTCACGGTGCGGGCAAGCCGACGGCGAAGATCATCGAGGAGGCCGCCGACAAGTGGGCCTTCCTGATCAAGAACCTCGGCATGACTCCCCAAAGGATCAAGTGACGTGGCCCAACCGCAGTACCTGACCGCGCCGGTCCCCTCGCCTCGCATGCCCGGCGGCATTCCCTTCATCGTCGGCAACGAAGCAGCCGAGCGGTTCAGCTTTTACGGCATGAGATCGATTCTGTTCGTGTTCATGACCGGACACCTGTTCTCCTCGACCGGAGCCGACGACTTTTTCACCAGCAACCAAGCCACCGAATGGCAGGCCTGGTTCGTGGCCTCGGCCTACTTCTTTCCGGTCTTCGGAGCACTGGCCGCGGACATCTTCCTGGGCAAGTACCGCACCATTCTGCTGCTCTCGAGTGTCTATTGTGTCGGGCATCTGAGCCTGGCGATGATCGACCTGCCCGGATCCGTGCTCGCCAATACCTTTGAACCCCGGACGTTTCTGATCGCCGGGCTGTTCCTGATCGCGGTTGGCAGCGGAGGCATCAAGCCGTGCGTTTCCGCTCACGTCGGTGACCAGTTCGGAGCAACCAACCAGCACCTGCTGTCGAAGGTCTTCGGCTGGTTCTATGTCTCGATCAACATCGGCGCCGCCGCGTCTCAATTCGCAACACCGCTGCTGCTGAAGTACGCCGGACCGGGCTGGGCCTTCGGGATCCCGGGCATCCTGATGGCCCTGGCCACGCTCGTCTTCTGGCTCGGCCGCCACCGCTTTGTGCACATCCCCCCCGGAGGACGTGCGTTCCTCCGCGAGACCTTCGATTCGACCGGCATCCGCGCGCTGCTCGGCCTGGTACCGATCTACCTGTTCGTCGCCGTCTTCTGGTCGCTGTTCGACCAGGGAGGATCGAAGTGGGTCGAACAGGCCACGCACATGGACCGGGTCATCGGCTCGATCGAACTGCTGCCCTCGCAGGTCGGGCTGGCCAATCCGGTGCTGATCCTGATCTTTGTTCCGCTGTTCAACTACGTGATCTACCCGCTGATCAACAAGGTCTTCACGCTGACACCGTTACGCAAAGTCAGCATCGGACTGTTCATCGCCGCCGCCGCCTACGCAGTTTCGTCAGGAATTCAGGAATGGATCGACGATGGACAGACTCCTCACATCGCATGGCAACTGCTGGCCTACATGCTGATCACCGCCGCCGAGGTGATGATCTCGATCACCTGCCTCGAAAAATGAAGTCCTTTGTGATGGCGATTTTCCTGCTGAGCGTCTCGGCGGGGAACGTCTTCACGGCCCTGGTCAACCGATTCACCAGGGACGAGTTTGGCAACTCGAAACTAGAGGGGGCTTCGTATTACTGGTTTTTCACCGCCGCCATGGCCATCGCTGCCGTATTGTTCATCGGAGTCGCAAAGATGTACCGCGGCCAAACCTACCTGCAGGAAGAAGTCTCACAACAGTGACCAACCGTTGTTCGGATCGCCAACGCACATAAAGCAAAACGAGGCACAAGATGAAGAATTCCAGAGCACGAGGTCTTATCGGCGGCGGCATCCTGGCCCTGGCGATTGTCGGGCTGCTGAGCGGAGCCGTCGGCTGTGAAGGCGGCAACGAGTACCAGGAATTCAAAGCCGACGATATCAAGCCAGCCGACCCGGGTGCCCATGATCACAGTCACGATCATGGTGAGCATCACGAGGCGCCTCACGGTGGCACACTGGTCGAACTCGGAGACCACCAGTATCACGCCGAGATCGCCTGGGACGAGAAGGCCAAGACGATCACCATCTACGTGCTCGACGGCGAAGCCGAGAAGGCCGTGCCGATTGACGCCGCGGAACTCGAACTGGCCATCGGCACCGGCGACGACGCCAAGCGGCACAAGCTGGCCGCAAAGCCGCAGGAAGGCGACGGCGACGGCAAGTCGTCACGCTTTGTGACCGCCGACAAGGCGCTCTTCGATGCCTTCCACGACAACGACTCAACCACCGGAGAGATCCAGCTGACGATCGGCGAGAAGTCGTTCCCGGTCGCCGTCACCCACAAGGACCATGACCACGAACACGGCGACCACAAGCACGACAAGGACGGCGATCACAAGCACGACGAAAAGGGTGAGCACAAAAAGGGCGAGAGCAAGCCGAAGCAAGGCAAGTCCGAGAAGTAGCCGTGGCCGCTACGGCCGCGACGGGCCTTCGTCGGAATCCGACTTCCGCTCGCCCTTCTTCTCGCCTTTCTTCTCGAAGGGGATCGGCTGCTTGCTGCCGTCCTCTCGGAAGTGTCCGTGCTTGAGGTACCGCCTGGTCCACTCGATCACCGCCGGCTTGAACATCAGGAACGAGTGGCTTCCGCGGACCGAGATGAAATCGGCCGCACCGGGCAGGCGAGTACTTTCCACCGCTACCGTCCCGTCGTCGTCGCCGGGGACGAGCGGATTGAAGCCGCGTGAGGTGCCCGCCTTGCCGGCGATCACGGCGAATTCGAAGTTCGGTGTCGGCAGCCGTGAAATGAACCCCTCGGGATCGCTGCCCAACTGCTGTCCGGCTCGGCCATAGAGCAGCCTGAACAGCAGGTTGGTCTTCAGGTGATCGGCCATCCTCGCCCCGCGGTTGGGAACACCGATCATCACCAGCCGGCCAGCCCGCTTGTCGCGATATCGGCCCGACCAGCTGCGGACCACCAGCCCCCCCATGCTGTGCACGACAAAGTGGATCCGCGTCACACCGTCGAGTCGCTCGATCACCTGCTGCAGATAGTCGGCCGAAGTCTCGATCTCAGCCTTCGTACTCGGATAGTCGAACGGCACGACCAGGTACCCGTCCTTGGCCAACTCGAGACCCAGCTTCCTCAACGACTTCGACGAACGGATCGCACCATGCAGCAGGATCACCGCCGTGCCACTCATCGGCTCCAGCTTCTCGGTCCCGATCACCTCGTCGAGCTGCAACTCGCAGGCCTCGCGAGCCCCCCACGCCCTGCGGACATCCTTCGGATCCAGCAGGCGGTGGTGGCCGGTGAACACGTTCTGCTGGATTTTCCAGCCGCGGAAAAACCGCACGTCGCCCCAGAACTGGCCTCCTCCAAACGTCGGGGTCGGCAGGTTGGCCTTGCCAGACCGGGACTGCTGACCCTGTGCAGCAGAGTCCTGCGGTTTGGACTGCTCGGGGGGATCCGGTTCTGCCGCTGCCGAGTCACTCATCATCAGTCCGCCCAGGATCAGTCCCAACAGGCCAATCCGCACGGTCCTGGCCATCGTATTGCTTCGCCGGTTGTGACCGGTCGGTCCATTTTCGTTCGGGCGAGATTCACCGCCGGGTGCCTCGACAGAGCCGGGGACCCCGAGACGAATTCTAGCAGTCCTGTTCAGGT
>CAUZEQ010000117.1:0-13478 GCA_963578885.1 Planctomycetota bacterium
AGGGGTCAGGCCCCGCCTGTGAAACGCGACAGGTGGAGCAAACCCCGTTGTGGGCGGCGTCTGACCCCAGGGTCCGAGTTCTTCAACGGGCTGCTAGCCTCACCAGAATTGGGGTCAGTCCGCCTGCGGCAGGTTGAATAGTGAACAGTGGCTTACCCATTCTGCCTGGTTTGCCACGAGGATCATCGCATTCGGCCGCCAGGCGGCGTACCCATCATCCGGAGCCGAAATAACCAGAAAAGTTTAACTAACCGGATCAACTCGTCCGATCAATAGAATCAGCATCCGTGCCCGTGCGCGGGGTTTCTCGTACGCAATTCGTACGCCTCTGAGGAGAGTTGGTTCATGCGACGGATACAGACGACATGGCTTCTGCTGGCGGCCCTCCTGGCGGCCATTCCGGCCACAAGTACGGCGGGGCTGCCGTCGTTCCTGAAGTTCTTTGGTAGCGACTCCGAGGCGGAGGCTCCGCAGACGGTTCAGGAAACGAAGGCCTACAACACGAAGATGGCCGAGTCGATTGCCTCGGCCCTGCGTGCTGCGGGCCTGAGTGGTTACGACATTCGCATCCGCTTCCAGGCGAACAGGGCCGAGTTGACCGGTTCGATCGCCGACGCGGGTCAGAAGGCGGCGGTGACCAGGGTGGTGACCCAAGTCGAGGGTGTCGGCACGGTCGACAACCAATTGAAGGTCCTTCCCGCCAAGGCGGCCAAGGCGGCCAAGGCGGCCAAGGCGGCCAAGGCGGCCAAGGCGGCCACTAGGCCGGCAATCAAGCCCGCCACGTTTGCCGCGACTCCGAAGGTGAACCTGGCCGACAGGGTGGCCAAGGCGGCCACCAGGCCGGCAATCAAGCCCGCCACGTTTGCCGCGACTCCGAAGGTGAACCTGGCCGACAGGGTGGCCAATCAGAAGATGGCCGAGCAGATTGCTCGGGCATTGGGTGCGGCTCAACTGAGCAGCTATGACATTGAAATCCGGTTCCGGCAGGGCATCGCTCAACTCTCCGGCACCGTCAATTCGCTCCAGGAACGGGCTTATGTCGAGCAGATTGCTGCGTCGATTCCGGGAGTCAAGAAGGTCGAGAACCAGTTGGCGCTGGGTCGCCGACCGGGCGATCTGCAGCAGGCGGCCTACCAGCCAGCCTCCGGGGCACCCGGCCCCGCCCCGGTTCCCGGCCCACCCGGAGCCGCAGGCCCCGCGATGCCGCCTCCGCCCAGCTACGGGCACCCCGGCGGTCGGGCCTCACACGTGGTCTACAACATGCCCAACATGCCCAACTACGCGTGGCCCAGCTACGCGGCCCACCCCAACTATGCCCAGGTCAGTTACCCCAAGCAGTACAGTGCCAGTGCCTGGCCCTACATCGGGCCCTTCTACCCGTATCCCCAGATCCCGATGGGCTGGCGGGCGGCTCAGCTCGAATGGGACGACGGCCACTGGAACCTCAACTTCCGTCCTCGGACTGATAAGTGGTGGTGGTTCCTGAACCCGGAGAACTGGTAGGCGAACGGATGATCACTGAGTCCCGGACCACCTACAGCCTCGGCCCGTTCGACCGGATCTCACGGGCTGTCCACCGACATGCAAACCGTGTGCAGGGAATCTCGAGATGACACGCAATAGACAACAGGCCCTGCTGCTGACGCTGGCGATTGCCTGTGCGACGAGCAGCGGTTGCATGGTTTTCACCGGCTTCCTGGCGGTGATCCTCGACAGTGCGAAGTTCTTCGTGACCACTCCGCTGATCCCGGTCAGTCCGTACTTCAGCGAAATGATCGAGGACGCGTATCACGAGGAGGAACGATACGACAGGGTACCGGTGCTCGACCCGATCGAGGGCGAAAACGCGCCGCTGTACTGCCTGGATCCTCCGTCGGAGGACGAGGTCATGCGATCGCTGCCTGACAAGGCGTCCGGTGGTTACGCGTTCCTGGCCGAGACGACTCGCAACAACGTGAAGATCGTCGTCGAGTTGATTGTCGACCGGGTGGATCCCTGCCGGTTCTTCCCGATGGTCGGCCCGGCCAAGCTGCATCACTGCCACTACAAGGCCACGATCTACTACAACAAGACGATCCGATCGCACTGGCCGGTGCCCTTCACCAACACCGACGCCACCAAGGACGTGGTCTATCTGGACCACGACCACCTGATCCGCTGTGCCGGGCCTCCTACTCCACGTTGATCAACACACCCCCGGCCCACCCGGTCCACACTCGACGACTCTCGAACAAGCCCGGCGAAGCGTACGCCGCTGCCGGGCTTGTGTGCTTGAAGGGTCCGCGGCAAGGCGGCTACGATAGGGCCACAGGCCGGCCGCGGAACGTGACGAGGAGATCTTGGGCCACTCCCGGAACGGCGGCCGGTTCCGAGTTCTCGACTCGCCGAGCGCACCGGTCATGCGATACCTCCTCTGCCAAACCACCCCCGCTCGGCCACTGACCCTCCTGCTGGTCGCCTCCGTTTTCGTCGCCACCGCAGCCACCGCAGCCACGCCCGCCAACGCAGCGACCGCAGCGACCGCAGCCGACGACGACTATCGCCTGGGAGTGGGTCACTACAAGCAGAAGCGTTGGTCGCTTGCAGCCGAGTCCCTGCGGGCCTTCATCAAGACCGGTCCCCGCGGCCCCCAGGCCGCTTCGGCCCGACTGCTGCTGGGTGTCTCTCTGATGCACCTCAAGAAGTACACCGTCGCGCGGGTCGAGTTCAGGAGATTCAAAGCTGATTTCCCCAAGGACGCCAGCTATCCCGACGCGTTGTTCCGGATCGGAGAGTGCGGCTACCTGCTGGGGGAGTGGTCCTCCGCGTCGACGGGCCTGCAGAGCTATCTCAAGGCGGCTCCCAAGCACATGCTCCGAGACTGGGGCCAGTTCTATCTCGGCGACGCACTGCTCCAGCAGAAGAAGTACACCCAGGCCCAGGCGGTCTACCGCAGGTCTCTGGCCGAATTCCCCAAGGGCAGCCTGGTCAACGAGGTCCGGTTCGGGCTGGCGATTTGCTGCGAGCACGACAAGAAGACCGACGAGGCTCGCCGTCTCTTTGGACAGCTCGCCGCCGACAAGGCCTCGAGACACGCCGACAAGGCACTCGCGAGACTGGGAACACTCGAGTTCGACGCCAAGCGATTCGCCGAAGCCGCCACGGCGTGGGACCGGTTGGCCCGCGATTTTCCCAAGAGCAAGGAGGTGCTCGCCGCACAGCTCAACTCGGGCTACGCCCGGTTTGAATTGGGTCAGTACCCCGAAGCGATTGCCCGTTTCCGTGCGGCCCGCCGCCATCCCGACCAGGCGACCAATGCCGATTACTGGCGAGGCGTAAGTCTCAAGGCACTCGACAAGCCCGACGAGGCGATCGCGGCGTTTCGGCAGGCCGATGCGGGTAAGCCGGATGCGAACCTGGCACGCAACATCCAGTTCCAGTGGGCCGACACCGAGTTTCGTGCCAAGGACTACACGCTGGCGGCCCGTCGGTTCCAGGACGTCGTCTCCCGCTGGCCCAAGCATCCGGCCAACGACCAGGCACTGCTGTTCGCCACCGAATCGCTGTTGCTCTCGGCCGAGACCCTCACCGACAAGTCCGCTCGCCAGAAGACGCTTGTCGAGGCCCAGGCCCTGGTCGACCGGTTTGCTCGAGGATTCCCCAAGAGCCAGCTGGCCACTCGGCACCGCCTGCAGGCGGGTCGGCTGAAGGTGGCTCGTGGTGGCAACGCCAACCTGAAGTCCGCCGTGACCCTCTTCCGCGCGGCCCTGGCACAGGGCCGGACCGAGAAGATCCGCAACCGGGCCCGCTACCAGCTGGCCCGCGTGGCCAGCCAACTCGGCGACGACCGCCTGGTCCTCGAATCACTCAAGCCCTTCCTCAGCTCGATCGACGACTCGAATCGGGCCGGCGAATTCGACGACACGCTGGTGCTGGGAGCCTCGAGCTTCCTGGCGGCCGGGCAGCACAAACCCGCCGCCGCAGCCGCCTCGAAATACCTCAAGAAACACCCCAAGGGAACTCTCGCCGCCGACGCCCTGGTCGTGCTGGCCGAGGCCTCGGAATTGCAGGGCCAGGCCGCAGCCGCGGACCTCGCACTGACACGGCTGGCCAACGGATTCCGCGACAAGCCGATCTATGCCCAGACACTCAGCCGGATGGCCGAGGCGTCCTACAAGGCCAAGAGGTACGCTCGGGCACAACGGCTCTTCGGCAACCTCGTCAACCTGGGACCGCGCTCCCCCTTCCACGCCGCGGGTCTCTCGGGACGTGGCTGGAGCCTGTTCGAGTCGAAGAAGTATGACGAGGCGGCCAGGATCTTCCAGCAAGTCGTAAAGCTGCATCCTCGAGACGAGCTGGCGGCCGAGGCGGCGTACAAGTCTGCCGAGAGTCACGAGAAGGCGGGAGCGTCCCGGGAGGCGGCCCAGGCGTACCGCGTGGCGGCTCGAGACTATCCCAGGAGTTCCTTTGCATTCCTGTCGGCTCGGCGAGCGGCGCGGCTGCTGTCAGTCGACAAGCAGACCTCCGAAGCCGATGCCGCCTACGCCATTCTCCTGAAACAGTTCCCCAAGGCGAAGGACCGGGACGAGCTGCTGTACGAGTGGGCCGAGATGCACGCCGACGCCGGTTCATTCAAGAAAGCCGATTCGCTGTTCCGGCAACTGATCGACAAGCACCCCGGCAGCAAACGGGTCGCCAGCGCCCGCTTCAGCCTCGCCGAAAGCGATCTCGTCGCCGGACGACTCGCAAAAGCACAGAACGCCTTCCTGCAAATCACACGCTCGAAAAACGTCAGCAACGAGATCCAGCAGGATGCCCTGTTCCGACTCGTCGGAATCGCCTCCGAGAGCAAGCAATGGAAACAGGTGCGTGAACACGGCACGTCACTGAGAACCCGGTTCCCCAAGAGCCGGCATCTCTGGGAAGTCCGCTTCCAACTCGGGCACGCGGCACTGCAACTGAGGGACCACGCCGTCGCCAAGATTGAACTGACCGCCGTGCTGGGGCAGAAGTCGAACAAGACAGTCGCGACCGCGGCGTGGTTCGACGAAACCTGGGTGCTGCTGGCCGAGTCCCACTACCAGCTCAAGGACTACGAAGCAGCCGCAGACACCGTCGCCGACTTCCAACGCTCAAGGCCCCGCGCAAAGGTCCTCTACAAGGCCGACGAAATCCTCGGTCGCAGCCTGATGAAGAAGCCGCGACCCGACTTCTCCGGGGCCCGAAGTGCCTTCGCTCGAGTGATCGCTTCGCCACAAGGTCGGAAAACTCTGACCGCCGCCAACAGCCACCTCCGCACGGCCGAGACGTTTCTGCTGCAGAAGAACTTCCGCGAGGCCAAGAAGCAGTTCCTGGCTGTCCAGATCCTGTACAACTACCCCGAGATCCAGGCGGCGGCACTGTTTCAGGCCGCCGGTTGCCAGGAAACACTCAAGGAATACCCCCAGGCCGTGCAGACGCTCGAGTTGCTGCTCAAGGAGTATCCCAAGAGTCCGTTTGCCGCGATGGCCAAGACTCGTCTGCCCCGACTCCGCCGACTCGTCAGCTCATGACCCACTCGCCATCGACGTCACGGCCCGGTGAGCCAAGCGACGGCCGGAGCATCCGCCTGCCGGGACGGCTGATGGGGATGCTGCTGCCGATCGTAGTTCTGGTGGCAATCGGGGGAGTGCTGATGGCCCAGGATGGCGGCGCCGCTGCCAAGACTGCGCCCGCACCCGCAGCCACCCCCGCGGCCACCCCCGACGCCACCCCCGACGCCACCCCCGACGCCACCCCCGACGCCGCCCCCGAAGAGGACACGCTCGGGATGCCGAAGGACCCGGTCAGCATCATGAAACAACTCGGCTGGATGGGCTGGGTCTTCCTGGTGCCATTTGTCGGAGCCACGCTGATCTCGCTGTGGTATTCCGTCGAGCGGATCGTCGTGCTCAAACGGAAGCGCGTGATCCCCAAGCCGTTCGTCGAACGATTCCTCGAACACCTCCGACAGGGAAAACTCGACCGCAGCAGCTCACTGAAGCTGTGCGAGCAGAGCGACAGCCCGATCGCTGCGGTGTTCGCTCACGGGGTCCGCAAGTGGGGCAAGTCGAGTGTCGAGGTGGAACAGGCGATCATCGATGGTGGAGAACGCCAGGTCAGCGAACTGCGGGTTCACCTGCGAGTGCTCAACGGAGTCGCCACCGTCACTCCGCTGCTGGGGCTCCTGGGCACCGTGCTGGGCATGATCCAGGCCTTCAACGACGTCGCCACGGCCGGCTCCCTCGGCAAGACCGAACAGTTGGCCGTGGGCATTTCTCTGGCTCTGCTGACGACCGCCTGCGGCCTGATGATCGCCATTCCCACCCTGATCATGTACATGTACCTCTCGGGACGTGTCGACGCTCTGGTGATGGAGATGGACTACCTGGCCCAGAGCGTCGTGCAGATGATCTCCGCCGAAGCGCTCTCCGAACGGCGGAAGCGTGGCTCGGGCGGCCGATCGAGGCGAGCCGTCTGAGCAGCGGCTGCGGCCCGTGTCAGATCCGCCTGCGGCGGGCCGGGGCCTGACCCCGTGCCCGGGGCAACGCCTCTCGCCAGCGACACGGCATCGGTCTCATCTTGACCGCTCACAGGCGGAATCCTATTCTTCCCGCCGCTTCTGTCGATTCTCTCACTTCATACTCACCACTCACTCTCCTCCCCCCCCCACACCCCCCGCCGTGCCGTCTTCCGATGGGGCCTTTGCCCAAGGTCCGTCGTCGACCGCGCCGGGATCGCAGCGTTTTGCGCCAACGGAGCCCCACGGATGACGTGTTCGCACACTTCCCGGCACTCCCGCCCCAGCAGTCTCCCCCGCTGTGCCCGTGGCTCGCGTCGGGCGGGCCGCTGCCTGGTTGCAGCGCTGATCGGCGTACTGGCGATGACCGGCTGCCGTGGCCTGGGCTGGCCCGACTCGTTGAGTTGGCCCGGCTGGTTGAGTCGATCTCAGAGTCCCGCCGCCGACGGAGCGGACAGCTCAGAATCGTCCCCGGCACGAGACTCGGTGGGCGACTACATCTCGATCAACGGGCTGGGGATGATCACGCTGGAGGGCGTGAGCCTGGTCACCGGTCTGGACGGGACCGGCGGCGACCCTCGCCCCTCGCAGTTCCGCATGTCACTACTCAAGGACATGCAACGTCGTGACGTCCCCGACCCCAAGGCCCTGCTGCGTTCGACTCGGACCGCCCTGGTCATCGTGCGGGCCTACCTGCCGCCGTTAATTCGCAAGGGGGAGTCGTTTGATGTGGAGGTGAGACTTCCGCCGGGGAGCGAGGCCACGAGTCTCAACGGCGGCTGGCTGATGGAAACCGACCTCGCCGAACGCGCCGTGGTGTCCGGCGCAAGGATCCTGGCCGGGCACGTGTTTGCTCGAGCCAAGGGCCACATCCTGATCTCTCATGGCGAAGGCGACAGCGGAGAACTCGCAGGAGTCCTCCGCCGAGGCCGGGTCCCCGGCGGGGGTCTCTCGAGGAAAGACCGCGACCTGGTGGTGTCCCTGAGGAACCGGTACCGCAGCGTGAGAATGGCTCGGCGGATCGCCGACCGGATCGGCACCAGGTTTTACGCGTACAACCGGCACGGGATCCGCGAACCGCTGGCCAGCCCCAAGACCGATCGCACGATCGTGCTGAAGATCCACCCCAGGTACAAGGACAACTTCCCGAGGTTCCTGCGAGTGATCCGCCTGATCGCGATCCGCGAGGACAACGTGGCACGGCAGGTCCGCATGCAGCAGCTCGCCGGAGAACTCGAATCGGTCCAGACCGCTCGCCAGGCGGCGCTGTCGCTGGAGGCGATCGGGACCAAGTCGATCCCGTTCCTGAAGACCGCCCTGGATCACCCCGAGAGTCAAGTCCGCTTCCACGCCGCCTGCGCCCTGGCCTATCTCGACGACAACTCCGGAGCCGCGACGCTGGCCGAGGCGGCTCGGCACCAGCGGGCCTTCCGGGTCTACGCCCTGGCGGCCCTGAGTACGCTCGAAGATGCACCCTCACAATTGCTGCTCCGCGGATTGCTCAAGCCCCTGGCCATCTGCAACACCGACGGCTGCCCTCAGCGGGGCAAAACGGTCGAGGGCCCCTGCCCGCACTGCCAGGCCCAAGGACAGCTCAAGCAGAGCAACGAACTCCAGTACGGTGCCTTCCGGGCACTCTGGACCCGCGACCGACTCGATCCGACCATCCGAGGCGAATTGGTCGGCGACCTGTTCACCCTGCACGAAATCGAAGCGGGAGGCCGACCGCTGATCCACCTGACTCAATTGCAACGAGCCGAGATCGTGCTGTTCGGTCGGGATCAGCGGCTGAGAACTCCGCTGGCGGTTCAGGCCGGCAACCACATCTGGATCAATGCTCAACCCGGAGCCACCACCGTCACCATCAGCCGCTACCAGGTCGGACGGCCTCCGAATCGACAGGTCGTCTCGACCCGGGTCGCCGACGTGATCCGCGCCTCGGTCAAGCTCGGAGCCTCATACCCCGACATCGTCCAGATGCTGGTCCAGGCCCAGCGACAGCAGAACGTGCCCGGGCAGATTGCCATCGATGCGGTGCCGCGGACCGGACGGGTGCTGATCCCCAATGGAGACTCGCAGGCCGGCCCCACCCCTGCTCGTGCCACCGCGCCCACCAGCCCCGCCGACCTGGCACCCAACCTCTTCCCCGTTGCCCGGCGCGGACCGGAATCCGCATTCGCGGATGACGATGAGTCGCAGGAGCCGGGGCCAGGCAGTACCGATCAGGATGACCTCAGCTCAGACGGCGAGCCCTCCCCCGGAGCCAGTCTCATCGATCGCCGTCGCGATACCACAGACACCACGGCCAGCCAGGCAACCGATCCCCAAGCCCGCTCACAGGACAGCTCGGGATCGCGGTTCTCGTTCCTGGAGAAGCTCTTCCGTTAGCGCGTCACCGGATGCTCCAGTCCCTCGATCTCTTTGGCTTCAAGAGCTTCGTCGACCGCACACGGTTCGACTTCGACCCCGCCATCACCGGGATCGTCGGACCCAACGGGAGCGGCAAGAGCAATGTCGTCGACGCTCTGAAGTGGATTCTGGGCGACCAGAGTCCCAAGAGCATACGGGGCAAGGAGATGACCGATGTCATCTTCTCCGGAGCCTCGGGACGCAAGCCCTCCGGCTTCGCCGAGGCCACTCTGACGTTCAACAACGAGAGTCGGCTGCTGCCGATCGAGTCGACCGAGGTGCAGATCGGGCGGAGGATCTGGCAGAACGGGGACAGCGAGTACCTGATCAACGGCGAAACCAGCCGCCTGAAGGACGTCCGCAACCTCTTCCTGGGCACCGGCAGCTCGGCCTACAGCATCATCGAACAGGGACGCGTCGATGCCATCCTGCAGGCCGACCCCAGCACCCGCCGGGCCGTCTTCGAAGAAGCCGCAGGGATCAGCCGCTACAAGGCCCGCCGGATCGAAGCACTCAAAAAACTCGAACGCGTCGGACAGAACCTGCTGAGACTGACCGACATCGTCGACGAGGTCGAAGCGCAACTCAATTCCACTCGCAACCAGGCCGAGAAGGCGGCCAGCTATCGAGACGTCTCCACGCAACTCAAGGCCTGGTTCATCGGCCTGGCCGCCGACGACTACCAGGAACACTCGAAACGACTCGCCGCCCTGGAACACACCGTCTCCCAGTTCGCCTCACGCATCGAAGAACTCGAAACCGAAAAACGAGACTCCGAACAGGTGCTCGGAGGGCTCGACCGGGAAACCAGTTCGCTCGAGGAGCGAGTCCGCACGCTGGAGGGCCAGCGGAGTGGGAACCGTGAAACGATTGCCGGGCTCGAAGCGACGCTGGAACACCAGCGGCGACGCAGTGATGAACTCGACACCGATCGTCTCGAATTGACACGCATCGCCCGCAGGCTGGTGCACCGGCTCGCAGAGGCCCGCAGGCTCAACCTCGACGCCCGGGAAGAACTCGAGGAATCTGAACGGCAATTTCGCGATGCGACCGATGACCGCGACTCGGCAGCCGCGGCCCTGGAGACCATCAACCGGCAGATCGAACTGGACCGCGGACGACTCGAGACGATCCGCCGTACCGAACTCGAACAGGCACGCATCGTGGCCGCCTGTCACGAGAAGGTGACGGTGCTTGAGAGTCGACTGGGGACGCTCGAGGTCGACCGTGAGGAGACGGGCGCGAGACTCCAGGACGTCAACGAGACTCAAACGGCATGCCGCCGCGAGCACGAGTCGCGGCAGTCGAGGGTGGCCGAGGCGAAGCGGGAACTGGAGGCGATCGAGGCCAACGTGGTCCGGGCCAGGCAGTCACGTGACCGGCTGCTGGGTCAACAGGACGAGGCCGTCAAGCTGCTCTCGGCCGCTCGCGAACAACGCAGCGCCCACCAGGCACGGATCGGCGTGCTCGAGGAACTCGAACGCAGGCAGGAAGGCATCGGGCTGGGTGTCCGAGAAATCCTCGAACGGGCACGGACCTCGCAACAACCACCCTGGAACCTGATCAAGGGCAGCGTCTCGGACCTGCTCGAAGTCGATCTCGAACGAGCCCCCCTGGTCGACGTGGCACTCGGAGAAGCGGCCCAGTGGATCGTCATCGAACAACTCGCACCGCTTTGCGATTACCTGCTCGAACACAGCAGCCGGCTGACCGACCGTGTCGGCTTCCTAGCCGAAGATGCCGGTGAGACTCGAGCCGACGCGGCTTCTGCCGCCTCACCCCTTGCCGACCTCACCGGACAGCCCGGAGTCCTCGGGCCGGTCTCAGAGGGAGTCGGAGCCGTCGGCGGGAACGGTTGGCTGGTCAAGCGGCTGCTCGAAAACACCTGGATCGTCAACACGCTCGGGGATGCCCTGAGACTCTCGCGAGGCCCCGGGCGGGGGGCGCGGTTCGTGACCCTGCAGGGCGAACTGCTCGAATCCGACGGCACGCTGCTGGCCGGACCCATCGCCACCGACGCCTCACCACTCTCGCGACGCAGCGAACTCAGACGACTCCACACCGAATTCGACGACCTCGAAGCACACATCGAAGCCGACCAGGCCCAACTCGGAAACCTCGACGAATCACTCGTCGCCTCTGAATGTGACCTCACCGCAGCTGACTCACAACGCGAGGACGCCGGCGAACGCGTGGGACGACTCGAAGCCGATGCCCGAGATGCACTCCGTGAACTCGAATCCACGACCGGATTGTGCGAGTCGCTCGTCGCAGAAACCCGCAGACTCGAAGAAACACAACGATCCAGCCAACAGGAACTGGAAACCGCACACCAGGAACAACAGACCTCGGCCAACCGACAGCAGGAACTCGCCGCACAGGCCGCCGCGATCCAGCACGACCAGGAACAGCTCCGAGAACAACGCGCACAGCGCGAAGATACGCTCGACGAAGTCCGGCTCGAAGTCACTCGGCAGGAAGAACGCCGCAGCAGCCTCCAAGAAGACTGCTCGCGGCAGTCCGAGGATCTCCGTCGACACGGCGACGAAGGCGATGAAGCACAGCGACGACTCGAACAACTCTCCGAACAACACCTCACGCTCGATCTCAAAACCCTCAATGACGGCAGCCAACTCGCCGATCTCGCACTCGTCGATGAACGACACGGGCGAGACATCGAGCTGCTGCTCGAACAACGCAAGCAACTCAAGTTGACCCGGACCAGCCGGGCCGCCGAAGACAATTCTCTGCTCGAAGAAATCGGTCAACTCAGACAGCAACAGCACGATGAGGAACTTAAGGCTCGAGAGATCCGCGTCGAGTTCAAGGCGATGGAATCCCGGCTCCAGGACGAATACCAGGTCGGACTCGATGAACTCGAACAATCCTCAGAATCCGCCTTTCAACTCCACCTCAGAGAACTCCAGCTCAAGCAACTCCAGGACCACTCCCAACTCGAAAAGCCCGGTCCCGATGACGACGACGCAAGTCACGTCGAGGATGCGTTCGAGACTGGGTTCGAGGACGGGGATGAACAAGAGGACGACGGTGAGCGGGACGAGGGTGAGGGACCGATCGAGGAGTTGGCGGTCGAGGCGGAGGTTGCCGAGGAGATCGCCAGCGACGACCTCCTGGTGCTCGAACCGCCCCCGGGAATCACATTTGCATCGGTTCGAGATGAACTCGAGACACGGGTTTCACGGCTCAGACGCAAGCTGAAGCTGATGGGAAGCGTCAATACCGACGCGCTGGAAGATCTCGAGGAACTCGAAGCTCGCTTTGAACACCTCGAGAACCAGAGGCGGGACCTGGCCGAGGCCAAGGTGACGCTCGAGGAAATCGTGCGGCGAATCGACGCGGAAAGCCAACGCCTGTTCCACGAGTCTTTCATCACCATCCAGACACACTTCAAGGAGATGTTCCGGAAGCTGTTTGGTGGAGGCGAGAGCGACATCATTCTTGAAGATCCCGACGATGTGCTCGACTGTGCCATCGATATCGTCGCCCGCCCCCCCGGCAAGGAACTCCGCAGCCTCTTGCTGCTCTCCGGCGGTGAAAAGACACTGACGGCTGTCGCACTGGTGATGGCGATCTTCAAGAGCAACCCCAGCCCCTTCTGCGTGCTCGACGAGGTCGACGCATCGCTCGACGACGCCAATATCGAACGCTTCACCGCGCTGCTGGTCGAATTCACCCCGACGACCCAGTTCATCATGATCACTCACCGCAAACGCACGATGACCATCGCCGACGTGATCTACGGGGTGACGATGGAACAGCCGGGAGTCTCGAAGCGGATCTCGATGCGATTCGAGGACGTCAGTGAAGATGGCGGAATTGGGTCGGCTGTTCCGGATGACGAGACCGACGCGGCCTGATCGGGTCAGCGGAGCCTGACTCGCCGCTCTTGTGCCTCCCCGCCACGGGTTGAGGCGGGTTGAGGCGGGCTGAGGCGGGCTGGGGCCGGGTCTGGACCGCGGTGATCGGCCGTTTGGCGTTGCCGGTCGACGGGGCGTTGGGGATTGGTGGGCCTGGAGGGACGTTGCGGGGCCGTTACAGGGCCAATGATCCTAAAGTCCCTCGCGCAGAACGGTCGAAAGTAGAGATCAGACACGTAGAGACGGAAGGTTCTGCCACAGGCGTTGTGCTGATTGCAGGGATGCGATCGGCAGAACCGATCACCTCGACGGGTCTCGTATTGATGGGGGGGACTACAGGACTCCGGGGGTGACCCACCCCGGAAGCAGGAGGCTCTGGTCACAAACTCTCGGTCCCACCTCCCCGCATCGGTGGACACGACAATTTCAGAGGAACGAAACGAGGAGAGACCCAAGCGGCCCGTTCTCACTCATCCAGGCCAACATCTCGGGTTGGTGGCGATGAGCGGGGACCAGGTCAATCGGCCATCCAACGCGATTGCTGCGAGCGGCTGGTGGACGGATCCGAGACCGAAGCGGGACATGTTCCCGCGGGCTGACGTTCCTCTCAGACTGAGATAATTCCGACTGGAGCCCGCAATGAAAACTATCTTCACGACCGGACAGGTCGCCAA
>CAUZEQ010000118.1:0-13370 GCA_963578885.1 Planctomycetota bacterium
TGGGTGGAGCGGGACTTTCTGTGGGCGGCGTCTGACCCCGGAGTCCGAGTTCTTTCTCATGAGTGGGCTGACCGCTGTTGTCCGTCGGGTGACGGATTCGTAGATTGACTCTACCAATTCAGCAACGGGAGCCTCCGTCATGCGTTTGCCGTCGAGTTTCGGTCTTTGTGTCTGGGTGTTGACGATGGCGTTGGTGGGGGGCGTGGCCGAGGCCGCCGATTCGCCGGCCTTCCGGGGGGTCCGCGGAGACGGGCACTCCGACGAACAGGTCCCGCTGAAGTGGAGTGCCACAAAGAACGTCAAGTGGCGGATCTCGCTGCCGTTCCCCGGTCACAGCACCCCGGTGGTGTCTCGCGGGAAGGTCTTCCTGACCTGTGCCAGTCTCAAGGGCCGCCAGCGGGGCCTGTACTGCTACGACCGAGTCACCGGCAAGGAACTCTGGAAGCGTGTCGTGGAGTTCTCGGTGGTCGAACCGACTCACAAGACCAACCCCTACGGCGCGTCGTCTCCGGTGTCCGACGGCAAGCGAGTGGTGGTCTGGCACGGCTCGGCGGGATTGTTCTGCTACGACCACTCGGGCGAGTTGCAGTGGATGCTCGATCCGGGTGATGTGACTCACATCTGGGGCTACGCCTCGTCGCCGGTGATCTACAACGACCGGATCTTCCTGCACCATGGTCCGGGGGTCCAGACGTTCATGCTGGCCGTCGAGTTGAAGAGCGGCAAGGTGTTATGGAAGACGAAGGAGGCGGGCGGAGCCAACGCCCGCGATCCTCGGATGGTGGCTTCCTTCAGCACTCCGGTGATTGCCCGCGTCGGCGGAACCGACCAGTTGATCTGCAGCATGCCCACCCGTGTCGCTGCCTTCGATCCCGGGACCGGCGAGGTGCTGTGGAGTGTGGCGGGTCTGCCGTCATCTCGAGGCGACCTGGTGTACACCTCGCCCCTGATCGCCGGTGAGATCGGCATCGCGATGGGTGGATACCAGGGCCCTCGGATGGCGTTCCGGTTGGGTGGCAGCGGCGACGTGACCAAGACGCACCGGCTGTGGCGAGTCGCGGCCAAGCAGCCTCAGCGGATCGGGTCGGGTGTGGTCGTGGGCGAACACGTCTACATTGCCAACGCAGGTCCGGGGACTGTCGAATGTATCTCGGTCAAGACCGGTGAGTTGGCGTGGCAGGCCCGCCTGCCGTCGGGCAACGCCTGGAGCTCAACGGTGCGGGCCGGCGACTACCTGTTCGTGACCGACCAGTCGGCCGCGACTCATGTCTTTCGTCCCTCGCCGAAGAAGTTTGATCTGGTTTCGAGCAACCGGCTGGGTCCCGGAGAAAAGAGCAATGCGACTCCGGTGTTCTCCGACAGCGAGATCTTCCTGAGGACGCAGGCCGGTTTGTACTGCATCGCCGCGGGCCGTTAGAGCCGACTCTACTCGTCGCTGCGGAAGTCCGAGTGGCAATCGGCGCAGGCCTTGGCCGCTTTGAGGTACAGCGGTTTCACGCGTGCCGTGTCTCTGGCTCGCAGGGCGGCGGCGGTGGCCGAGGCATTGAGTTGGAACTCGACCGCGTATTTCTTCCAGGTCGGCAGCTGGGCCTTTTGCTTGACCTCATGTGTGTCGGCGGCCACGACGACTGCCAGCAGCGCCATGGTTGCCGCGTTGCGGGCATCGAGTTCCGGGTCGCGAGACTGTCGCACGGCGCGGCGGAGCCGGCTGTTGCGTGAATTGAGTTCTTCCATGATATGGTCGAGCGAGATCAGGCCGGTCCACGGTCGCGGGCGAGTCTCGTTCCGGCCGGATCGGCCGTTGACGACCGCCTGCAAGGCGGGCACGGTCTCCAGTGCCTGAGTGTGAGTCTTGCTGGCTGCCAGTTTCAGTGCCACGTCTCGCAGAGCCGGTCCATGAATGGGTGGCCGGTCTGCGGACTTGCCGGCGGCCGGTTTGGAATCGTGCTCGGTGATCGCCTGACCTATGACCGCCAGTAGGCCCGCCGCCCGAGGCAATTCGTGCTTGGCAGAATGGGCGTAGGATTTCTTCGTGTCCAGGTGCTGCTTGACCAGGGTGAGTTGAGCAGCGGCTTCGTCGTGGAGATCGGCGAGCGAGATGACTTTCGAGAGCCGCATAGGTGGTGTCGCCGGCGGTTCGGCCATCGCCACGGTCAGCCATGCCAGCCCACTCACCAGGCTCGTGGTGGTCAACGCGATAGTCGAGAACAGGCGAGTTGAGTGTGACATGGAAATACCCTGTCGATGGGGTGAGTTGCGGTGATCGTGAGACCGAATCTCGAGAGAGTCTGAAGCATGCGGGATCGCTATGTCAACGCGTGGCCGAAGGCGGGTTGCCCTGGTTGACTTGTACCAGCACCACGACTCGCACCCCGTGCACGGTCCATTCCCATTCGGGGTCATCGTGCAGGAAGCGGGAACCCGACGGGTGCACTCGTGGATCCAGCAGTCGTCCCATCCGGGCATACATCACCATGTACTCGGCTTCGGCGGTCCCGACCAGCTGGATGTCATCTCGGAGGTGGCCCCACTTCTTGAGCATGTGCCGGCCATAGTGTTCGGGAAAAAACGTGAGCCGGGCCCCGGAGGGCAGTTTCTCCTGCATCGAGTCAATGGCATCGCGGTTGAACAGCTCCCACCAGTAGCTGACTTCGTAAAGCGGTCGGTTGAGTTCGGGCAGGGTACGTGGCTGCCTTACGGGCCTCGCGGCTTCGGTGAAGCCTCCGACTGCGACGTTGTAGTAGGAGAGTCCGGCGGGGTGGATCGAGGCGTGGGTCCATAGGGCTGCGATCCCCAGCACGGCGGCGGCGGCCCAGGCGAGGTGTTGCTTTGAGTCGGCCAGCCAGCGTCGTCTGAGTCGTTCGAATCCGGCGGCGGCGATGAGTGCGGCGAAGTAGAAGGCGGGTCGGTACAGTCGGGTGCCGTCGTGAGCGGGAGTGACGGGGAGCATCACCACCAGGGGCAGGACCAGCGCGGCGATCAGCCAAAGGCCTTCCAGGGCCGGAGGTGCGTGTGGTGTGGGGAGACCGAGTTCGTTGCCGGCGGCTTGAGCCCGGCGGGTCAAGCGGACCGCCAACTGTCGCAGGCCCAACCCCAGTACCTCGATGGCGATCAGCACCAGGATCCAGGGCGGAGTGGTGATCAGGCTCAGCAGCGGCACGCTGTGCCAGGGAACCGGCACCGGCTCGGTGCCGGGAGCCAGTTCGGCCTGGAAGATGTGTCCGAGGTAGTAGACGTCGATCTTCCAGCCGGAGGGGTCATCCAGCAGCATGTTGATGTAGTCGAGAAAACCACCCAGCGGGTTGCCCCACCAGGGCGGCATCAGCACCAGGGCTGCCAGGGGTGCGACGGTGACCAGGCAGAGGGCGGCCTTGCGGTTGAGGCGAGGTCCACTCAAAAGGCCCCAGGCAATCCAGGCCGGCACGATCAGCCAGAAGGTGGGCTTGGCCATGGCTCCGACTCCGGCGAGCACGCCGAAGGCGATCGGCCAGCGCCAGGTGTTGCCGCGGGAGGCGTCCTGGGTGCTGCGACTGCGCCAGAGTGCCCAGCAAGCGAGTACCTGGAACGAGGCCACCAGCGGGTCGATGCTCATCAACAGTGCCTGGGTCCAGACTCGGGGCATCCCGACCAGGGCGACGACGGCGACGGTGGCCGCCTGGGGCGAGAGTTCCTCACGGATCCACGAGAAGACGACTCCGCAGGTGACCGCCAGCACCACGAGGTTGCCCCAGCGGTAGGAGTGTGGTGGCGAGTCGAACAGCCCGAGGGTGTAGTGGCCGAGAGATCCGACGAGGCTGACCAGCGGCAGGTTCTTACTCTCGGGCCGTGCCCAGTACCAGCCCTCGGCCATGCGGTTTTCGTCAAACGCGGCGGAGGGTCCCTGCGTGAGGAGGTCGGCGAACCAGGCGTGGAGTCTCTGGCTGTTGTCGATATAGCGAGGTTCGTCGGTGGTGAGTCCGATGTCTCGGGCGGCACAGGCTGCGGCGACCAGGCACAGGAGTGCGACGGCCAGCGGGGCCAGCCGCCTCGGCCAGGAACTCAGCCGGGGCAGATCGAGCGTGGGGGTCTTGGTGGTGATGGCGTCACCGGGCGCGGTCACGACGAGGGCTCCGGGTCAGCGGAGGCCTCGGGGCCCCCAACCAAGTTGTTGTCGAAGTAGTTGACACCCATCCCGGCGTCGACGACCAGGCCCTGGGCGTTGATTCCCGCGGAGCGGGGCGAGAGCAGGAAGGCGACGGTGTTGGCGACTTCGACGGTCTGGACGGCCTGTTTGCGGAGCGTGGCTTCTTCGGCGTAGAGGTAGCTGTCGACGTAGCCGGGGATGCCGGCCGAGGCGGACGTCTTGAGCAGGCCGGGGCACACAGCGTTGAAGCGGACCCGGCTGAACGCCGAGAAGCTCTTGGCCAGGAAGCAGACCGAGCTGTCCAGTGCGGCCTTGACCGGTGCCATGTAGCCGTAGTTCTCGGCGGTCATGCGGGTGGTGGAGATCGAGACGGTGACGACGCTGCCGTGGTCGGGGTCGAGCAGTTCTCGCAGTGCGTTGGAGACGGCCACCAGCGAGAAGCAGCTGATGTCGACGGCCTGCAGGAAGGCGGCGCGGGGTGTTTCGTGAAACGGCAGCCATCCGGCCGAGTAGTCTGCGAAGGCGATCGAGTGGACCAAGCCGTGCAGGCGATCGCTTTGGCCCGCGAGCTTTTCCGCCAAGCGTTCGATTTCCTCGGGCCGCTCGACATCGCAAGCGATCACGATCGCGTCGTCGCCGGCGAGTTCGCGGACCGCCCGGGCCCGCTCGTCGCTGCGGACCGCGTAGATCACTCGCGCCCCGGCCCCGGTGAGCACCTGGGCCACGTGCCACGCGACGCTCTTGCGGTTGGCCACCCCCATCACCAGGACGTCGCGGCCGGCGAGGTCGAGAAAGTCAGCGGGCATGATGCGCGACACTGTGACACAATCGCCGGGGGAACGCAACGGGCGCCTCGAGCCGACTGCGGGTGGCGTTGACGGACCCCTCGGGTGCCCTGAGAATCGGGTTGGGGTCCTGTGTGACCGCAGGCGGACCGCCCGGCGGCGGACGGTTCCGGAGTTTGCGTCGAGGGTCCGGGGAGCACGATTCGTGTTGAGAAGCCAGATTCGCAAGACCGCACTGGCGATTGTCTGCCGCAACCTGGCCACCATGCTCTACGCGGGCGTGCCGGTGGTCCGAGCGCTGGAACTGGCAGGGCGGAAGGTCCGCGATGAACGCTGTCGCAGTGCGTTTGCCGACATGTCGCGGTTGGTGCGGCAGGGTGAGGAGATCTCCGAAGCCATGGCCAGGCAGGGACGCAGCTTCCCGCCCCTGGTGATCGACATGGTGCGGCTTTCGGAACACAGCGGGGTACTGCCGGAGGTCCTCGAACACCTGGCCGATCACTTCGACAACACCGTCGCGCTGCGACGACGGTTCATCTCCCAGATCACCTGGCCGTCGCTGCAGTTCGTGATGGCCACCGGAGTGGTGTCGCTGGTGATCCTGGTGCTGGGGATGCTGCCCGGTGGCGAGATGGTCTCGGAGATCACCTTCGGGCTGCGGGGACCCGGCGGAGCGATCACGTTCCTGGCGTTTGTCTACGGCACGCTGGGCCTGCTGGTCGGCGGCTACCTGTTTGCCTCCCGGGTCGTTGCCGCGCGACAGATTGTCGACCGACTGGCCCTGGCGCTGCCGGTGGTGGGGAGCTGCCAGAGGTCCTTCGCGATTGCCCGCTTTTCGTGGGCGTTTTACCTGACGCAGCAGACCGGGATGTCGATTCGCCAGAGCCTGCAGGCGACGTTTCAGGCGACCGGCAACGGGGCCTTCCAGGCCAAGTGCGAGTCGGTCTGCCAGTCGATCGAGGCGGGTGACTCGCTGACGGTTGCCCTGGCAGATACCGGGCTGTTTCCCGAGGACTTCATCGAGATGGTCGAAGTGGGGGAGACGTCCGGGACGGTGCCCGAGCAGCTGAACCGGTTGAGTCCCCGCTTCCGCGAGCAGGCCGAGCGGTCGCTGCGTGTGCTGTGCAATGCCATCGCCTGGGCTGTCTGGGGAGTCGTGGCGACGTTCATCGTGTTCTTCGTCTTCCGCTTCTTCATGTGGTACGTGGATCAGATCAACAACGCGCTGGAGGGAATCCAGTGAGCGGCGGGGGCGGGACGTTTGGATTCGAGATCACAAGAGCGAGTGCGAGCACGGCCGCCCGCTGCGGGGCCTGGCACACGCCTCATGGCACGGTCCAGACACCCGCCTTCATGCCGGTGGGGACCCGGGGAACAGTGAGGGGGCTGTGGCCCGAACAGTTACTCGAGACCGGTGCCGAGATGGTGCTGGCCAACACGTATCACCTGGCTCTGCGTCCGGGTGCGGAGGTGGTCGAGGAACTCGGGGGGCTGCACCAGTTCATGCAGTGGGACGGGCCGATCCTGACCGACAGCGGCGGATTCCAGGTCTTCAGCCTCGCCGAAATGGCTCGGCTGACCGACGAGGGGGTCTCGTTCAAGTCGCACATCGACGGCAGCTGGCTGGAATTGACTCCCGAACGCGCCGTCGGACTTCAGGAACAGCTCGGAGCCGACTGCATCATGTGCCTGGACGAGTGCCCGGCTCATGATGTGCCGCCCGAGCGGCTGCGTCGGGCTGTGGACCGCACGACCGACTGGGCCCGGCGGTGCCGTGATGCTCAGACACGGACCGACCAGGCGTTGTTTGGAATTGTCCAGGGTGGGACCGATCCGGCGTTGCGTCAGCGATCGGCCGAGGGGCTGCTGGGTCTCGAGTTTCCGGGTTACGCGATCGGAGGCCTCAGCGTGGGGGAGTCACCCGAGTCGATGTATACGACGCTGGACGTGACGGTTGAGTTGCTCCCGGAAGATCGGCCGCGGTACCTGATGGGGGTCGGCACTCCCAGGGATCTCTACGAGGCGGTCGTGCGGGGCGTGGACCTCTTCGACTGCGTGTTGCCGACCCGCAACGGCCGCAGTGCCTCGGCGTTCACCTCCGAGGGTGAGGTGCGGTTGAAGAACCTGAAGTACCGCAGCGACGAGCGGCCACTGGATCCCGGCTGCGAGTGCACTGTCTGCAGCCGATTCAGCCGCGGTTATCTGCGTCACCTGTTCCTGTCGCGGGAGATGCTGGGTCCGATCCTGGTCTCCTACCATAACCTCGCGTTCTACCAGAACTTCCTGCGATCGCTCCGCGAGGCGATCCGCACCGATGGGCTCGATGAGTTTCGATCGGTTCACCTTGCTGAGGTTCCGGCATCTCTCTAGGATACGGGTTTGACCCTTCTTGAGAGCCGGGCGCGAGAGTGGTCCGACGACGTCGGCGGGGTGATACGAGACGGGGTGCGTGGGATGTTTCCAGCGCGTGGGCGTGGGTTTTCGAGTGGCATGGCAGTCGCGGCTCTAGGTGGCCTTCTGCTGGTGATGTTCTGCGCGAGCCCGCTGAGGGCGCAGGACACGTCCGAGGCCAAGTCGGCCCCGGCGGCCAAGTCGGCCCCAGCGGCCAAGTCGGCCCCAGCGGCCAAGTCGGCCCCGGCGGCCAAGGGTGCTGGCGACGGAGGTGCCGCCGAGGAGGCCGGGGCGAAGGACGCCGCAGCCGGGGACGGCGAACCGCAAGATGAAGGTGGCCCTGGTCTTTCCGACATGGTGGTTCCGATCGTCGGTATGGGGCTGATCTTCTACTTCATCGTGCTGGCTCCGCAGAAGAAGGCACGTAAGAAGCAGCAGTCGGTGGTTGAGGCTCTGAAGAAGCATGACCGCGTGGTCACCATCGGCGGGATCATCGGCACCATCGTCTCGATCGATACGGTCAATGAAGAGGTGGTGCTGGAGGTTGGGCCGGACACCCAGATGCGGATTCTGCGTCGCAGCATCCAGGGTCCCAAGCCGTTTGGCAGCGATGACGAGGGTGAGTCGGGCGAGAAGAAGTAGTTCCGCTGTGACGGGACACGGACACTCTGGCCCAGCTAAGGACAGAACACGGCGATGGACCAACTCGGATTGCCACTGCTGCTGGCCGAGATGCCCGTGTGGGTTTCCGGACTGGCGTTTGTGGGCGCGATCGTCGGCGGCATCCTGGTTTCGCGGCGGTTTGCTGCTCGTGAAGCGTTTGCCGACAGCCACATCACGATGGGGGTGCTGGGCTTCGTCGGCCTGATCGCAGTGGGTTCGCTGGTCCCGGGTCTGTTCCTTGAATTGGACAACGGAACCCGCTTCCTGCTGGGCCTGGGGCTGTCGATGATCGGCCTGGGCGCCTGGCTGGCGTCTCGTGAGATGTTCCGCGGCCGCCTGATGGCGATGCTGTGCCTGCTGTACGTAGCGCTGGCGGCGGTGACCTTCTGGCTGCAGCCTCAGTTGTATCTCGACAGCGGCGAGGGGACCCGAGCCCTGCTGCTGATCGTCTCGACGTTTGTGGTTCCGTTGAGCCTGGGGCGGTTGGTGGCGATGGGGTTGGGAATGCCAGACCTGTCGTTGCGGATGGGGGCCGTGCTGACGGCGATCACGCTGGCGCTGTGGCCGATGGCCAAGGGAGTTGTCGTGCAGTCTGCCGAGAAGTGGGCACACCGGGAAGCGGTGAAGAAGTGGGAGGCGGGCAGAAACAATTACAAGGTCACTAAAAAGGGCAAGGAAGCTCTCGCGAAGGTCCGTCCCAAGTTGACTGTTCACTTCGTGGCCGCCGGCAAGGATTCCGTCAAGACAAGACCGGCGAGCAACGCAGCGGCGTCGGTGGGCAAGCCGGTTGAAAAGCCTGTGGAAAAGCTTGAGAAGAAGCCAGATGCGCCGACAGAGAACTGAACGGGGTCAAGCGGTGAGTGGTGTCACGATGAGCAAGTCGAGCAAGTCGAGCGTGATCGGCCGCTGGTGGTGCCTGGCCTGCGTGCCGGCGCTGCTGTTGGTGCTGACCGTGTCCGGCTGCAGCGACACCGATCCGATGATCAAGCTGCGTCGGGCCGGCGCGGTGCTTGAACAGGACGACGAGCGTGAGAAGATCGAGCGGGTGGTGCTGTCGCGATTGGCCAGCCCGTCGGAGTTGAAGGCCCAGTTTGCCGATCTCGCCCGCGTGCCCCGTGTGCTCACTCTCGATCTCTCCGGCTCCCAAGTCCAGGACGCCCATCTCGAGCTGCTCGAGACGCTCGACGAGCTCCACACTCTGGACCTCTCCGACACCGCAATCACCGACGCGGGGTTGCCCGAGTTGGCCAAGCTGACCGGACTCCGCAAACTGACGCTCTCCAACACCCGGGTGACCGACGCGGGTCTCGAGCGGCACATCCCTGATTTCCTGGCTCTGGAGACTCTCGAGCTCTCGCCATTGAAGAAACCTCAGCGTGAGGTTGCCTCCGGCGGCGACGACCTGTTGGAGACGATCTTCTCGGGCATCAAGCTCGGAATCGATCTCGGCGGCGGTGCGATCCTATTGCTGGAGGTTGACGAGGAATTGCGGGCGAAGCAGGGCAAGGATCTCTCGGCGGACGTGATGTCTCAGATGGCCACCGCGATCAACAAGCGGGCCAATCCCGGTGGCAGCAGGGAACTGACGGTGAGGCCAGTGACGAACCGGATCGAGGTGATCATTCCCAAGGCCGACCCGCAGGTCGTCGAGCAGACCAAGCGGATGATGACCCGGCTGGGGAGTCTGGAGCTGGCGATCCTGGCCAACACCCGGGACGGGAAGTTCGGATCGCTGGTCCAATTGGCCCAAGCCCTGCCCGACGGTGAGACCCAGGTCATCGTGGTGGCCGGTGAGGGGACAGGGCGGCAATCGAGGCTGCTGGGCGAGTGGTTGCCCGTCGACCCCAACGGCGAGGTCGACAGCAGTCACCGCGTGCTGGTCGAGCAGCGCAGCAACCTGCAGGGCGAGATGGTCGACCACGTGCTGGTCTCCTACGAGGCCGAGAACCTGCGGGTCAAGGGCGAGCATCTCTACCGCGTCTACCAGACCAACGATGACAACGGCAGCCTGGCCGTCGGTTTCACTCTGAACATCGGCGGTTCGAACCGTTTCGCCGACCTGACCGGCAGCAACGAGCCGGACAAGGCGGAGGGGTTTTACCGTCGGCTGGCGATCATTCTCGACGGCAAGGTCTTTTCGGCACCGACGCTCGAGAGCCGGATCAGCAGCAGCGGGATCATCCGCGGCGACTTCACTCGCCAGGAGATCAACGAGTTGATCGGCGTGCTCGAGGCCGGGGCACTCGAGGTGCCGTTGCGGGAGGAGCCGATCAGCGAGATGACGATTTCGCCGACTCTCGGTGGTGACGTTCAGAAGAAGGGCGTCGTGGCGATTTCGATCGCTTCGATCACCGTGGTCGTGTTCATGATCGGCTACTACCGCTTCTCGGGCGTGGTGGCGGTGATCTGCCTGATGCTCAACCTGGTGCTGGTGATGGGGACGATGATCTTCATCGAGGCGACCTTCACACTGCCGGGGCTGGCGGGGCTGGTGCTGACAATCGGAATGGCCGTCGACGCCAACGTGCTGATCTTCGAGCGGATCCGCGAGGAGCAGCGTCGCGGCGGGGTGGTGCGGATGGCGATCCAGAACGGATTCGGCCGGGCGTTCACCACGATCGTCGACGCCAACGTCACCACGCTGCTGGTCGCCGTGGTGTTGTACATGATTGGCACCGACCAGGTCCGCGGCTTTGCCGTCACGCTGTTCATCGGGATCGTGATGAGCATGTTCACCGCGCTGTTCGTGGGGCGGTTGCTGTTTGACATCTGGGAACGCAGCAAGCCGCGCGAGCAGTTGAAGATGAACAGCCTGCCGGGAATCACCGGTCGCAATTTCGACTTCATCAGCCGCCAGAAAATTGCGGCGGTGGTGTCGCTGCTAGTCATCGTGTGCGGAATGTCCGCCCTGATTTCACGGGGAGCCAGCAAT
The DNA here is from genome assembly GCA_963578885.1 of Planctomycetota bacterium. GTDB lineage: Bacteria > Planctomycetota > Planctomycetia > Planctomycetales > Planctomycetaceae > UBA8437. Next base: position 10,895 of record CAUZEQ010000118.1, read on the forward strand.
TTCGACATCGACTTCCGAGGTGGCCGAGCGGTCAGTTTCGAATTGCTGAAGACACCCCAGGGGGCCACCACCGATACGGTGCGTGACAAGCTGCTCGGCGTGACCGAGGCCAAGACGCTCAGCGATTCGATGTCGCTGGAGGAGTTGACCGGGATCGGGGTCGAGGACGCGGCCGTGGGGTCCGATGGCCGTCGACGGTTCCGTCTGCGGACCACAACCACCAAGACGACGGGCAATCGCGGGGCTTCGGGAACTGACACGGTCAACGAGGCGATTCAGAAGTGGATCTCTGACGCGTTCAAGGGAGACGCTCAGTACCAGTTGGCGACCATGTCGGTCCAACCCGGGGAGATCTCCCCGATCGACGACCCCTCGGATACCGATTTCCACCAGGGCCACGAGGTCACGGTGTCGTTTCCGAGCGCTGACCAGATCGAGGTCCAGCGTGAGAACGTCCAGGCGTACGTGGCCGAGGCGCTGGCTGGGGCGGAGGGGGATGCAGTCCAGGCCGAACTGGAATTCGCGATTTCCGCAGGCGGCGCCGACCCGCTCGCGGCCCGATCAAAGACCTGGGTGGTGCGGTTCAAGAAGTCGGTCACCGCCGTGGAGATCCAGACAGCCCTGGACGGGATGGTCGCCAGCCTGGACGGTCAACCACGTTTCGACGAGGTCACGTCATTCGACAGCGCGGTGGCCAACGAGATGCAGCAGTCGGCCGTACTGGCGATGCTCTTCAGCCTGGTGGCGATCGTCGCGTACATCTGGTTCCGCTTCCAGCGGATCGATTTTGGTCTGGCGGCGGTGGTCGCCCTGGTGCACGACGTACTGGTTGTGCTGGGAGGTGTCGCGTTGGCGGGGCTGGCGGCGTCGGAGATGGGCATGGATGGAGGAGTCCTGCTGCTGCAGGACTTCAAGATCAACCTGCCGATGGTCGCTGCCTTCCTGACCATCGTCGGCTATTCGCTCAATGACACCATTGTCGTCTTCGATCGCATCCGCGAGGTGCGAGGCAAGAACCCGTCGTTGACCTCCGAGATGGTCAACCAGAGCCTGAACCAGACGCTGGCCCGCACCCTGCTGACCTCGGTGACCACGCTGATCGTGGTCGTGATTCTCTACTTCGGCGGCGGCGATGGCATCCACGGGTTCGCCTACTGCCTGGTGCTGGGCGTGGTGGTGGGAACCTACAGTTCGATCTTTGTCGCCAGCCCGACGTTGCTGTGGATGATGAATCCCGACAGCCTGTTCAACCGCCTGGTCGGCAGCCTATCGGGCACCTCGAAGGCCCCGTCGCGGCAGAGTCCGGCGACGCAGCCTTAGCGCGACGGGTTCATTGAACCCGGCGGGAACTAGGCGGGAACTAGGCGGGAACTAGGCGGGAACTAGGCGGGAACTAGGCCGACCACGCCTGGTGGCCGCCGTCGACTCGGATCACCTGCCCGGTGACGAATTCGCCCAGCGGCCCGGCGAAGAACTCGACCACCCGCGCCACCTCGTCGACGGTGGCGATCCGTTCGAGAGTCCCTTCGGTGACCATCCGCTGCTGGTCAACTTCGCGGGTATTCATGAACCGGCCGGTGCGGGTGTCGCCTGGTGCGAGGCTGTTGACGGTGATGTTGTGGGGCCTGAGTTGCTGGGCCAGGCTGCGGGTGTAGGCCACCTGTCCGGCCTTGGCGGTGGCATAGATCGCGCCCTGGGCGCTGCCCCGGAAGGCTGCGATCGAGCTGATTGTGATGATCCGACCTCCGCCGCGTTCGATCATTCCCCGCGCCACCGCGCGGCAGACCAGGATCGTGGTCAGGAGGTTGCGATCGAGCACCGCCTCGATGTCCTCCTGCTTGATCATCACCGCGTCGTTGGGGTCGGGCTTGCCACCTTCTGCAGCGATGTCGCCGCCGGCGTTGTGGACCAGGATGTCGATCGGGCCCAGTCCGTCGGTCACCTCATCCACGATCCGCTGAACCTGTTCCTCGTCTCTGAGGTCGGCCAGGACCTTCAGGGTTGCGACCCCGCCGTGTTTGCCGATTTCCCGGGCCGTGTCGCTCAGCGTGGTCCCTTCGCCGTATTCGCTGGGGCCATGCTCACGCATCCCGTGCACGCCCACCTGGGCTCCAGCCGCGGCCAGGTGTTCGGCAAAGGCCCGGCCCAGGCCGCGGCCGGCTCCGGTGACCAGGGCCACCTGGCCCTCGAGAAATCGTGTCATTGTCGGGTGAGTTCTTCGGGCGGCGGTCGCGGTGAGGGTGGCGCGTCGGGATTCTTGCGAATTCGGCTACTTGTTTGCTGAGGGGTCTGCGAGAGTTCGCAGCGTCTTGGGTTTGACTCCGTCGAGCAGCAGGTTGGCCAGCACCGGGCCCTTGGCGGTCATCGTGACCCAGACGAAGTGGTCGAACTTTCCGTCCTTGACCCCGCTCAAGGACGAGCCTCCACCGGTGGTCGCCAGCATGTAGTATTCCTGTCCGCGGCGGATGTAGCGGGC
>CAUZEQ010000119.1:0-13329 GCA_963578885.1 Planctomycetota bacterium
ACCGGCTGCCCTTTGTCTCGGCCGGGTGATGTGTATGAGCCTGTCTCGCGTCTGGGGGTTGATACTTCGAGTGGCAGCTAAGGCAGAGTTGGTCGGTTTCGGAGGCTGGCCGTGTCCACTTGCTCCCGGTGCGGGTGTGGGGATCGTGGCAGTCGATGCAGCGGAGTTTTGTGTAGCAGGCACCGAGTTGGGCGTCGGTGAATTCGATCGAGTTCCAGGTCGAGAGTCCTCCGGCGTAGACGGGTCGTTTGCCGGTGTGGTAGCGACCGCAGGCCCAGTTGAGGTTGGTGTGTGTCCTGCCGTAGTCGAGTGTCTGTTCGGGGGTGCTGTTGACGACGAGTTCGGGTGCGGCGGGGAAGAAGCGGGGTCGGATCTTGGGGTTGTTGGCGTGTTCCCTGCTGCCGAGGTGGCAGGCTTCGCAGCTGATTCCCAGCGAGACGGCCTGTTCTGCGGCGGCGAATTTCTGCATCCGCTGTGACATCAGTGCGAGGTCGTCGTCGGGGAACAGTGAGGGGTCACGTGATCCGTTCCAGAGTTCGGGGTGGGCGGTCTGGAGGTAGGCGGGGGTCCAGAGGTTCAGCGGCAGCGGAGCGTGCTGGCCGATCAGGTAGGGCTACCGGATCATCATGTCGCCGAGCGGAAAGGTGGTGTGGCAGTAGTTGCATTCCTGGTTGTACTGCGAGAAGAAGGGGGGCTCGGTGGCGGGTCGGTCGAAGGGGTCGTGTCGTTTCTCGTCGGGCAGTTCGCTGCCGATGTGCACCACCGGCACCCACTCGCTGCGGTCGATCCAGTACCCGAACGGCAGGACGTGGTTGTTACGAAAGAACTTGTGGCCGTTGTCTTCGGGTCCCTCGAGTTGTTTGCCGACGTAGTACTGGAAGAACCGCGATCCGATGGTCTGGTTGACCTGGTAGATCTTCCGGGTTGTTCCGCGTCTGAGTTGCGGGTCGGATGTTGCTGGGGGGATCGGAGGCCCGGGAATCGATCGGGCTCTGCTCACGGATCGACTCGGGCACGCGGTCCCACCAGATGGTGAGATTTCCGGACGAGAAGCGTCGCGGCTCATCGATCCGGTCCTGTCGAACGACCGTGCTGGCCGGTGCCGGGCTGGAGACATCTGGCGTGCAGCCCGCGATTGCGAGGCTGGCGAAGCGTCTGGCCATTGTCGAAGCTCTGTCACTCCGAGCGTTGCCCTCGTTCTGCTCGGGATGACAATTGCGGAGGCATCAGGAGAGGGCTCAAACCGGAGGGACGTGTTGCCCGAGGGCGTCCATCGGTCATGTCCTGGTGGTGGCCGGTTTGGTTGTGTCGTAGGTGCGTGTGCCGGCGTGTGCTCCGAGGTTTTCCAGTGCGACCTGGTACAACTCGGTCCCGGCGGTCGTGGGATAGCGCGTGTTGATGCAGGCCTGGCAGAGGGTGTTGCTCGGGAGATCGATCGAGCGGGCTATGGAATCGATGGTGAGATAGCGGAGGCTGTCGGCGTTGAGGCTCTTGGCCATCTGCTGTTCGATCTCGGGAGTGCACTCGATGCCGTCCATGAATTTCGGAGCGAAGAGTTCGGAGATGGTCGACATGTCGATGCCGTAGAAGCAGGGGGCGATGATCGGCGGGCAGGCGACTCGCACGTGCACCTCGCGCGCCCCGCCACGTTCTCGCAGTTGCGAGACGAGTGCTCGCATGGTGGTCGAGCGGACGATGGTGTCCTCGACCAACAGCACTCTCTTGTCCCTCAGCACTTCGGGCAGCGGAGTGTATTTCAGCCGCGCCTTGTCGGCCCGGTTGGTGCCCTCGATAAACGTCCGGCCGACGTATCGATTTCGCATCAGACCTTCGAGGCAGGGGACTCCCAGTTTGAAAGCCATCGAGGCTGCTGCGGCCTTGGCGGTATCGGGGACCGGGACCACGATCGTGTCCTCGTCGATCGGGACGGTTTCGAGTCGTGCGAGTTCTTCGCCGAGAGTCTTGCGGGTCATGTAGACGCTGCGGTCATCGAGCGTACTGGCGACGTTGGCGAAGTAGATCCATTCGAAGAAGCAGTGGGCTCGTTTGGGCGAGGGTGCGAACTGGCGGACGTCGATTTCTCCGTTCTGGATGATCACCGCTCCGCCGGGAGGCAGGCTGTGGATGTCCTTGTCGCGGAATCCGATTTGCGAGAGTGCCACGCTTTCGCTGGCGGCGGCAAACATCGGTCCTTCGATCGCGAAGCACAGAGGCCGGATCCCGAGTGGGTCTCGAGCGACAAACATGTCGCCCTGTGCGTTGAGGAACACGATGTTGTAGGCGCCGTCGAGCCAGGGGGTGACTCCGCTGAGCACATCGAGCAGGTTGGGGGTCTGGTCTCCGGAGAGTTCCTGGCAGAGCAGGTGCATCAGGATCTCGGTGTCGGTTTCTCGTGCGAGGTGGAAGTCGGTGTGCGAGAGCATTTCCTTGCGGAGTTGCTGGTAGTTGGCCAATTGGCCGTTGAAGGCGAAGCTGAACCACTTGGATTTCTGGATGTGGTGTCGTTCGAAGGGCTGAGCGTAACTGCGGTCGTCCTGGCCGCAGGTGGCGTAGCGAACGTGTCCGATCGCCGCGGACCCGGCGTACTTCTGCATCATCATCTCAGCCGGCTCGGGGTGGTTGAGATGAAACACTTCGGTCACGGTGCCGATGTTGCGGTGCGTATCGATCAGCTGTTTGCGATTAGGGCTGAAGGTGGTCATCCCGGCGGCCAGTTGGCCTCGATTCTGGATGTCCAACAGCAGCCGGGGCATCAGTCTCGAGGTTTCCTCGGCCCCCTGCGAGGGCGCCAAGCGGCTGGTCTCGCGGTTGGGCAAGTGATAGACCGCGGCAATGCCACACTCGTGGAACAAGTCGGCCATGGCGTCCGGCGTCCGTGCACGTCCAGGTGGGGATGCGAGTCAGAGTGCATCATAGCGATCGGCCAGGCATTGACCAACGGGGGCCGTCGCACTTTCGCGGTGGTTGAGAATGGACTAGAAGAGACGGATCGAGTCCCGATCTGTTTCGATCAAGTCCGGTCTGTTCCGGTCAAACCCGGTCCCATGGAATCATGAATGCACCGGTGAACCTGGTCCGCCGCGAGGTGATCGAGACGGCCGAGACTCTGGTGGTCAAGGTCGGCACCAACGTGATTTCGCGTTCCGACGCCACGCTCGATGTCGAACGGATTGCCGGATTGGTCGAGGCGGTGGGTCGGGTTCGGGAGAGCGGCAGGCGAGTGGTGATCGTGTCCAGCGGTGCGGTGGGTGCCGGCATCGATCTGCTCGATTTGGGCACACGGCCCGACGACCTGCCGCACCTGCAGGCGGCGGCCGCCGCGGGGCAGGCTCGGCTGATTCACCACTACGACGAGTGCCTGGACCGCCAGGGAGTCCACGCGGCGCAGCTGTTGCTGACCGCCGAGGACTTCACCGAACGGGGCAGGTATCTGAATGTCCGCAATACGCTCAATACGCTGTTCGAATACGGTGCCGTGCCGATCGTGAACGAGAACGACACGGTCAGTGTGGAGGAGATCGGTTTCGGCGACAACGACCGCCTGGCCGCGCTGGTGACCAACCTGCTGCAGGCTCCGTTGCTGGTGCTGCTGACGGTCGTCGACGGTCTATTCGCCGGGCCCGAGGACAGCGAGCCGATCCGGCTGGTCGAACAGTGGGACGACGGTCTGTTCGACCTGGTGCGGGATGAGCAGAGTCACGGGGGGCGAGGTGGGATGAGGCGGAAGCTGGAGGCGATCAAGAGTGCGACGGCGGTGGGGGAGAGCGTGATCGTGGCCAACGGGACTCGACCGGGAGTGCTCGATGACGTGCTGGCCGGCCGCGAAGTCGGGACGCTGTTCCTAGCTCACGGGGCGACGATGCCCGCCTGGAAGCGCTGGATCGGCTATGCCGCGACTCCGCAGGGCACAGTGGTACTCGATCAGGGCGCGTGCCGGGCGTTGCGTGAGAGTGGTGGGTCGTTGCTGCCGATCGGCGTGACGGGGGTCCAGGGGAGTTTCATCCACGGGGATGTGGTCGCTCTGGCCGACCCCGACGGTCGCGAATTCGCCAGGGGTCTGGCCAACTACGATGCGCGGGACACCGAAGAGATTGCCGGTCGGCGGAGCGAGGAGATTCGGGAGCGGCTGGGGAGCCTGCCGTACGCCGAGGTCGTGCACCGGGACAACCTGGTGATTCTGGACGGAGCGGGCCGAGACTGACGGGTCAGGTCGGGTCGGTCAGGACAGCGACTTGACCGCTGCACGGACCGATTTCAGGCAGAGAGCCAGGTCCGAGAGCGGATTCTTGGGGTTCTCTTCGTACTCCAACGCCACGCAGCGCGTGTACTTGAGCTTGCGGAGTTCCTTGAGGCAGCCGGCGACGTTGAGGTCACCTTCACCGACGATCTTGAACTGCTTCCGTTTCTTGCCGCCGACGGTGACGGTCTTGACGTCCTTGAGATGCACGCCGAAGACTCGCTTGCCCAGTCGCCTGATCGCCGCCACCGGGTCCTCGTCGCTGCGGAGGAAGTGACCGGTGTCGACGCAGGCCCCGATCAGAGGATGCCGGTCCTTGACCATCTGCTCGACGTCGGAAATCTTGTCGTAAAGAGCCCGGGGTCCGTGGTTGTGGATCGCGATCGCCACCTGGTATTCCTCGACCATCCGGTCCAGGAGATCAAACGTCGCCTTGTCCTTCTTCGGGTTGGCACTCAGCGAGTCGATTCCCATCTTGCGAGCGAAGTCGAACGCCTGGCGGGCCTTGGCTTCATTGGCATCAAAGCCCAGCACGCCGTAGGCGGTCAGCTTGACTCCCGCATCGGCCAGCATCGCCTTCTGCTTGGCGATGTGTGCCGGCAGAGTCCCCAGCGGGACGTGCCGCGGGTAGGCCTCCCAGAACTTCAGGCCGAGCGTTCGAGTGTGCTTGAGTGCGGTGGGGGCATCGAAACCCCGCAGTGAATAGCTCTGGATCCCCATCTTGAACTCGGCGTAGGGCGACTTGCTGGGGTTTGCTGCGGTGGTGGGTAGGGACTGGTGTGCGACGGCGACGCCGGCGACGAGGCTGTTGGCCAGGAAGGAGCGTCTTGAGAGTGCGTGGCTGGAGCCGGTCTGTTGGTTTTCGGACGTCCGTCTCATGGTGGCTACTCCTTTAATGATGTCGCCAGACGCCGGGCACAGAGGTTGTACCGGTCATTCGGCCGGTGACGATTGTATCGACTCAGGGCATCTCTTGCCGGTCCGAAGATCCCCGGGCCAGCGCCGTTGACCGTCACAACCGGCAGTGTCGCGCGGCGGGAGGATCAGGAGTCTCCGACTTATCCGAATCCTCGCATTTGTCCAACTTATCGTTTCTTTCCTGCCGATCCCTCTCGTTGCGTGGTTACCAGACCTCTTGGCTGGCTGAAGACTCGGAGGTGCCGTTGTAAAGAGTGTTGGGCAGGTGCGTCGGCCGGTGACCCCCCGGTTTGTCCACGACAGTGCTCATTTCTACTCACAGCAACCGCCGAAGCTATTCAGAGGTTTGTTTTTGATAGCCGCGGTCTCGCGCTTGCGCGGGACCGCGGCGTTTTTTTGTTCGGTGGGGCTGTAGGATGGGGATGTTGTGGGTAGAGATTGCGAAGGGATTTGAGTCACGGACGTTTCGACGGGAGCTCTGCGCAAGGCGATGACAACCGAGCATCCATCCAGTCTGACCCTGGGTCAGTTGCAGCGTTTGATCGAGACGATGTACATGTCGAAGGACGCGGCACGCGGGATCGACGGGACCTTCATGTGGTTGATGGAGGAGGTAGGCGAGTTGGCTTCGGCGTTGCGGGAGGGTGACCATGCCAGTGTGTCGGCGGAATTCGCCGACGTGCTGGCGTGGTTGGCGACGATTGCCAACGTGGCCGAGGTCGATCTCGAGCGAGCGGTCCTCGAGAAATACGGCTCGGGGTGCCCGGGCTGCGGCGAGATGGTCTGCGCGTGCGACGACACTGCGAAGCCCTAGTCCTGTTGCAACCGGGCGTCATTCACCCCTGCAGAGCTTCGGCGAACTGGTCGGCGCGGGTGGGAGCGTGGCTTGGCGAGCGGGGCCCGGCGGCTCCGGGGACCGGTTCGATTGCGAGGTGCACGAAGGTGGGACCTGGTGCATCGATCACGTCTCGCGCCGACTGTTGCCAGTGGTCGAGTTGATCGAAGGCGAAGATCTGTCGAAATCCGGCGGCGGCGGCCAGTGCGGGGTAGTCGACGAGGTTGTCTCCACCGGCGGTCGCCGGCGTGGGTTGTGCTCCGGTGATTTCATAGATCCCGTTGTCGAAGATGATCAGCGTGTAATTGGAGGGATCCTGTGCGGTGATGGTGACCAGCGAGCCGAGGTTCATCAGCATGCAGCCGTCGCCGTTGCAGACGATGATCTGCTTGTCGGGTTGTGCCAGGGCCATTCCCAGCGCCAGTGCTGGAGCCTGTCCCATGCTCGAGGGGACATAGATCCAATCCAGCGGGTGCAATTCGCCCAGCTCCATCCATTCCCGTGCGGTGCCCATCACGGTCATCACCACGTCACTGTCTTCTCGGGTTTCGCGGAGCACTCCGAGTGATTCGGGCAGCGGCATGCGGCGTTTTGTCCTGTCCATCTCTAGGCTCGTCCTTCGGCCACTAGGGCAACTCCGGGTACGCCCGCCTCCCGGCACCTTCTGCACTGAGCGGCGATGGCCTGCAACTGCCCCGCCGTATCGTCGGCTTGGTCGTACAGCGTCCAGTCCATGCCCCAGGCATCGAGGATCGGTTCGGTGAAGTGCAGGCAGGTATCGCCCGGCAGAGTCGACTGGTCGAGGTAGCTGCGATAGCCGACGAGTCCGAACAGCGGCCGCTGGTAGTCGAACAGGGCATTCCTGAGCGAGTCGCCCGATTCGAACAGGCCGGTGCACTGGATCATCACCAGCGGAGTGGCTCCGCCGAGTTGCAACCCCGCCGCCAACGCCCACGCCTCACCCTCGCGGCAAACTCCAACGTATTCGATCGACTCGCACTGCTTCAGTGCATCTTCCCACTGCCCCAGCGTGCTGTCGGGAATCGTCACCACGTGGGTGAACGAGAGTTCTTCGAGCAGTGTGACGACCTGGGGTGCGGTGAACATGGAGCCAATGAGAGAGGAGACACGAGAGAGTAGAGAGTAGAGAGTAGAGAGGAGAGAGGAGAGAGGAGAGAGGAGAGAGGAGAGAGGAGAGAGGAGAGCGGGGAGTCACTTTTTGCTGACGGGCCTGGAGCGGATCGGGGTGACAAGAATGAAGGGTTTGCCCGCCTCGTCGATTCTCAGTTCACGGGTCAGGTGATGGGGATTGGTGGCGCTTTTCTGGAGTTGAAACCAGGAGGTTTTCTTGGGCTTGATGGTGACGGTGAGCGTGTTGGGGTCGATCTTTCTTTCGGCCAGTCGGTGGTGATCGATGAGCATGGGGATTTCGGTCTTGGTGACAATCGCGTCGACGACGTCGAGGAAGGCGGCGTCGTTGAGTTCGACCGGGACGATTTCGAACAGGGGTCGAGCGGTCTTGATTCGGCTGAGTCGTGGAGGCCAACCCAGCGGCCAAGCCCTGTCCTGGGGTGGTGTTTTGGCTCCGCGTGCCAAAGCGGGGAGCTCAACGATCCGCAGTTGCATGTCTCCGGCGGGCGTGCGTCGGGGCTGGAAGGCGAATCCACCGCTGGCCAGCAGTGCTGCCAGCGTGGTGCCTCGTGAGAGTCCCGGTCCGTTGGTCCGGGCCGGCACCCGGGTTCGTGCGGCTGCTCCGAGCCCGGCGAGGTCGAGGTTCAGGTGGTCGGGGAGCTCGAGTGAGCGGACGGCATCGCCGAGTGTCTGTCCCTTGAGGTCCCTGCGGACCGGTTGAGCGAGGACTTCGAACAGGGTGTTGAACTGGCCTTCTGAGAGTCCGAAGGCGGGTTGTCCGGTGGGGTTGCCCTTGGCTCCGAAGGCCTTCAATTCCTCGAGCCACTTGCCCAGCGCGTTGGGGTTTCCCGGTGAGAAGGATTTGCCGGGTACGAGAATGCGTCCCGAGCGATCGAGCAGACCGATGACGGTGACCTGTCGCAGTCGAGCGGTGGTTTTTTCTCGGACCGAGGTCCGTTCGCGTCCGAGAGACCGTCGGATTCTGAGCGGGACCTTGAAGCTCTGGAACAGCTTGGCCCATCGCTGAGCGGCCAGCGGTGCTCCACGTCGATCGGTGATCAACTCGACCCGCACCTCGGTGCGGATTTCCTTCCTGGCCCTCGGCTTCCCGGTTGCCTGGCCCAAGGCGAGGGTGGCGGTTGCCAGCAGGATCAGCCACGGCGTCAGGATCGCCGACGTCGTGGGGCCGAATCGAAAAGAGCTGCCTGGGGGCATCATGCCGCGAGCATAACCGGGAATCGTCGACGCGGAAAGACGGTCTGCCGGTCGATCAATGCGCCGGTGGCGGTTCGTTCTGGAAGGCTCGAGCCCGGAAGAGGAAATCGATGATGTTGCCTTCGTGAGGTTGCAGCCAGTTGAGCTGGATCGTCTTGACTTCGCCGATATTGAGCCGATCGATGTTTTTGGCATCGAGGAACTGTCGTCCGAGTGATTCGTCGTCTGAGAGCAGCGAGCCGACGAGCGTGTAGCCGCACTTGTCGAGGAACTGGTCCTGTGGGCATTCGACGACGCTGCAGAAGGGGAACATGAACTCGGTATTGGCCATCGCGTCGTCGGCGTCGGAGACGTGCAGCACGGTGGGCCTGAGGAAGTCACAGCGTTCGTTCTGGATCAGCCGCTCTCCGTCGCGGTACTGTGCAGTCGCTTCGGTCACCGCCTCCGAGTTGCACCCATCGTCGATCTGGCCACTCATGGCCTCGGCCGCACCCGGAACCGTAAAGGCCGCGAGTCCGCTCTCGGGGTTGTCCATCGGCAGAGGCGCCATGGGCCCGAGTCGTTTGGCCAGTGCGTCGGCGATTTCTGCTGTGTGCCGAGAGGCCCAGATTCCCGAGCAGCTGATGCAGCTGCGGCCGCTGTTGACGTAGACGCTGTCGGCCATCAGGTCGATGTACTGTTCCCAGTCGTCGACCTTGTCGTCTCCGAGGAAGATCTTCGAGAACCCGGGACCGTGTGCGCTGACCTTGGGGTTGCCGATGTAGCGTTCGATGGTGGCCAATCCGCCGAAGATCACGCTCCGCTCGCAGGCCTCCAGTACCGCGGCACCCAGTTCCGGTCCCTTGGCGGTGTCGCCGGGGTAGATCGAGATCGCTTCCCGGGGGATGCCCGCCTTGGCGAAGGCTTCGTACATCCGGTAGGGCGTCCAGGGTTCCTGGGGACCGGGCTTGAGCACCAGTCCGATCTGCAGCGGGATCACCGGCAGCCAGAGGGTGTGGACACCGGGGCTGTTGGAGGGCAGCACCCATCCGGCGGCGTTGCAGTTGGCCTGGTAGCTGACCATCACGCCTCGATCCTCGACACCGTACCCATTGCTGAGGATGTCGTAGGGCAAGCCTCGGGTCAGGGCATCGAGGATCTGGTCCATGTGCTTCATGACGAAGGCGTTCTTCTTCATGTTCATGCGGCACATGTGTTCGGGCAATCCGGTGGTGGCCGACTGCATCGTGCAGAAGTCATCGGGCGACTGCACACCGTTGCCCAGCGGCAGCGTATCGTCGACGTAGTAGTCGGCGGCCTCGGCAACCATGCCGACGAGCTGTTCGATGCTGAACTTACGCAGGGCCTCACGAGCCCGACCCGCCTTCCGCATGTCCATCTTGATCAGCCCGGCGTTGGCTTCGTGGACCTGGGCCAGGGTCTCGCCGCTTTCGAAGTGGACCACGTCCATCTTCTCCATGCTCTCGTACGGCTCACCCCAGCGAACGACGGGAATCTCGATCATGGTCTTGTCCTTGGTCTCGATGTGCCCGCGAGGGGCACCGGTCTTGAGTTGTGGTGACGGCAGCCTGCGGTGTGCTAGTACACCCCGACGGTGGTCGTCTTGGCAAACACGTGGAACGGTCTCACGCCGCTGACTCCATCCCACGGGTACAACTCGTGAGGCTCTTCTCGTTCGCCTTCGTCTCGTTCGAGGAACCCGGGGATGAACAGTTCGTCGGTCAGCGTATAGAGTTTCACTCGCCCGGTCTCGCCTTGCCCGACAACACGGGCAGGGTCATCGAAATCGACCACCTCGATCACCGCCCGCGGTTGCGGAGCGAAGTAGGTGATCTTGTAGTCGTCGGCGGGGTCAAACGGCTTGCCGCAGGCCAGGCCCATCAGCGTGTTGCCGTAGGTCGGAGTGATGTAGACATCGGGTCCGAGCAGTTCTTCGCGGGCGAAGCGGTACCACTGCGGAGTGAACTCGGTCCCACCGCAGAAGATCCCGGTGATCCCCGACTCCGCGACGCTCGAGCCGTTGTCGATCAGTCTCAGCGCGAGTGCTTCGAGCAGCTTGGGTGTGGTGAAGGCGCACTTGATGTCGTGTCCGGCCTCGAGCACGGTCATCGCCTGGTCGATCACGTGTTCGGCGTAGGCCTTGGCTTCGTCGGTCTTGCCCTGCTTGAGCAGCTTGACGACCCAGCGTGGGTCGAGATCGACACAGAAGCAGATACCGCCGCGGTGCTGTGCGAGGTGTTCGACGGCGAGTCTCAGTCGGCGGGGTCCTGACGGACCCAGCATCAGCCAGTTGGATCCCGGCGGAAACTTGTCATCGGGCAGCGTTTCGCTGAACAGTTCGTAGTCGATGCGGAAGTCGTCCATCACGACCCGCGACTTGGGCGTGCCGGTGGTGCCTCCGGTCTCGAACACGTAGACCGGTTTGCCGGCCAGTCCCTTGGGGATCCACCTCGAGACGGGTCCACCTCGCAGCGAGTCGTCTTCGAAGAGAGGAAACTTGTTGAGGTCTTCGAAGCAGTGGATGTCGTTTCGGGGGTCGAAATCGAGGTCGGCGGCCTGTTCGAGCCAGAAGGGTGAGCCGGTTTCGGGGTTGAAGTGCCACTCGACCATCTTGACCGTGTGGGCATCGAGGGCCTCTCGGGCCTGGGCCACCTGGGTCTCAAGATCACTCACGGGTGTCGTTCTCCGCTGGCAGCACGGGTTGTCTCGAGCCGAAAGCCGGGCCGGGGAGGCCGTGGGGCTGTCGGATTTCGTTGCGAAACGACTATCTTAGATATCTTCCCGCATTGCAACCAACGCCCCTCGAAGCGGGTCGAACAGGGAGTTTCTCGAATGAAGACCTTCTCGTGGCGAGCGGCTGGGACGGTGCCGCTGGTCCTGCTGGCGATCGTCTCGATCGCAACCACCGCTCAGGCAGCCGAGAAGAAGACGCCGCTGGAGGGGTACGTGGCCGCGGCCGACACGTCCTACGCCTGGACGTTCGAGGGGACTGACGACATCGAGGGAGGTCGAGTCCATCGGCTGACTCTGGTCTCCCAGACCTGGCAGGAGATCGTCTGGAAGCACCTGGACCAACCGGGAGGCCTTCGTCTGGAGATCACGTCGAAGCCCGAACCGGTCGCCGTTCAACTCTGGTCGGCTCGCAGCAAGACACTCGATTTCCGCAAGTCGAAGTTCACGATGACCCAGATGCAGCGTGACGGCGACGTGCAACTGGAACCCGGTGGGCACGTGGTGCTTTATGGTCACCTGATCTACACGGCTGGAGACCTCCGCTACGGTTTCTCGACCCAGGTGCGGGTGAGAAGTAGTTGCGGGGGGTGTTGTTGGGCTTTGGGGTCAGACGCCGCCCGTGGCGGGGCCTGACCCCTTCGGCCAGACAGCATTGCTGGAGAAAAAGGGGTCAGGCCCCCGCGTGCGGACCGTTGCAGGTGGAGCACGGACGAATTGTGGCGGGCGTCTGACCCCAGTGTTCCTGGTGGGCGCCGGCCCGCGCCTACGTCTCGGGCCACCCCGGGATGTGTTCGGCCAATTCCACGGCTCCGGTGGCGGCGGAGAGCACATCGACGAGTGAGTCGGGCGGAACGGGGTTGCCTGGCAGAGCCAGCCCCGCATCGGCAACAGCCTCGGGGCCATCCACCCACACGACCTGGGGAAACCGGTCTGCCAACTCGGCGATCTGCTGTTCGCGGTCCTCGAGATCGAGCCAGACGGGCAGCGGTCGGACGAGGAGTCGATTTCGGAGTTCGTCGAAGCTGAGTCCGGTGGGTGGGTGTCGTGTTGAGCCGGCGATGCGGCAGAGGGGATCGAGCACAAAGCGTCGGTACCAGCAGCCGGGGTGGGGCACTCGCAGCCGGTCGCTCTGGAGTACCAGGTCTCCGCAGGTGACGAGATCGAGATCGACGGTGCGGGGCGCCCAGGTGGCGTGGTCTCCTTGGCGGCCCAGTTCGGCTTCGGCGGACTTGGTGGTTTCGAGCAATTCGGCGGGGTCCAGCGACGTGTCGAGGGTGGCAGCGGCGTTGAGGTAGGTGTCCCCGGCGTCGGCGCCCACCGGCTCGGTGACGAAGCAGCGGCTGACGGCGACGATTTCGATTTCGGCCCGGGCCTGCAGCAGGTCCAGTGCCGCGGCGAATGTGGCGGCGACGTCTCCGAGGTTGCCACCCAGGGCGAGCAGGCACTGAGTCATCGCCGTGGGGCTCCGGTTCTCGTTCGTGTCATGTCGGCTTCATCCCGCCGCACCGTGTCATGCCCTCACGTCTCGGCTCATCCTAGTCCGCTCTCCCGGTCGGCTCAACGGGCCCTCTTCGAGGCACACTGGTGTTGGTCGCGGTGTGCTGCCGTTGATATAATTCGCCTCTTCATTCGAGAGACTCCAATACTCTGCGAGGACGGATCGCCCATGGCCAAAGAAGAGGCCATCGAAGCTGAAGGCAACGTGACCGAGGCTCTGGCCAACACGCAGTTCCGTGTCAAGCTGGACAACGACCACATGGTGATGTGCCATGTCGCCGGCAAGATGCGCAAGCACTTCATCCGCATCGTGCCTGGTGACCGTGTGATCGTCGAGATTTCGCCCTACGATCTCAACCGCGGCCGGATCGTGTACCGCGAGCGGTAGCGCGGTCATTGCGGTGCGATGAGGGATCGGGGTGGCGGAGATCCTGGCCGGGTCGAGCAGTTTGGGGGTGCGAGCGAGTCGATGTCGCGGGTCGAGTTGTTCACCGACGGAGCCTGCCGCGGCAATCCCGGCCCCGGCGGCTGGGCATTTGTGCTGAGGCATCCGGCCAGCGGTTCCGAGAAGGAACTCTCGGGCGGTGAGGCGGCGACGACGAACAACCGGATGGAGCTTCAGGCGGTGATCGAGGGTCTGCGGGCGTTGACTCGGGCCGCGGAGGTCGAGGTGGTCACCGACAGTGTCTACGTGGCCAAAGGCGCGTCGGAGTGGATGGTGGGTTGGAAGGCCAACGGTTGGCGTCGACGTGAGGGTCGGAGT
>CAUZEQ010000120.1:0-13278 GCA_963578885.1 Planctomycetota bacterium
CGTAGCAGTGTTCGACCAGCACCGGCCGAATCTTCCGCTCGAAGAAATCGACACCGGGCTCGGTGGCTGAAACCGACCGCACCGCAGCGGACATCACCAGCAGCGTAGGCAGGAGCGTGGGCAGGAGTCGTCGCATGAGACCGCCGATTCTCCCATGGGGATCAGAGCGTGCATAGTGATTCGCGGCTTGCCGGGTCACCGGTCGCCGTTGAGATTTTTCCGCAGCCTGGCCAACAGGCTGGCAATCTGATCATGCACTGCCGGCATCTGAGCCACACACATCAGGCCAGTTGATGCAGTACCTCGTTCAGGGGTTGGTTCTCGAATTGGACCGCCCCGACCGTCTTCAGCAGCGCGCTGCGGACTGCTTCGTCGGCTTCGAATCGATAGCCCGGGCGACGCACACTCAGCGACCCGCCACTCAGGCGTCCTGCGGCGCCCAATTCCAGCACCGCGAGCATCTGCCCCACGTCGACCACCGCTCGGTAGGTTGCGCGTACGACCAGATGACCTCGCACCGTTTCAATCCGGCCGCCTGTACCATCGACTTCCTCCCAGGTGTGATCCGGGAGCGTCATCAGCAATTCCGTAACGCTGTCGGCCACCACCTCGGAAGGGTCTTGAGTTTGCTGGCGAGCGTTGGGTGGTCGAGGCGTCTCGATTCGGCTCGAGGCCACCAGCCGGGCCAGGCTGAAGACTGCCACGTTGTCACTTCGCTCGTGAAGTGCCGATTCGGTCGTCACCACGACCTGGCCATCTCGAATCTCCCATACCAACCTCGACGGTCGGCAGACGAGATCGATTGCCGCCTCGATCGCCACCGCGTCCAGTTGAAATGACACGGCCGACTTCTGCTCATCCAGGTCCACCCCTTCGTCTACGAGGGCGTCCCGGTCCAGCCGCCAGGCGACCCCGACACGATCGAACAGGTCGGCCAGCACAGCAGCGGGTGTCACGTTGCTGGCATGAACTTCGGTGACCAGCTGCAGCTTCGAGCGAATCGCGGCATGAGCCGCCTGCTGCTCGAGCGCGGTTGTGACCCATTCGTCCTGCAGCCGCACGCCGTTCGCCAGGCCATCGGCCGTCTCCTGGCCCGACGGTTGAACACCGGCCTGGACCTCGAACCGTCCCTCTTCATCCGGGGCATCTGCAGACCCGCATCCGCAGATGCCGATCGCCACCACAAGCACAAACCCGAACCGTTGCATGCTCTCATGATAACCACGCCGCTGCCGCCGGTTGCCGATGACTTGGCGATTCGGGCAGGTTGCGTAAGCCACTACTTGGTAATTAAGTATTCAATCCGCCGCAGGCGGTCTGACCCCAGCTCTTAGTCGAAGGTGAGTTGGTGGATGGTGGCGTTGTCCATGGCGTCCCAGTCGACCTGGACGCCCAGGCCGGGGGCGTCGGGGGGGGTGACGTGTCCGTTTTCGGCGGTGCGGATCACGTCGAGCATGCCGTATTCGTACGGTTCGTAGGGGACCGACTGTTCGAAGTAGCTGCAGCAGTCGTTGGCGAGCATCAGGTGCAGGTTGGCCGCGGAGATCAACGTATTGCCCCAGCCCAGGACTTCGCACTTGATCCCTTCGGCCTGGCACAGTTGCAGGGCCTGCCAGGCCGGGGTCAGCCCGCCCAGGCAGGTGATGTCGGTGCGGGCTCGTGTCCAGGCCTTCGAGCGGACCGCGTGGCCGAACGACTGCAGGTCCATGAACCAGTTGCCCGAGGGAATGATGGGGATGTCGACCTGCGAGGTCAGTTGTCGGTAGCCGTCGAGGTCCCAGTCGGGGAAGGGGGCTTCGAACCACGTGAAGTCCAAGTCGGCCAGTTCAGCGGCCACCCTCAGCGCGTCCTCGTGCGAGTAGTTGTTCTCGACATCGTGCATGAAGGCGGTATCGGGGAACGCCTCACGTGCGGCACGGCAGAGTTCGAGATCCTTCTCGGGCAGGCACCAGCAGTGGAACTTCACGGCGGTGAAGCCCATATCGAGTCTCTGCTGGATCAACTCGAGGTAGGCCGGCACGTCGTCCATCAGCGGTGTGCTGGCGTAGGCGGGGATGCTGGTGCGGGTGGCACCCAGCAGTTGGCAGACCGGTTGTTCGGCGAGTTTTCCGGCGAGGTCCCAGAGGGCCACATCGACGACGGCCAGTGAGCCGGGCGAGAGCGGGAAGACTCGGGGCCTGAGGTCGTAGTAGATCTGTTCTCGTTCTCGCGGGTCGCGGCCGATCAGCAGCGGAGCCAGGTGCCTTATCGTCTCGGCCGTGTAGCGGTCGAAGTCGTAGGAGGTGTAATTCGAGACCCCGGCAACACCGTCGACGCCCGCGTCGGTTTCGATCGTCACGACGGTGTTGGTCATGAACTGTTCGGGCAGATCGAACGACCAGGTAAAGCGTTGGACTTCGGGGGCGACCGTGCGGACTACGATGCGGGTGATTTTCATGGAGTCGATGTCGTCGTCGGATGGGCTCGAGCGGGTGATTATGCGTGAGAAGAGCAACGGCGACAACGAACCGACCCGGGTGCGAGTCATCTGTCGTAGAATGAGCACCGGGGATCTGTCATTCTGAGCTTCGTGGGTTTCCGAACTGTCGAGGCCGTTTTTTCCGTGAAGGTCGTGAAGACTGTCTGCCGGTATCTGATGGCCTTGCTGTTGCCGCTGATCGCGGCGCAATCGCTGGCGGCCGGCGAGCCGGTCGGGTTCTGGTCGTTTCAGCCACTGCGGTCGAGTGTTCCGTCGACATCGAATTCGGCCTGGCCGGCCAACTCGATCGATCGGTTCATCCTGGCCCGGATCGAGCAGCAGCGGCTGTTGCCGTCGCAGCGGGCGACTCGCGAGGTCCTGCTTCGTCGAGTGTGCTTCGACCTGCTGGGCCTGCCGCCGACTCGGTTCCAGCGAACCACGTTCGTGCTGGACCGTCGAGGGGGAGCGTGGTCGAGGCTGGTGGATCGTCTTCTGAGTGATCCTCGGCTGGGCGAACGCTGGGGTCGTCACTGGCTGGACGTGGTGCGATTTGCCGAGAGCTACGGGTTCGAGCACGACCTGGACAACCCCAACGCCTTCCACTTCCGTGATTTCGTGATCCGCGCCTTCAACGACGACATGCCGTTTGATCAGTTCGTCGGCTGGCAATTGGCCGGCGACGAGCTGGCAGCCGATGATCCTCTGGCTCGGATGGCCACCGGCTTCCTGGCCGCCGGGGTGCACAACGCGGACATCGCCAAGGTAGGTGTCGAGCAAGAGCGTTCCGACGAACTCGACGACATGGTCAACACCGTCGGCACCTCGCTGCTGGGGCTTTCGATCGGATGTGCAAGGTGCCACGACCACAAGTTCGATCCGATTTCCCAGGAGGAGTATTACCGGTTCGTGGCGATCTTCGAGCGGACGATCCGCGGCGAGGTCCAGCTGTCGACATCCGCGACGAGTGCTTCGGGAGTCCAACCGGTGCTGGTCGCCGGCGAGGGTCTGAAGCCGCTGCCCCGGCTCTACAATCCCGGCCCGGCCTTTTACACCAGGACCTGGTTCCTGCGTCGCGGGAACGTGAAGTTGAAGGATCACGAGGTGCGACCTGGATACCTGGGCGTGTTGCTGGGCGAGGGTGTAAGCGAACGGGAGTTCGGTGTTACCGGCGACCGGGCCCCGGCGAAGGCGGAGGGTTCGACTCTGAGGCGATCGGGGCTAGCCCGCTGGGTGACCGACACCCGCCGCGGCGCCGGAGTGCTGCTGGCTCGGGTGATCGTCAACCGGATCTGGCAGCATCACTTCGGCCGCGGGCTGGTGAGCACCCCCAACGACTTCGGTGAACAGGGTCAGCCCCCATCTCATCCCGGCCTGCTCGACTGGTTATCGTCCGAGTTGATCCGGGTCGGCTGGCGACTGAAGCCGATCCACCGCATGGTGCTCTGCAGCGAGACGTACCGGCAATCGGTGCTGACTGCAGATCGCAGCGATCAGGACGGTTCGCTGTTCCGCGGCCGGGCTCTGAGGCGTCTCGAGGCCGAGTCGATCCGCGACAGCCTGTTGGTGCTGGGCGACCGATTCGACGCACGAATGTTCGGCCCCGGTTCACTTGACTCGAGCAACCCTCGCCGCGCGGTCTACTTTCGGGTCAAGCGGAGCCAGCCCGATCCGTTGATGGCGCTCTTCGACCTGCCCGACACGCTCCAGGGCACCGCGATTCGCTCGACCACGATCGTGTCTCCTCAGGCCCTGGCGTTGCTCAACGGCCCGCTGGTCCGTCGCTCGGCGGCTTCGTTCGCCCGCCGGCTTCGGTTGCATCGACCTCGATCCCGGCTCGCTGTTCTGGCCGCAGACGTGTTCAGCGAGGCGTTGGGTCGCGAGGCGACCTCACACGAGTTGACCGCCGCCAGACAGTTCCTCGACCAGCAGCGGGCCGCCTATGCGAACCTGGCCCGCGGCGGGGATCTCGAGCGCGAGTCGGCGGAGTTGAGCGGGCTGGTGCTGGATCTGACGGCCGCGGGCCTGGCACCCGGTGAGGTGTCTCGCTGGGCCGACCGGCGTGCCGAGAGGACCGGCCTGGTGTTTGTTCCTCGAGGCACCGGCCGTCCTCGGCTGATCGAGCAGGCAACGCCGAGTGGTCAGTCGGCAGTCCTGTTTGGTCCCGGTCCCACGGTTCTCCAGGCCGAGGACAATCCTCGGGTGGAATTCGGCACCGGCGACTTCAGCATCTCGGTCGTCTTCCGTCTGCACCCATCCAGCGGCGGCGGCGTGCAGATTTTGGGCAAGGACTCATTCCCGGGACAGGGCACGTCCCACACCGGCTACTTCTTCCACGAGACCGCCGGCCACCTGAGATTTTCGACTCGCGACCTGAAGAGCGGCAAGGGGCCGGTCAACTACCTGGATTCGCACGGGACGATACGGCGGGGCCGCTGGCACCGAGCCACGGCGGTCCGCAGCGGTCGCAGCGTGAAGTTGTTTCTCGACGACGCGCTGTCGCCGGATCGGATGCTGGTTGAGCCCTCGCCGACCAACACCGACAACGTCGTTCCGCTGAAGCTGGGACTGATCGACGAGAGCATCTCGGGTGCGCTGCACGGCGAGTTGGCCGAGGTCCGCATCTACCGTCGGGCACTGAGCGACGAGCAGGTCCGGCTGCTGCACGCTCGGCAGGGTCGAGAGTACCTGGGTCACGAGCCGGCGGATCCGCTGGACCTGGCCCTGACCGATCTCTGCCAGGCCATCTTCTGTCTCAACGAGTTCTTCTACATCCACTAGCCGGATTCGGCGGCCGTCATGACCGAGTATCCCACCGCCTTTCGAGTGACCGGTTACGGTTCGCGTCGCGACTTCCTGTCGCGGGCCGGGTCGGGTTGCGGCACTCTGGCGTTGGCAAGTCTGCTGGCCGAGCGTGCCACGTCGGCGGCGGATCCTCGAGCCCCCCTGGCTCACCGGTCGGCTCACCACCAACACCCAGCGACCTCGGTCATCTGGCTGTTCATGCACGGGGCACCCAGCCAGGTCGACACCTGGGACTACAAGCCCGAGCTGGCTCGTCGGCACGGCCAGACGGTCGAGGACTTTGATCAGTCGACCGGTTTCTTTGCCGGGGCGGGCGGCCCGATCATGCGATCGCCGTTTTCCTTCCGGCAGTACGGCGATTCGGGGACCTGGTGTTCGGAGCTGTTTTCCCGGACCGCCGCACACAGCGACGAGATGGCGTTTGTCCACTCGTGCTTCGCTCACGAGAACAACCACTCGCCGGCACAGTTCCAGATGAACACCGGGATGGCCCGGATGGGATTCCCCTGCGTGGGGTCGTGGGTGACTTACGGGATGGGGACCGAGAACCAGAACCTGCCGGGTTTCATCGTGATGTACGATTCTCGCGGCCGAGGGACACCCAAGTCGCGTGCCTCGGCCTGGGGTTCGGCGTTCCTGCCCGGCGTCTACCAGGGGACTCCGGTCATCAGCCACGACACCCCGATCGACAACCTGCGACGGCCCGGCCTGCTGACCGACCGCATGCAGCGCCGGCAGTTGGAACTGATCACCCGGCTAAATCGGTTGCACCAGAGTCGTTTGCCGGGACGGGGCGAACTGGAGGCTCGGATCCGCAGTTTCGAACTGGCCTACCGGATGCAGATGGCGGCACCCGAGGCATTGGACCTGTCGCAGGAGACGGCTGCGACCGCGTCGCTGTATGGGCTCGACGACCCGCGCTGCGATCACTTTGGTCGCCAGGCACTGATGGCTCGACGACTGGTCGAACGCGGTGTGCGATTCGTGCAGCTGTACAGCGGCGGGTTCAACAATGACGACTGCTGGGACGGTCACAGCAACATCGACAAGAACCACCGTCAATTCGCTTCAGAGACCGACCGTCCGATCGCGGGGCTGTTGACCGATCTGAAGCAGCGGGGACTGCTGGGGTCGACCCTGGTGATCTGTTGTGGTGAGTTCGGACGGTTGCCGCTGGTGCAGACCGGCGGGACCGGTCGCGATCACAACCCGCTGGCGTTCACGACGTGGATGGCCGGAGGCGGAGTTCGTGGCGGGACGCACTACGGTGCGACCGACGAGATCGGGATGAAGGCGGTCGAGAACCGTGTCAGCGTGCACGATCTGCACGCGACGATCCTGCACCAGTTGGGGCTGGACCACGAGCGTCTGACATTCCGTCACAACAGCCGCGACATCCGGCTGACCGATGTGGCCGGGCGGGTGATCGAGGAGATTGTCGGCTAGAGCGTGCTGCTACCCGGCGGTGGCCGCGGGCAGGTTGATGATCAGCGTGCCGTGGTGCCGCTGGATGTCGTACTTCTTGCCGTCCTGCGTGCCGCTCTTGTCGGGTTCGTCCAGGTTGGTTCTCAAGGTGTAGCGACCCGCCTTGGCGACGGGGAACGAGGCCATGCCGTTCTTGTCGGTCTTGAGTTTGGCCTTGTAGCCACCGGCTCCACGGATGGCCACCGGCCGGCCGGCCGGCCGGCCAGCGGCTTGCCGTGCCAGAGCACCTGGAACTTGAACGTGGTCCCGGTCGATTGCGGAACGACTTCCAATGCCAGGTGGGGTGCTCGTGCGAGCGCCTTGAGGCTTTCGGAGCTGGTGAACTCGATGTGACGGGCGTAGTAGTGCAGCAGCACGTCGGTCTTGCCGTAGCGATAGACGCCCCACATGCCGAAGGAGTCGATGCTGCGAGGCCCCTTGGTGGGCAGCGTGGCCCTCAGCCACCGCTTGCCCGGCTTCTTGGCCACGTCGAGCTTCAGGGCCTTGGGTTTCTCGGCGGTGCGGATCCAGGTCTTGCCCCGCTTGATGAACGGGTCGAGGTACTGACCGTCGCCGGGTCCGGGGCCTCCTTCGAAGTAGATATTCGTCGTCCCGTGCTCACCGGTCTTGGTGTCGACGGTGACCCACAGGTAATGGGCCCAGGCCGTGGAAGTGCTCAGGGCGACGACCAGCAGGGTGGGGATCAGCAGCGAAAGTGATCGGCGTGTCATGGATGTGCTCACCGTCTGGGGGCCGGGATCTGAAACTACAGAGGCCGAGTTATCACCGATCCGATTCGCCGATCGCAACCATCGGGTTCGAATTGTCTCCCCGAAGTTCTACTAGTGTTCGGTCAGGTCTGAGTTTTGGTGTACAAGGTGGCCATCGCTTGGATCCCCGGGGTGGAAACCCCGGGATCAACGAGGCGTCGACTGGCGATTTAAGACCGATGACACCCGCATCAAACTAGAAACGCCTCTACCCAAAACTAATGGCCTGACAGAGCACTAGCGGTGGACCTGGAACCACTTCAGCACGTGGGCCACCTTGACCATCAGTCGGCTGGGCCGGGCGACGATGCCGTGGCCGGCTCCGGGGATGCGGACCATCATCGTTTCGACGCCCCTGAGCTTCAGGGCCTGGTAGAACTGCTCGGACTCGGAAATCGGCGTGCGATAGTCGTCCTCGCCGGTCAGCAGCATCGTCGGCGTGGTGACGTGGCCGACGAGCGAAATTGGTGAGCGGGCCAGGTACGTCTCGGGCTCCTCCCACGGCATGTGATGGAACCAGTAGCGGGCGATACCGGGGTAGGCGTCGGTGACGCCGATGAAGCTGTGCCAGTTGATGACCGGTTTCTGTGCGACCGCCGCCTGGAACCTCCCGGTCTTGCCGACGACCCATGCGGTGAGAATCCCGCCGCCACTGCCTCCGGTAATGTACTGCCGGTCCGTGTCGGCCCAGCCGCGATCGATCAGCACATCGAGGCCGGACATCATGTCCTGGAAATCGCCTTCGCACGGGTAGTTGTGGTCGATCAGGTCGGCGAACGCCTGGCCGTAGCCGGTGCTGCCTCGCGGGTTGGTATAGAGCACGATGTAGCCGGCGGCTGCGTAGAGTTGGATTTCGAACGAGAATCGCTCGCCGTAATTCGCAAACGGGCCGCCGTGGATTTCGAGCATCACCGGCAGCGGCTTCGACGTCTTGGTTCTCGCCTTGGAGTCGAAGCCCGGCGGCGTGACGACCCAGCCGTGGATCACTCGGCCATCGAACGTCGACTTGTAGGTGAGTGGCTCGGTGCGGGCGAGCTGGCGTTGGGAGAAGAGGTCGTGGTTGAGCCGGGTGATGAGTCGGGCGGGCCGACCGCGCCGGGCAATCGCCACCTCGGCGGGGTATTCGGGCCGGGTCTGGGTGTAGGCGATGGTGCCGAGACGTGAGACGGAGAACGAGCCGCTGGTGTAGGGGCGGCCGATGGTGGTGCCGCCGATGTTGGTGGCGACCTGTGTGACCTGGTCGGGCTTCTTCAGAGTCACGAAGCCGATCCGGGTGATGCCGTGGTCGTCGTACTGGAAGAACAGGCCCGAGCTGTCGGCGGCCCAGGTGGGGGACGACACGGAACGATCCAGTGACGCGGCCAGCCTGCGTGGCGTGTCGCCGGGCTTGTCGAGTCGGCCGACGCTCAACTCATCGATCTGGTAGCTCTTGCTGGTGTCGCGATATCCCAGGTAGGCGACCCACTTGCCGTCGGGCGAGACGGCGGGGGCGTGGTCGGGACCCTGGCGGTCGGTGAGCATGGTGATCGTGCCATCGGCGAGGGCGACGGCGTAGAGGTCGGATCGGCGGGTCTGCAGTTGCCAGTCGGGTCGTCGCGTGGCGGAGAAGATGATCCGGCTCGAGTCGGGGGTGAACGCCAGGCGGCCCGAGTGGTTGTAATCGCCGGAGGTCAGTTGTCGGGGTCGGCCTCCCTCGGCGGCGACGATGAAGATGTGCGTGAACCCCGGCTCGAGATAGCCCTTGCCGTCGGCCCGGTACCGGACCTGGTCGAACACCCGGGCCGGCTTGGCCCAGGTCGCGCCCTGGGGAGCAGAGGGCACCGTGGCGAACGGCTTGGCCGGGGCGGAGACGAACATGCTGAAGGCGAGTTGTCGGCCGTCGGGGGACCAGGTGATGGATCCCGGTGAACGCTCGAGCTGGGCGACTCGCGAGGTTTGTCCCGAATCGACCCAGCGGACGATCAGCTGCTTGCCCGATTCGCCGCTCCGGGAGTAGGCGAGCCGCTTGCCGTCGGGGGACCAGGTGGCCCCGGAGGCTACGATCGAGTCATCGAGCAGGGGACGGTGGTTGGAGCCGTCGCTGTCGATGGTCCAGAGTCGGCCGCGGACGCGGTCGGTCATGATGTCCATCGAGTTGCGGGTGTAGACCACCTGCTTGCCATCGGGGGAGATCTGGGGGTTGGAGGCGAATTCGAGCGCGAAGGCGTCGATCAACTCCAGCGGCTTGGCCGCTTTGCCGTCATTCGAGGTGATTGCCAGGGCCAGGGCGAGGGCAGCGATCCTGAGTGGGCGGGTCATCGAGGTCTCGTATTGTGAGAGTTGAGCGGATCTCTGGGGGGCTCGATCGGTCCTACGCGCGGACCAATCGAGCGGCGAGGTTGTTCTGGCCGCCGACGTCGGTGAGTCGTCGGTAGCGGCCTTCAAAGAGGTAGGTCAGTTCTTCGTGGTCGATGCCCATCAGGCCCAGCATCGTGGCGTGCAGGTCGTTGACGTGCACCTTGTCGTGGATGGCGGCGAAGCCGAAGTCGTCGGTGGCTCCGATCGTCTTGCCTCCCCGGATTCCTCCACCGGCCAGGAACGCGCTGAATCCGTACGGGTGGTGGTCTCGGCCGTTGGATCCCTGCTTGATCGGCGTCCGACCGAATTCTCCGACCCAGACCAGCAGTGTCGTTTCGAGCAGTCCTCGTTGTTCGAGGTCGCTGATCAACCCGGCGATCGGCTGGTCGACCTTCTTGCCCTGCGTGGTGTGGTTGCCCTGTGTGTCGCCGTGAGCGTCCCAGCCTCCACAGATCAGCTGCACGTAGCGAACACCTCGTTCGACCATCCTGCGTCCCATCAGGCACATCTTGCCGAAGCGGTCCGACGGCTTGCCGTCGCCGATGCCATAGAGGTCCTGTGTGGGTCGGGTTTCGCTGCTGAGGTCGATCAGTTCCGGAGCGGCCGACTGCATGCGGAAGGCGAGTTCGTAGTTCGAGATGCGGGCATCGAGCCTCGAGTCGCCGGGTCGGGTCTCTCGGTGCAGCCGGTTCCAGGCGTTGATCTGGTCGAGCAGTCGACGTTGTTCTGAGGCGGAGATGGACTTGTGACGAGTGAGATTCTGGATCGGGGCGCCCTCGATCCGCATGTCGGTTCCCTGGTAGACGGCGGGCAGGAACCCCGAGCTGTACATCGACGCGCCGTTGCGGAAGATGCCGTCGGTCATCGCGATGTAGGCCGGCAGGTTCTGGCTCTGGCAGCCCAACCCATAGACGACCCAGGCACCGGCGCTGGGGTGCCCCAGCAGTTGGGTCCCCGAGTGCATCATGATCATCGCCGAGCCGTGGATGAACAGGTCGTGGTGCATCGAGCGGATGATGGCGAGCTTGTCGGCGTGTCGGGCGAGTTGGGGAAAGATGCTGGAGATTTCCAGTCCGCTTTCGCCGTACTTCTTGAATTCGAAACGCGGCGCCATCACGGTGGCGTCGGCGGTGTTGATCTGTGCGAGGTCGTAGTCCTGGAGGTCCTTGGGAAGCAGTTTGCCGTCGAACTTCTTCATCACCGGCTTGGGGTCGAAGGTTTCCAGTTGGCTGGGCCCGCCCTGCATGAACAGGAAGATCACGTTGCGGGCTGTGCCGGGCAGGTGAGGCGATTGGGCCGCGAGTGGAGCGACGTCGCGGCCCGAGTCGGCCTGGGACTGTTGCAGAAGCAGGTCACCCAGCGCGAGGGCTCCGAAGCCCAGGCCACCGGTTTCCAGGAAGTCACGTCGTGAGTGCATGGGTTCAGTCGACAAAGGCGAATTCGTTGAGATTGAACAGAGCGAGGCAGAACTTGGCGAGTGCCCGCCGCCTGGGCGGGGGCAGTTTCTTGAGCGTCTCGGGCGGGTCTTCGAGCGGGACCCCTTTGGAGGCGGCGAGCGAATCGAGCAGCGTGAGCGCCGAGTCGGATTCGGCGTCGCTGGGTGGCCGGGCCAGCGCGATCTGCCAGGCGAGCTGGACCTGCCGCTTGGGATCGGGTCCCGCTTCGGCGGCGACTCGACCGGCCAACTGCGTGGCCTGGCGGATCACCGAGCCGTTGTTGAGGCTCCAGAGTGCCTGGGGTGCGACGGTGGTCACATCGCGAACGGGGCAGCTGACGGAGGTGACCGGAGTATCGAAGACCTCGAACATCGGGAACTTGAAGTTGCGTCGGACCATGATGTAGAGTCCGCGGCGTGTGTGCTGGGCGGGGTCGGCCGAGACGGTCCAGTGCCACTTGTTTCGCAGCGAGGCGATCTCATCGGCTGCCAGCGGCGGGACGACCGGCGGTCCGCCGAAGGCTCGGTTGAGTGTCCCGGCGGTGGCGTGGATCGAGTCCCACAGGGCTTCGGCCTCGAGCCGCCTGCGGTTGGCTCGCCACAGCAACCGGTTGTCGGGGTCGTCGAGCAGGTGCTGTTTTGAGGCGAAGCGGCTGCTGCGTCGGTAGGTGGCGGAGTTCATGATCCGCCGGTGCAGGTTCTTGATCTGCCAGCCGTCGGCGACGAAGCCGGTGGCGAGCCAGTCGAGCAATTGGGGGTGCGAGGGGCGTTGTCCCATCTTGCCGAAGTCGTTGGAGGTTTCGACGATGCCTTTACCAAAGTGCCACTGCCAGATGCGGTTGACGAAGACCCGGGCGGTCAGCGGGTGGTCGGCCCGGGTCAGCCACAGGGCCAGTTGCTTGCGGCTGCCGAAGGGGCGGTTGAGCTGTGCGGGCGTGTCGGTGGCGCGGGCCAGCACAACCGGCAGCGCGGGGGTCATTTTCGCACCCGGCGTCTTGAGTTCACCTCGGATCAGCAGGTGGATCGGGGGGATCAGTGCCGGGTGACGTCTCGCGAGCACTCGAGCGATCGGCTTGTGCATCAGCCCGGCGTAGTCGACGGCGAACTGTCCGGCGGCCTTTTCGGGCAGTGCGAGCACCGAGTGGGCGACGGCGTTGAGCAGTTCCTGTTTCTGCTTGGCCTGTTCGGGAGTCAACTTCTTGCCGGCGTGTTGTTTTTCGAAGAGCCGGTAGGCACGTCGGGCGCGTTCGACGGCGATCACTCGAGGGTAGGACTGCCTCCAGTCGGCTTCTTCCATCGCCGTCCACAGCGGCAATTCGACTTCGCGGGCGGTGGCGAATACGGCGTGCATCGCGAAGTAGTCGGCCTGCGTGAACGGGTCGAACTTGTGTTCGTGACACCGGGCGCACCCCAGCGTGACTCCCATGAAGACCGAGGCGGTGTTGTCGACCCAGTCGATGGTGGCCTCGTAGTGCAGCCGCCGGGCGTCGAGTGCGGATTCGTGGACCTGGGGTCCCAGCGTGTAGAAGCCGGTGCCGATGCGGGCTTCGAGGTGGCGGCGTTTGAGGTCCGAGACCTTATAGACCTTGCGGGGGTCCAGATCGAGGTTGTCGGGCCAGATCTCGTCGGCGGCGATCTGTTCCTGGACGAAGATGTCATACCGCTTGTCGTCGTTGAAACTCTTGACGACGTAGTCTCGGTACCGCCACGCATTGCGGTAGTAGATGTCGGTTTCGTATCCGCCGCTGTCGGCGTAGCGAGCGACATCGAGCCAGTGTCGGCCCCAGCGTTCGCCGTAGTGCCGCGACTTCAGCAGCCGGTCGATCAGTCGCTGCCAGGCCTCCGGCCTTGTATCGGCCAGGAACTCGGCGGCTGCCTGGGGTGAGGGAGGCAGTCCCAGCAGGTCGAAGTGGGCTCGGCGGAGCAGCGTCAGCCGATCGGCTTCACCGGCGGGCTTCAGTCCGGCGTCCTGGAGGCGTTTGAAGACGAACTGGTCGATCGGGTTGCGGACC
>CAUZEQ010000121.1:0-13150 GCA_963578885.1 Planctomycetota bacterium
AGAGAATCGTGTTCCATCCCTGCTTGAGCTGAGCTGTGAAGACGTCCTGGTCTGGTTGAGCCGGTCGATTGCCAATGAACTCGTCGACCAGTTCGCCATTCATCCAGATCCGATGGCTGTCGTCGGTCCCCATCAGGAAGGCGGCCTGCTGATCCTTGACCGAGTAGATTCTCGAGATCGCATAGCAACTGCACTGCTCTGCAAACCCGGTGAAGGCAGCCATGTCGAGCATG
Source organism: Planctomycetota bacterium (assembly GCA_963578885.1). GTDB lineage: Bacteria > Planctomycetota > Planctomycetia > Planctomycetales > Planctomycetaceae > UBA8437. The sequence continues at coordinate 234 of CAUZEQ010000121.1, forward strand.
CCGTCGGCGGTCAGACGGATGGGGAGCCAGTCACTCAGAGGGCTTCCCAGCTCGGGGGGATCGGCTGCAAAGGGATCGGGATTCTGATCGAGTCGCGTTTGGCTTTTCAAACCTCCTGGAAACGGGCCCTGGATCCGCCATGGCATCAGAAACCACTTCCTGGGTTGACCGGACACCTTGTTGAGTTCCTGCAAGTCCGCCACAGCCTCGTCCCAGTTGTTTTGCAGGCTGTGCAGATCGGCTCGGGCACGCAATTCGACAGCGTTCAACCCCGAGTTGGCCTCTCGTGCGTTGAGCGCCTCGAGCAGGGTCGGCGAATGCTCAGCCAGAAAACTCTCGTAGGCATCGTAAATGGCCAATTCGGCTCCCACGGCGGCGATCTGGGTGTAATCGGGCGACCAGGCCGCCGAGAGAACGGCAGTACTGGAAGTCGAAATCGTGAGCATTTCCGCCTCACTCTCGATATCCCACAGCTTGACCGTGCGGTCCTTTCCAGCGGCCAGCAATCGAGTGCCATCACGATTCAGGGCCACCGAAAACACCGTGTCCTGGCCCTCGAGAGTCTTCAGAATCGAGCCGTCCTCGATCGATACGAACTTGATCGATCCCTGCTGGAGGCTCGTGCTGGAACCCGCAATGATCGTCTTGTTATCGGGGGTCCACTGAAGGGAGTAGACCCTTTCAAAAGGCAGGGTCAGTTGCCGGGTTTCTGTCCCATTGACGGTATCCCAGATGCGGATCCGTTCGTTGTCCGACTTGGCATTGACACCGGCTGATGCCAGCCGATCCGACGTGCTGTTCCACGCCAGGGCCAGGACGGACCGATGGGCTGACAGGGAATGCTTGACGTTCGGCTGCGAAGGATCGGCCATATCGAGGATGACAATGTCACGCGGCGTGACAACCGGGCGATTGGAAAATGGCCAGGCATTGGGGTTTCCAAGCCCCATGGCCAGTTGCTTGCCGTCGGGACTCCAGGCGAGCGCCTGAACATTCTCTTCGAGCTCATCCAACACCGCGATGGTCTTGAGCGTGTCTGCTGCCCAGATTCTCACCGAAGCATCAGCGGCTCCCGTGGCCAACCACTTTCCATCCGGGCTCCAGCACACCGCATTGATCTTGCCGCTGTGGCCTTTCAGCGTCGTCGAGTCCTTGCTGTTTTCGAGCGAGACAATGTGGACAAGTCGGTCGTCACCTCCGTAAGCGATCATCTTCTGGGCCGGATGCCAGGCCACACTCCGGGCCATGCCCGTGTGCCGGGAAAGGGACTCCGACTCATCGGCCTGTTCAGGGCGATGAATCCAAAGTCGCCCGTTGTTTCCATTGACAAGGAGCTCCTTGCCATCCGGTGACCAGGCAACGTCAACGATAACGAAGACCTGAAATACCAGTGAGCTATCCAGGGTCGCTTGCTGGACGTCCCAGATTCTTGCGAAGCCATCCACCCCACCGCTGATCAACCGCCGGTCGTCAGGCGACCATCTCAGCGACAAGAGGCGGGCGCTGTGGCCTGTCAGCCTGGAAATGCTGGCGCCTGTTGTGACATCCAGGATTTCGATCTCTCCGTCTTCTGCCCCGGTCGCCAGTCTCTTCGAGTCATGAGACCAGTCGAGTGTCCGGATTTGCGCCGAGTGGGTCTTGAGAGTCTTGACGACCGCGAAATCGGTGACGTTTCGGATCACGATTTCGTGATCGTTGGCTACGGTGGCGACGAAGTCTCCCGAGGGGCTCCACAAGCTCACGGCCCAAGAGTTGAAAGCCGCCTGGAAATTGTTGAGCAGTTTCCCGGTCTTGACCTCCCAGATCCGTGCCGTTCCGTCAAAGGACGAGGAGACGATTCGTGACTTGTCGGGCGAGAAGTCTACCGTGTGAACCCAGCGGTTGTGTCCGTTGAAGACCTGTCGTTCGAGTCCCAGGTCCACATCCCAGACGCGGACCGTGTTGTCGCGGCTGCCACTGGCCAGCAGCTTGCCGTCACGGCTGAACTGAAGCCCCAGTATTCGTCCACCGTGACCGACAAATCGTTTGACCTCTTGACCGGTCTTCACGTCCGACAGCACGATTGATCCATCCGCGGTTCCAAACGCCACCAGGCTTCCCACGGGGCTCCAGTCGGCAGCCGCCTGGAAAGTCGAGCCCGTGGAAATAAACTGCTGATCCGACGAGCGGAGTGAATTCAGGTAGTGCCACTCCCAGCCTCTGAGGTCCTTGTCTCCGGACTTGGGCCGCCAGTTGTCCAGGATCTTTGAGATCTGCTCGAGGCCTTCTTCCTGGACCAGGCCCCGGTGGGCGATCAGCATCTGGGATCGATACAGTCCCTTGCGAGCTTCGGCGCGAGCGACTTCGGCCAGTTTGGCCTGGCGAGTGGCTTCGTCGGCATTCTTGCGCGCGACGGTTTCCTGTCGCCTGGCTTCATCGGCATTCCGCTCGGCCTCGTCGGCGTTCTTGTTGGCGAGCTGTTCGTTCTCGGTGGCAGTCTCGGCGTTGGCCACGGCCTGCTTGCGATTGGATTCCGCCAGTTCTCTCTGGTCCTCGGCATAGATGTACATGCCAACGGCGACCATCAGCGCGGCCGAAATCCCCGCCAGCAGCACATACAGTCGTTTCTTGGCCCTGGCCTGCACCTCGGCCCGCTTGCGTTCGGAATCGGCCAGCCGCTTGGCCTGCTCCAGCTCGCGCTGCCTGGCCGCTTCCCGGGCTTCTTCTTCGGCGTGAGCGGTGGTCCAGCTCATGTCCAGAAACGCCATCGCGACATCGAACCCGTCGTGATAGCGATGGGCCCAGGCCTGGTTCGGATCGGCGTTGTCGCGCCAGCTGGTGGCGATCTGCAGATCGGGGTCTCGATAGACCCCCGCCTCTTCGTCCTCATGCAAAGCCGCCGTCTCGGCCAATCTCCGGTAGATCCGCACGGCCTGCGATTCCTCGGCGACCCAGCCTCTGAGCCGTTCCCAGGCCCGCATCAGGCTCTCGTGCGAGATGTCAACGACCGTCTCGGGCTGCAGGGTCACGTCGGGCGACGGCATCACAAAGGTCCGCCCCGACTGTCGGTAGGCGTCGAGCACAACGGCGACATCGTCCTGGCTGCCGTCGACGATCGAGCAGAGTTGATCGAGTCGTGTGGGCCGCCGCGTGCCTCGCTCGTCATCACTCCGTTCGGTGATGGCCTGGAACAGCCGCATGGCCAACTGCCGGCTGTTGTCGTCGGGCAACTCCTCGTAGACCTCATCGGCATGACGCGAGAGCGCGTGCTCCATGCCGCCGACTGAATCATAGTGACGCAGGTCGATCGGCTCGGTCTCGTCGTGGTCCGATTCCCACTTGTCCCAGATTCGCATCAGGACGTGTTGCAGAATGGGAAGCTGGTCGGAATCGTCGCCCACATCGTTGAGCAGTTGTTGCACGAGGGCCGGTGAGACCTGGCCGCCACCGACCGCCACGGGCTTTTCGATCGCGGCCCGCTTCTGGTCCCGGGTCAACTTGGGAATCAGGTATTCTCCGTCATTGACCGCCTCGGCCAGGCCGGGCAACTGGGCACAATCGCCGAGGTAGTCGGACCTCATCGTGATCGCGACATAGATGGGAAGGTCGGGGTCGGCGACCGCATTGAGCAGCAGCTTGACGAACGCCGTGGCCCCGCTCTGGTGTTCAGAACTTGTGTCGCGGAAACGGAACAATTCCTCGAACTGGTCCACGACGATCAGCAGGTTGGTGCCCTCGGGCAGCTCGGACTGCTTGATCGTTTGGACGAGCCCCAGCCGGCTGCGGCTGAGCGTGGCTCGGATCCGCAACGGCGACTCGTCGTCCTCGCGGTCGTACAGGTCCGCCCCGATCATCGCCTCGGCGAGATTCAACAGTGGGTCGCCTCCGGGGCGGAACACCACGGTGGACCAGTCGGACCCGGCCCCCACCATCGTTCCGCCAAACAGAGCCGGCAGCAGGCCCGCGCGAACCAGCGAGGACTTGCCGCTGCCCGAGGTACCCACGACCGCCAGGAAACGGTGAGCCCGCAACAGCTGTAGCAACTCGCGAGTCTGCTCCTCGCGGCCGAAGAACAGGAAGTCCTCCTCGGCACCAAACGGTCTCAGGCCGGGAAACGGATTGAAGATGTTTCTTTCAGCCATGGCTGATCAACTGACCTCGTCTACTTCGAGTTCTCCAGGTCTTGCCAACCCGAGTCCCCGTGAATGGATGATTGGAATGAATTCTTGAGTTCCTGACAAAAGTCGGCCAGGACCGACGGGTCGAGCTGGTCCCCGGCCAGATGAAAGACGTCGGCCGTGAGACTTCGGAAGCGTTCCTTGCGACGATCCACGGGAGGAGCCACGACGACGGCGGATCTCTCGATCGGACGACCGTTCCGATATCCCAGCGCCTTGATCAACTCACGCACCTTGATATCAACCCAGGACTTGCCGCTGCTGCCATACAGCACGATCACGCCGTCGCAGTCGGTGAGATGCCGCAGGTGCAGCGAGTGGATCTCGTGCTCGTCGCCCTGGAACTCCGGCAGCATCACCTCGATGCCCTGCTCGAACAGGAAGTCCTCGATCACCTCGGCCAGTTCCTCGTCACGCTCCTCAAACACAAGGTAGACGCTGGCCGCTTCGCCGGTCGATGAGGACGACTCGCCGTCCTGCTGCCGCTGGTTCATCTCGGCCTGCCATCGCTGCTCGAGCAACTCCTTGAAGTTCTCGATCGACTCCTTGACCAGCTCCACCGATCGACTCGTTGCCGGTTCCTGCCTGAGCGATTCGACAAAGTCCTGTTGCCTGGGATCTTCGCTCTCGGAACCCGGTGCGAGCCAGATGAACCGAGGAGTCTTGTGGTCCTCGGCAAATGTCCGTGCCAGGCGGTTTTGAATCACGATCACCGATTCGTCGGCACCCTCGGGTGTGAATCCGTATCGTTCGCCGATGAGTTGCACGATCACATCGCACTCGTCCAGGTAACCTCCCACGGCCGCCTCAAGCTCCTCGCTCTCAATCGGCAACGCGCGGTCGGGGTAGACGAGGTGTCCCTGCTCGAGGAACTCGCGGCGGAGATTCTCGCGCTGATCCCTGAGATCGGAGGTCGCCTCGGCCAGGAAAATCGACTTGCGGAGTTGGCTGATTGAGCCCGAGGCGTCTGATTGCCGGGTCTTCTTGATCGTGTCGGCGATCTCAAAGGCCAGGTCATAGATCATCTCGTAGTAACGCTGTGCCGCAGCCTCTCCGTACGAGTCGTCGAACTCCCGGATCCGGTTGGTCTCCGGATCCTGGTCAAAGAAGTCGTAAGAGAGCAGTTGCTGGAAGATGCTGGCGACCTGGGGTTGCAGGTCGTCCTCTTCCACCGGGGTCTTGACGACCTTGAAGAGCGACTTGGGCCCGGATCCGGCCGACCTGCTGTCGAGCATCTCGGACCAGTACCGCGCCGTTCCGTCCGTGCACGCGCTGGACTTGGCGAAGGGGGGCGACACCACGACGACCAGGGTGGGAGCATCAGGGATCGCATTCAGAACGGTCTCGTCGACCTCGCCATCGCCTGGCGGCATTTCGCAGTACGAAACGGTCATGCGTTCCCCGGTCAATTGCTCGAGCCGGATCTTCAGGTTGCGATGAAACCGCGAGATCCAACCCTCGTCCTTGCCCGAGATGGGCTGGTTGTCGAGTTGCGAGCAGCTGATCAGGATGTCGCTTTGCCGGATGTCGTCGGCCGACAACATGGCACTCTCGGCCTCGTAAGAGACGATCTGAGTCATCGTCTGTGCGACCGCGACCGGGATCGAGTCGACAGGATCACCGCCTAGGACGGTGGCCAGGTTCTTGAGATCCACGACGATCTCGCCGGCTGACTGGTAACGGTGAGCGAGTTCCTTCTGCAGGCACTTCATCGTGATTCGCTCGAGCCCCTGCGGCAGTTCATCATTGAACCGGCTCATGCTCTCGGGAGTGGCAGAGCAGATCTTCTGCAGGGTGTCACCCAGCGATCGGCCCGAAAACGGCAGGCGGCCGGTGATCATCTCGTACATCACCACGCCCAGGCTGAATACGTCCGACCGTCCATCGACCGGTTGCCCCATCACCTGCTCGGGGCTCATGTAGCTGGGAGTCCCCAGTACCTGGCCCTCGTGGGTTTCCACCTGCTGCTTCTGGCTGGCTTCGGCCGACTCGTTCACGCGCTTGGCGAGTCCGAAGTCGAGCACCTTGACCTGGCCACGGGAGTTGATGATCACGTTGGACGGCTTGATGTCACGATGAATCACGCCCGCCTCATGAGCCACCTGCAGCGCATCGGCAATCTGGGTGGCGAACTCGGTGGTCATCTCGGTCGCGAGAGGGCCGGTCGAGTTGAGCTCATCCAGCGTTTTGCCCTCGATGTACTCCATCGCAATGAAGGGCTGTCCCTCATCGGTCTCACCAACGTCGTAGATCACGCAGACGTTGGGGTGAGTGATCGCCGATGCCGATCGTGCCTCCTGGAGAAACCGCTGCAGTCTCTGCTCATCGTCGCCGCTGTCGGCAGGCAACACCTTGATCGCAGCCTGGCGGTCGAGTCGTGGGTCGCGGCCCAGTAAGACCTCGCCCATCCCGCCACGGCCGATCAGCTCGAGAATCTCGTAGGGACCAATCTGTGAAGGCGTCATGGTAAGGCTCCATTCTTGCCAAGTGCCGCGGCAGCGAGGGCTCGTCATGCTGGGCTGAAACGCGGCGAATCCACCGCGATCGGCAGTCAGCCCAAAGCCAGCGGCCAGGGCAATGGCAATGGCAATGGCAATCCGCTGCAACAACCGATGGTGGCCGGCGGCGGGTCAGGACAGCAACAGCAGCATGCAGAATCCACGCTGAAGTGATCGCGGCAAAGACTCTCCGAGTCCGGGGTGAGACTGGTCGCGACACCATGTCACTGGCAGCGTCGATGCCTCATTCGATTTCAACTCTCAGCATTTCAAGTCGATGAAGAATTGTCAAACGAGTCTGCCGCGAGACTGCATTGAAGCCTGCGACCAGTCGAGCCCTACCCGGCGGCAACGTGTGGAATTCAGAGGCAGGAGATTGCAGAAGAGCCGCGTCGTTGTCTTGCAGCCGTCAGCCAGGCCGGTTGCCGAAACACATGCGAGCAGCTCGATGCCGGGCTAGAACCCGAATCCCACGTCGATTCCGTACCGCAGGTGCTCGTCCAAATCGTATTCGGCTCGTGGAGCGATAAAGAAGTTGGCTGAGAGCCACAGAGGTGCGGAACCGAAGACGCCGAGGCTGACATCGTCGAGTCCGTCGTTGAGGGTGTTTCCGGCACCGACGCCCAAAAGGATCGACAGGGTGGGTCCCAGCTGGGCTTCACCACCGACAGAGGCTTGCCAGGAGAAATTGTCCAGCTGATCTCGGACAATCGACTCCGAAATATTTTCCGGATTGGCGAATCTCCAGTCGCCGTTGGTGTACCCCAACATCGCGCTGACAAATGGTGAGCCCTTGGGGGATGAACTGAGTCGGTGCCGAAGACCGGCGGCCACGCTGCCACCCTCGACGATCGACCTGACGACCTGGATCTCGTCGAACATGTAGTCGTTTGAATGATGTACATAGCGACCCCAGAGACGAAAGTCGGTCAGAGAGTTCACGGGAATGTTGAGTTCCGCTTCATAGCCCAGCGGCGTTCCAAACGTCTGGCGAACATCCTGGTCGGGAGATCTGTCTCCGGTGACAGACAGGGCCAGGTACTGCTTTCCGAGTCTTCCCGGCCCCCTGGTGCGGGACCCCGAAGAGACCAGTTCGCTGTTGCCTCGCGATGAGCGCAAACCGGGAACCACCGTGGCGGTGGGTGGCGAGAGAGCGAATTGAGGACCTGATGAGCAGCCGGCCAGGAGACTGCAGGCCATGATCAGGAGCGTGGAAGAACTCCTTGGACGAGCCACCATGTGAGGGAAGTCCGCAGACGGACGATTGGGATACCGCGAGCCAGCCGCCGCAGTTATCGCCATTTCTGAGCATGCTGCAATCGCAGTTTCCCGGCGATTTCCGCTGCCGAGGACTTCAGCCTCCAGGCCTCATGAACCACGGCGACCAACTGGTCCAGAAGAGCCACCAGGGTGTGAGTTTGTCGTATACTTGAGCCAGTCTTGGGCTCGGGCAGTTCCAGCCAAGTCAACGGCTTGCCGTACCAGGGGCTGAGGCATGAATTCCAGAGGCACACGCGGGTCACACACAGCGGCCGACTCTTCGTCATCGTCCCGCCGCCGCTTCCTTACCGCTTCGGGGACCGGTCTGCTGGGCTTGCCGGGCAGTAGCGTGGTGGGACCGGCATGGTCGTCGGAAGTCGAAGCTGTCGGAGCTGCTGCGACGGCCCAGTCGACCATCATGATCGTACTCGCCGGTGGTGCGTCGCATATCGACACCTGGGACATGAAGCCCGAGGCTCCCTCGGAGATTCGTGGCGAGTTTCAACCGATCGAGACCTCGGCGCCGGGCGTTCGATTGTGCGAACACCTTCCGCTGACGGCTCGACACGCTCATCGGCTGGCGGTGGTCAACTCCGTGGATGGAACCGACCCGACGAATTCGCATCTCGGTTACTACTACCATCTCACCGGTCACAAGCTCGACCCCCGTACCATCATTGTTCCGGCCGAGCGGCGGCAGCAGGGTGACGACTGGCCCTTCATCGGATCTGTGGTCTCGGCCAAGCTGCCTCAGCGTGGCGACTTGCCCAATGCGATTTCCTATCCCTGGAGTCCCGATGGGCCCGCCGACATCCGGGCCGGGCAGTTTGCCGGCCAACTGGGGATCGAACATGATCCGCTGTGCCTGCTCGGGAAGGTCGAGGAACCTCTGAAGTTCCAGGCCCCGTCGTTGGTCCTCAAGGAAGGACTGACGGCAAAAACACTGCTGCATCGCCGCGAACTGCTCAGCACACTCGACAGGTCGCGCCGCGAACTCGAGCAGCACCGCGCAACACGGACTTGGCAGCGGCACCAGGATCGAGCCTTCTCGCTGCTGTCCTCCGCGGCGACGACTCGAGCCTTTGATCTGACCCGTGAGTCTCAAGAGACGCGCGACCGCTACGGAAAATCCATCAACGCCATGGGCTTGCTCCTGGCCCGCCGACTGGTCGAAGCGAAGGTGCCGTTCGTGACGCTGTTCTGGATGCCCGATCGAGCCCGGGCGAAGGAATTGAAGTGTGCCAGTGCGGGGGGATGGGACACGCACGGCAACAACTTCGAATGCCTCAAGAAGATGCTGCTCCCCGAGTTCGACCGGTGCTATTCGGCGTTGCTGAGCGACCTGGGAAATCGCGGGCTGCTTGATTCCACGCTGGTGCTCGTCACGAGTGAAATGGGACGCAAGCCCAAGATCGGCGACCCTCGTTCCGGCGGTGTTTCAGGAGCCGGCCGAGATCACTGGACCTACTGCCTCACCGACTTGCTCGCCGGGGGAGGCATTCGAGGTGGGCAGACCTACGGCAAAAGCGACCGGCACGCCGCCTACCCGGCCGACCGTCGCGTCACCCCGGCCGATATCGCCAAGACGGTCTACCACGCAATGGGCATCCAGGACCTGTCAGCCATCGACAGCCAGGACCGCCCCTACAACCTGCTCGAGGACGGACGTCCGCTGCTGGACTTGGTCTCGTCCTGAGTCGTCGGCCTGCCGATGGCTAGCGTGTGCTCCTCTCGTTCGCCGGGGAATGAGGGATCAAGCACTTCAATTGCAGGGGAGCGAGCCAGAGTTCCGATAGGCTAAGTGTGGAGGGCCTGGCACAGGATGTGCCGTTTTGAGGTAAGGGAATGGCCTGGGGTTGGGCTCACCGAATTCGCGGTGCCTGGCAGCCGCTGCGTCAATTCCGCCGCCGCGGCCTCCGACGCCGCTGCAGGTCGCACAGATCGGCGGTTGAGCAATTCGAATCCCGGATCCTGCTCACCACGATCGACTTCGCTTCAGCCACCGGCCTGATCAGCGTTCAAGGGTCCGGCCTGACGAGTGAGACGATCGTCCTGGAGACGAATCTGCTGGGCATGGTCCAGGTGTCTTCGCAGGATGTTCGCGATGAATCAGGGGAACCGGTCCCCGCCAATGCGGTCCGCGCAATCAGGATTACCGGATCGAGGTCGAACGATCTGATCGATCTCTCGGCGGTCACCGACCTGGTGTTCTCCGGATTGGGAGACCGAGGAATCCTGGTCAACGGTCTGGCCGGTAACGACACGATCATCAGCAGCGAGGGCGACGATCGGCTGTTGGGTGGTGGTGGAGCCGATGAGATCTCCGGCGGTGACGGAGATGATCTCATCAAAGGACAGGGAGGCAGTCGAGATCTGCTGTCCGGAGGCCCGGGAAATGACACTCTGGATGGGGGATCCGGTGACGACCGGTTGACCGAATCCGGCGACGTCGACTTCGTGCTAACCGACAACAGTCTCACCAGCATGGGCCATGATGTGCATCGCCAAATCGAGCACATCACATTGGTCGGCGGACCGGGCGACAACCGGCTGGATGCAAGTCGATTTTCGGGATCGGTGCGACTGCTGGGACAGGACGGCAATGATCACCTGTTGGGCGGCGACGGACCGGTTCATCTCAACGGTGGCCCAGGCAACGACACGATCGTTGGCGGAGGGTTGGGCGGTGGACGACTGTTCGGGGGCAGTGGCGACGACTCGTTGCGGGGTGGTGGAGGCCGAGACATCATCAAGGGGCAGGCTGGACATGATCGGATTGTGATTGAGGGTGGGGGAGGATCGGTTCGGAGTATTGAAGAAGGGGACACGGTTGTTGTGGATCGAGGCGCAACGGCGACGTCCCAAGACCCAGGTTCGCTGGATCCTCTGCAGCTCTCGCCAGGTACTCATCTCGAGGTGGTCACCCGTTTCTCTGATCTGTCCGGATGGGCACCACGATCTAAAACCGCGTTGTTTGTCACCGATCCGGATGGTGGCGGGTTGTTCGAAGATGCGGCTGACGGCCTGCTGGTCGACTGGTTCGGAGCGATCGGCGACGGTGCCCACGATGACACGCTCGCGATCCAGCAGACGATTGCTTCGGCCGGAGAAGGCGGGACGATTCGCTTCGCGCAGGGAAAGACCTATCTCGTATCAAGCCATCTCCGGCCACTCAGCCGCCAGGTCTTGACCGGCTATGGAGCCACACTGAAGAGGATTGACGAGGTGTCGAGCGTGCTCACCGAGTCGTTCGAGAACGTGGCCGACCAGGAGAGCTATGCCGACTGCCTGCCTTGCTCAACCCGCGTGATTACGGTGGCGGACGCGAGTGGATTCCGGAAGGGGATGCAGGTCGCACTGATTGACGGCACGTCCTTTGATCCTCGCAACCACGAAATCCACTTTGTGGACGGCAACAGAATCGGTCTGGCTGTCAACATCTCCCGCCCCTTCCCAGCCGGCTCGGTCGCCATCACCAGCTTTCACATCCTGCAACCGATGCCGCGCACGCACGACGTCAAGATGATCGGCCTGACCATCGACGGAAACGCGCGAGGCAACCGGACCGTCGCGAACTGGAAGTTGCAGAATTCGGTTCGTAGCTACAGCCGCCGCGGTGTGATTCGCGACATGACCATCGTGGATTCGCAGAGCGAGGCGATAGTAGTCGGGGGAGACGACTCGATCGTCGAAGACAGCGTGATCTCGGGCGCTGCGGGGAATGGAATTCACCTCTCCGGCGGCCGCCGTATCCAGATCCGGAACAACATCATCAGCGACACCAACCTGGGTGGAGACCGGGTGGGTCATGTGGGAGGCAACATCACCTTTTCCCGACAGGCTGCAGACACGGTGATTGTCGGAAACAGCCTGATCAACGGCCGGGCTGCGATCGGAGGATTCAATAACTCCGGCGGCGAGGGAGCAGTAATCACTGGCAATACGATCCGTGACAGTCGCGAGTATGTGGTGGAGGGTCGAGCGACACATGGCGGATCCAATGGCGGGCTGAGGTTCAGCAACAACGAGTGCTACGACTCTGGGACTTTTCTGCTTGCCAACTCCGAGGGCCTTCAAGAGCACAGCGGGCCATTTGACATCGAGATCCGTGACAACCGATTCGTCGGCTGTCGATTGATGATCGGCGAAGCCCGCGACGTCATCGTCGAAGGCAACCGATGGGAGGGTACGATGGGCGGTGATGAGACTCTGATCACGATCCGAGACAGTCGCCGGGTCCGCATCGCGGATCACGTTCAGGGTGGAGGTCACGGCATCTCGGTAATCGGCGACAAGAGTCGCGACATCAGTTTGTCGGGAACGGTCACCAATACCCAATGGGCACCGATCCACATGGACGACAGCCTGGTCTCTGAACCGTCGATCCACATCGAGTTCGAGACCGGCAACTGAGAGTCATCCTCGGACGTCACAACCGCCCGGGACGCCTCGGGCTCCGGATTCGTCGCTAACCGGCCATCATCAAAACAGTTTCGCGAACACGTCCGACGGCCTGATCACCGAGGCGCAGCACCACGGGCAAGAAACGACGGAAATCGACCCCGATCTGGGTCAATTGATCGAGGTCTGGAACACGCAATTGACCTACCCCCAGATCTTGTACCACTCCGAATGAGAGAGTTTCGGGTCAGTGGTCGTTCTGTGTTCTGGTGGATGAAGCGTAGCGGAATCCTCCAGAACACAGCTGGCCGCGAATGCGGCCGGGGTCTGGTAGCCGAGAGCACTATGCGGTCGCCGGTGGTTGTAGTCAAGACGCCAACGGTCAATCACCCAGCGAGCGTCCTCAAGGCCGAGGAACAGCTCCCCGTTGAGCAACTCGTCGCGGAACTTGCCGTTGAATGACTCCACGTAGCCATTCTCCCAGGGACTGCTCTTGGCAATGAACTGTAAACGGCGGTCCAAAAGTGCGCCGGGGGGCGGCCCAAAAGTGCGGCACCCGGGTTCAGGAATATCCCGCCTTTCGGCGGGAGTCAAGAGTCTC
>CAUZEQ010000122.1:0-13130 GCA_963578885.1 Planctomycetota bacterium
CTGTCACGCTGTCACAGAACCGGCTACGCAACCTCGGCCGAAACCACCGGCGATACCGCTCGAGTGGTCGGTTACGCCGGCATGCTGCTGGGGTAGCCACCCGGCTCACGGCCACTCGGATGCATCCGTCCCGCCAACGACGTAGAATGCCCGGCCTCAATGAGCCCCTTGCCAAAATGAGGATGGCGGCGATGAGTGAATCTTCGAGTACGTCCTTGGACCACCTCGCCCCGTTTCAAGATCGCTTCACCCGCCGCGGGTTGCTGCGGGCCGCAGCCGGAGCCGCCATCACGCTGCCCCTGGCTGGTGCTGCGTTGGCCTGTGCTGCCCCCCGCCGTCCCCGCGTGGCCGCGATCTACACCCACTGCACCTACCGCTCGCACGCACACGTCATCCTCGAGAACTTCCTGGGCCCCTACCTCTTCAACGGAGTCCCCACCGACCCCGGTGTCGACATCGTCTCGATCTACGCCGACCAGCGACCCGGCGATGGCGACATGACCGACTCGATCTCCAAGGCCTACAAGCTGCCGGTCTTCAAGACCATCAATGACGCACTGTGCGTGGGCGGCAAGAGCCTGGCTGTCGATGCCGTGCTCTCCATCGGCGAACACGGCAACTACCCGCGTACCGAGCTGGGCCAGGTCAAGTACCCCCGCAAGCGGTTCTTCGACCAGATCGTCGACACCATGAAACGCTCAGGCCGCTTCGTACCGATCTTCAACGACAAGCACCTCTCGTATCGATGGGACTGGGCGCTGGAGATGTACCAAACGGCGAAGAAGCACAAGATCCCCTTCCTGGCCGGCAGCTCGGTGCCACTGGCCACCCGACGCCCCAACCTCGAACTGCCGCCCGGGCAGGTGATTGACGAGGCGATCTCGATCCACGGCGGACCGCTGGAATCCTACGACTTCCACGGTCTCGAGTTGCTGGAGTCGATGATCGAGTCGCGTAAGGGAGGTGAAACCGGGGTGGCCAGTGTCGAGTTCCTTGCCGGAGAGGATGTCTGGACGGCGGCCAAGCAGGGTCGCTGGTCGATCGACCTGGCCCACGAAGCGATGAAGGCCGAACTGGGCAAGCCGCTGGAAGACCTGAGATTCGTACCCGGCGAACCCAAGCGACCCGCTCACGCACTGCTGGTCACCTACCGCGACGGGACGAGGGCCACCGTGCTGCGAATCGGCCAGGACAGCACCCGTTGGAACTTCGCCTGCCGGATCAACGGCAAGCCGACTGTCCATTCGACCGCCTTCTACGTCGGACCCTGGCAAAACCGCAACCTGTTCAAGGCGCTCTCGCACTCGATCCAGACCCACTTCAGGAACCGGCAGGCACCTTACCCGGTCGAGAGAACCCTGCTGGTGACCGGTACGCTCGCAGCGGTCATGCGGGCCACCAAGCAGCCGGGTAAACCGCTGAAGACGCCCGAGTTGGGAATCACCTACCAACCGACCGACTACCACGCTATGCGTGAAATGGGAGCCACCTGGACGCTGCTCACACCCGATGTGCCCCAACCGGAGGGCATCCACAAGCTGAAGGGCACATGACCCGCCCGATGCGGATTGAAGAACGGTGACGCCTTCCCCAAGCCCTTGGCGGGGGCGGCATGTCTTAGCCCGGGGTGGAAACCCCGGGTTTCAACGGGAACACGTCCAACCCCATCAAGCCCGCCGACGACGGCTTCAAACTGGTCCGACGACTTCACGCTCACCGCTTGGTGAACCCTCGCAGACTACGGCCACTCGCCGTTGACCGCCTTGAGGAACTCGACCAGGAAGCCGACCTCCGCCCGGTCCAGCTCCAGTGGCCGGATCAGCGGGTCCAGCCCCGGCCCCTTCACACCGCCCCGGTTGTAGAACTCGACCACCTCACGCAACGTCTTCACGCTGCCGTCGTGCATGTAGGGCGCCGTACGGGCCACTCCGCGCAGGGTCGGTGTCTTGAACCGACCCCGGTCAGCGGCCCGCTTGGTGACGGCCATCCGACCGGGATCCCCGCCGGGACGACGGGCTGCGACGCCGGTGTTGTGAAACCGCTCGTCGGTGAAGTTCGGTCCCGAGTGGCAATGCCAGCAACGGCCACGGCTCTCGAAGAGCCACAATCCCTGCCGCTGAGCATCGTTGAGAGCCGTGGCGTCACCGCCACGGAACCGGTCGACCTTGCTGTTGCCCAGCAACAGCGTCCGCTCGAAATCGGCGATCGAGCGAGCCAGGTTGCCGGCGGTGACTCCGTCGGCAAATGCCCGGCCAAACGCCCCCGAATAGCCCGGATCCGCTTTCAGACGGGCCACCACCTCGTCGAGCTTCGAGCCCAGTTCCTTGGGATTCTCGATCGGGAACCGCACCTGCTCCTCCAGGCTCCCGGCACGTCCGTCCCAGAAGAACGACCGACCCATCGCGACATTGAACAGCGACGGAGCGTTGCGGAGACCACGGGCCTGGTTGATCCCGACCGAGATCGGCCTCGTATCGGCAAAGCCGTGAGCCGGATCGTGGCACGAAGCACATGCCAGGCTGCGGTCCTGGGAAAGGACCGGATCGAAGAACAGTCGTCGCCCCAGGGCAACACGCTGTAGCGTCCGTCGGTCAATCGGCTCGGGGGGATCGGGTCGCTTCAAACCGGCCGGCGGCTTGCGACTCGCGAGGTCCCTGGGCAGCGTGTCCCTGGGAATCGCTCGCGGTGGGTCCTCGGCTGCCACCCTGCCGGCCCCCAGGTCGGTCACCACGACCAGCAGTATCATCGCAATCCGGCAGATACCCACGGCGCGGACCCTCATCCCGGCTCACTCCTCGGGCCAGCGGGTGGTGACTTTTTTCGACTGGGTCCAGAATGCCACCGATTCGGCACCGGTGATATTGCCCGCCCCGAACCGCGAGTCGTTCCAGCCTCCGAATCCAAACGGTTCCCTGGGCACCGGCACTCCGACGTTGACGCCGACCATGCCCGAACTGGCTCGGTTTACGAACTCGCGAGCCGCCCCGCCGTCGCGGGTATAGATCGCCGCGGCGTTGCCAAAGGGCGAGCGTCGCTCGATCGCCAATGCCTCGTCCATATCCGCAGCCCGCAACACCACCAGCACCGGCCCGAAGACCTCCGTTTGCGCGATCGCCATCTCGGGCGTCACCCCATCGATCACCGTGGCACCGACGTAATAGCCCCCCTCGCAGCCCTCGACCGTCGCTCCGCGTCCGTCCACGAGCACCCGCGCCCCGGCCGCTTCGGCCTCGTCGATACACCCCACGATCCGATCGCGGGCGGCTGCCGAAATGACCGCACCCAGGTTCTCACCAGCAACCACCTCGCTCGCCTTCTCGCAAACCCGTTCGATGATGTGGTCGACGTCGCCCACGGCAACCAGCGTCGCGGCGGCCATGCACCGCTGTCCGGCACAGCCGATCGCCGACTCGGTCACGTTCTCGGCCGTCAACTCGACATCGGCGTCGGGCAACACGACCAGGTGGTTCTTGGCACCTCCCATCCCCAGGGCTCTCTTGCCCGAAGCCGCGGCTCGGGCGTAAACCGAACGGGCCACCGGGGTCGAGCCGACAAACGAGACCGCCGCGATCCCCGGATGATCGCAGATCGCCTCCACAATCTGACGGTCACCGTTGATGATCCCGAACACACCCGCGGGTAAGCCCGCCTCGGCCAACAGCTCGCCGATCAGCCGGGCTGTCAGGGGGACCTGTTCTGAGGGCTTGAGGATGAAGGCGTTGCCCAGGGTGATCGCGATCGGGATGGTCCAGTGAGGCACCATGCAGGGGAAGTTGAACGGTGTGATCGAGGCCACCACGCCCAAGGGACAACTCTCGACCCGACACTCCACACCCGAGGAGACCTCCAGCACCTCGCCGGCTGTCATTTGCGGCAACGAGCAGGCGAATTCGGTCACCTCGATCGCCTTGGCCACCTCGGCACGTCCCTCGGAGATCGTCTTCCCGTTCTCCAGGTGCACCAGCTCGGCCAACTCCTCGGTGTGCCGCTCGAGCAATCCGCGATAGCGGTAGAGGACCTGGGCCCGCTCACGAATGGTCCGCGCCGACCAATCGAGGAATGCGGTCGAGGCGGCCTCGACCGCACAGTCCAGCTCGTCGGTCCTCGAGAGCGGGACGGTGGAGAGGACCGAGCCGTCCAAGGGACTGGTGACGTCGAGCCGCGGCAGGCCCTCGCCCGCGTCCCCCCACTGTCCGTTGATCAGGTTGCCGATCGGAAAATGCGACATGGACTCTCTTTCGCAATGCGATCGGGAATTCGCCTGCCAGCGTGAGACGCCAGACTAACCTCTCACCGTGTTTCCGGCGACGCATCGGAGGTTTGAATCGAGTATCCTCGTGCGGCTGATCCCCATCAGATTGCCGGTTCCATTGCCGGTTCCGCGGCCGAGGTGTAGAGACCCCGAGATGGCTCACCTGGTGGCCGAAGGCCCCGAATCCGGACAACGGTGGTGCCGCGAATTGCCGGACGGGGTCAACCTGCGGTTGGGCCGGGCCCCGCATTCGGGGTGGGATGTTGAATGGGACAAGCAGATCTCGCGAGAACACGCGGACCTGTTCTACGAGAATGAGATGCTGACGGTGCGGAAGGTTGAGGCCGCCCGCAACCCGATCCACTTCGACGGTGAGACCACCCCGGCCTGTGCACTGGGATACGACGAGTCGTTCCGGATCGGACGGACCGAGTTCCGCTTGGTCCAGTGGCCTCCCGGCGAAGCCGAACCCGCCGCTGAGGGCGACGCCTCGGCCGTACCCGAAGATTCGCGCGAGATCGGCGACTACGTGATTTCTCGCCTGCTGGGCCGCGGCGGTATGGGGTCGGTCTACCTGGCCCGCCACAAGAGCTCCGGGCAGGATGTCGCTCTGAAGGTGTTGGGTCCCGACCAGTCGAGCGACCCCGAGCTCGTCCGCCGCTTTCAACTCGAAGGCGAGTTCGCTCAGGGTCTCAAACACGACAACCTGGTCGAAGTGCTGGAGACCGGCGCCGACGACGGCAGGCACTTCATCGCCCAGGAATTCGTCGACGGCGACGATATCGGACAGGTGATAAAGCAGCGAGGCCAACTGCCGCTGAAACGAACCGTCTCGATCATCCGTCAACTGGCCGGAGCCCTAGCCTACCTGCACCGCAGCAATATCATCCATCGTGACATCAAGCCCTCCAACCTGCTGATCTCCCGCGACGGCACTCCCAAACTGGCCGACATGGGAGTCGCCCGGTCGCTCGATGCCGACTCGGACAGCAGCCAGTTGACGCAGGCCGGAGCCGTTGTCGGCACCATCGACTACATTTCGCCCGAACAAGCCGACAACAGCCACACCGCCGATGCCCGCAGCGATATCTACTCGCTGGGCTGCACCTGGTACGAAATGCTGACCGGGTCGCCCCCGTACCCCGACGGAAGTCTGACCGACAAGATCAACGCCCACGCCACCCAGCCACCGCCCAACCCCAGGGACATCAACCCCAACGTCCCCGAAGCACTCGTGGCAGTGCTCAATCGCATGATGGCCAAGTCACCGGATCGCCGGCACCAGTCGATCGAAGAACTGATCGAGGATATCGACGCCGATACGCTGGTCCAGGGGGAAGTCAGCAACTCGGTGCTGGCCGCCTTGGCCGAAAGTGCCGCTGAGTTCACTCTCGACGACGACGCAGCGGCCGAGCCGGCCTTGGCCGAGAGGCCGCTGGTCGTCCGCTGCGGGAACTGTGGCCGATCGTACAAGGTCCGAGCCAAGCTGGCAGGGAAACGATTGAAATGCCGCGAGTGTGGCGAGGCGATCGAGGCTGAGTCACAATAACGCAGCCGGTTTGTTCCCGGCATCAGACGCCCGACCCAGACGGAGGTAACCATGTCGCCCGTTTTTCAGGTCGCCCGACAACTGTTCATCGCCTTGGCGGTGACCCTCTCAACCACAGCACCACTGATCGCCTCGAACTGGCCCGCCTGGCGAGGCGCCGATGGCACCGGCCGCAGCGCCGAACGCAACCTGCCGGTCTCCTGGAGCCCCACCGAAAACGTGACCTGGAAGACCCCACTGCCCGGCGAAGGCAACTCGACACCGATCACCTGGGACAACCGGGTCTTCGTGACCTGCCCGGTCGATCGCGGCAAGGTCCGACGACTCATCTGCCTCGACCGCAACACCGGCAAGATCATCTGGAAACACGACGTCTCGTTTCCGCAGAAGGAGACGACTCATCGCGACAACCCCTTCTGCTCGGGATCGCCCACCACCGACGGCAAACAGGTCTACGCCAGCTTCGGCTCGGCCGGGGTCCTGGCCTGCGATTTCGAGGGCCACGTTGCCTGGCACCGCAAGCTCGGCAAGTTGACGCACGTCTTCGGACAGGCCACCACCCCGGTGCTCTACAAGAACCTCGTCATCGTTCACCGCGGACCCGGCGACAAGACCCACCTCGTCGCACTCGATCGAAAAACCGGGAAGACCGTCTGGGATACACCCGAATTCGCCAAGAACAACAACCTCTACGGGTCCTGGTCGACACCCCTCATCGTCCGCGTGGGCAATCACGACGAGCTGATCGTCACGATGCCTCGTGAGATCAAGGGCTACGACCCGAACACCGGCAAGGAACTCTGGAAATGCGGCGGGCTGGGCACCGAGATCTACACCATGCCGACGGTGGGCAACGGGTTGGTCGTGGGCATCAGCGGCCACCAGGGACCGGCAATCTGCGTCAAGTTGGGAGGACGCGGGGACCTGACCGATTCGAACCGGCTGTGGCTGACCCCCAAGAACCACCAGCGTGTCGGGTCCGGAGTCATCGTCGGCAAGTACCTCTACCTCTCAAACGCCACCGGCATCGCACAGTGCATCGAGGCTCGTTCGGGCAAGGTGGTCTGGGCACAGCGACTGGGAGGCACGCTGTGGGGCACGATGCTCGCCGCCGACGGCCGGCTTTACGTCAGCAACAAGGAAGGTGACATCTTCGTGCTGGCCGCCTCGCCGAAATTCAAACTGCTCGCACGCAACCGCATGGCCGAACACATGAAGGCCGCCGTCGCTCCCTCCGATGGACAACTGTTCGTGCGGACCTACAAGACGCTCTACTGCATCGGTAAGCGGACCCGCTGATTCCGCCGTTGAGGGCTCGAAGAACCGCAAAGAGAAACTCCCGGAGACTGCCGCCATGAGACCGACTCGTTTTCCAGTGATTCCCATTACTCTGTTGACGCTGCTGAGCCTGCTGCTGATCGCCACGACACTCACCGCCGCAGAGATCCCCGCTCCCGAAGGCGAAAAGCTCGTCAAGAAGAACGCCCGGCTCGAACTGCTCTTTACCCGCAGCGCCAAGATCGAAGGCGGGTTGACCGAGGGCCCCGCAGTGGCCCCCGACGGCAGCATCTACTTCTCCGACATCCCCTTCGGCAAAGACAACGGGATGATCCAGAGGTTCGATCCCGGGACGGGAAAAACCACAGTCTTCAGCAGCAACAGCGGCAAGTCCAATGGACTGATCTTCGACTCCCAGGGCCACCTGCTGGCCTGCGAGGGAGCCGGGCTCGGCGGACGACAGGTCTCACGAACCGACGTCCAGTCGAAGAAGAAGACCACGCTGACCAATAACTACTCGGGCAAGAAACTCAACGCACCCAACGACCTGTGCCTCGATGCCGAAGGACGCATCTACTTCACCGATCCCCGCTACGTCGGTGACGAGACGAGAGAACTTGAGCACCGGGCGGTGTACTGCATCGAGCCCGGTGGCAAGGTCTTCGAGGTGACTCACAACATCTCCAAGCCCAACGGCATCGCCATCAGCCCCGATGGCAGAATGCTGTTTGTCGCCGACCACGACAACGGCACCGACAACATCGACCCCGACGCCAAGGTCCCGCCCACTCCCGGTGACATGAAGATCTATGGCTGGTGGCTCAAGAGCAACGGCCAGGTCGAATCCGAGCGGTTTACGATCGTCGACTTCAGCCACTACAAGATGAAGGGCTGCGACGGGATGACCGTCGACGAGAACGGATTCCTGTACCTGACCGTCCGCGAAGCCGCTCGACCCGGAGTGATGGTTATCGACCCCGCCAGGGGCAGAAATGTCGGCTACATCCCCACCGGACCGATCGGACAAGAGCAGGCCACCGCCATCGGGCTGCCCAGTAACGTCGAATTCGGCATCGGCAAGGATCGCAACATGCTCTACATTACCGTCGACACGAGCCTGTACCGCATCCGGCTGAAGACCCGGGGCTGGCACGTCCAGTACCAGGGTCGCAAGAAATAGGTTTCGGTGCCGAGTGGCCCACGGGTGGTCGCTTCATTCCGGGCCGCGATTTGTCATCCCGAGCGCAGCGAGGGATCTCAAATCGCCCCTCCCCCGATGACAGCGAGAAACAGCTCGCCGTAATCGGCGGCTTTCTTCTCACCCACCCCGTGCACCTCGAGAAACTCCGACAGCGTGCTCGGCCGACGCCGGGTCATGTCCCTCAGGCTCGCGTCGCCGAACACGACATACGCCGGCACCGATTTCTCCTCGGCCAACTGCCGTCTCAGGTCACGCAACCGCTCGAACAGGCCGCGGTCCACACCCTCCCACGAATCCTCGTGGACCTTCGACTTCCTGGCCCCGGTCGCCTTGGCCGGTTTCAGCAGACGCGGAGTCTCCTCGCCGGTGAGCACTCCGCGACCGGTCCCGGTCACCTGCAACACGTTGTACTCGCCGGTCTTGGCCAGGAAGCCCTGGGCCATCAGCTGCTCGACCCAGCCACGGACCGCCCGCACGTCATGCTCTCTCAGCAGCCCGTAGGTACTCAGCCGGTCGTGCCCGTTGTCGAGCACCCTCTGCTCGGTCGAACCCCGCAGCACCTTCACCGTGTAGTCGGCTCCGAATCGCTGGTCCTGCCTGATCACACTCGAGAGGATCTTCTGGCTGATCACCAGCGGATCCTCAACCTGGTCGAGTTCCCCCAGGCAGACGTCGCAGGCACCGCAGTTGTCCCCATCCAGAGATTGGCCGAAGTACTCGACCAGCGAGGCGTGGCGACAGACCACGCTGCCGGCAAAGTCCTGCATCGCCTGCAGACTCTGCCACGCCCCCTCGGTCGGCTCGCTGTCGGATCCCTCAAGGATCGCCCGCCACCTCCCGTAATCGCCCCCGGTGTACAGCAAGCAGCACTCGGCCTCCAGCCCGTCCCGGCCCGCCCGACCGGTCTCCTGCTGGTACCCCTCCAGCGACTTCGGCATCGCCGCGTGGATCACGTAGCGGACGTTCGACTTGTCGATTCCCATGCCAAAGGCGACCGTCGCTACGATCGTGTCGATACGCTCGCCGATGAACGCCTCCTGGTTCGACTTCCTCAGCTGGTCACTCAGTCCCGCGTGATAAGGACTGGTGCGGTAGCCGCGAGAATTGAGTTGTTCGGAGGTGTTCTCGACGTCGCGTCTTGAGATGCAATAGATGATCCCCGACTCACTGGGATGGCGGTCGAGAATCCCGGCCAGCTGATCGATCGCCCGGTCCCGGATCATCACCTTGTAGGCCAGGTTCGGTCGGTCGAAGAACCCGACCAGCACCTCGGGGTCGGCCAGGCCCAGCTCCTGCACGATGTCGTCGCGAACCCGCTGTGTGGCCGTGGCCGTGTAGGCGTGGATCGCCACGTCCGGGAACGTCTCCTTCAACAGCCGCAGCTGCCGGTACTCGGGGCGGAAATCGTGACCCCACTGGCTGATGCAGTGAGCCTCATCGACGGCCACCAGCGACACGTTCGCCTCGACCAGCGTCTCGAGCATCCCCGGCTGGACCAATCGCTCGGGCGCGATGTAGAGCAGCTTCACAGTGCCCTCGCGCAACGCGTCGAACACGTCGCGACGCTCCTCGGGGAGCATCGCGCTGTTGAGGCACGCGGCCGAGACGCCCGCGACGTTGAGCCCATCGACCTGGTCCTTCATCAGCGAGATCAGTGGCGAGATGACCAGCCCGACACCCTCGCGGATGACCGCCGGAGCCTGAAAGCACAGCGACTTGCCGCCGCCGGTGGGGAGCACCACGACCGAATCGCGGTCCTCGAGCACGCACGCGATCGCCTCCTGCTGCAACGGCAGAAAGCTGTCGTAGCCCCAGTGAGTCTTCAGGGCGTCGCGGATTCTTTCGCTGGTCATTGGCTTCATGCCCCACGACGGTGCCACACGTGAGAACGATCCCAACCACCGGCACCGACCCTTGTCAACCGCGATCCGGCCCCCTTCACCTGGCTCCCATCGCCCGCAACGCCTTGGTCACGACCGCCGAGTCGGCGTCGCCGGAACCGCGGATGTAATACGGCGCGGTCGCCAGCACGTGAGGCCGGTAGGCCGGGCTGACCAGCTCGAGGTTCTCAAAGATCGCCATCCCGTACTTGTAGTGATGTGCGTCGGTGGCCTTGCGAGCGATCAACTGGCGGGCGGAACCGGCAAAGCCATCCAGCCACTCGGGGTGGTTGTCCGAGGCAGCCCGCACGGCCAGCCGTCGCGCAGCCGCCGACGCGGCCGACGTGTCGCGGCCCACCTGCGACAGGATCGCCTGTACCTCCTCACCCACCTCCACCACCGCTGGCTTCTCGTCCTGAAGACTCGGGGACTTCAGAATGTCGGCCTTCTGCAAACCCTCGCGCGCGGTCGACATGAACTCGCGGAACTGCGCCATCCAGCCAACCGCCTGCAGCAGCAGCAACAGCCGAGTGGCCGGCGACGCCGCCGACT
Organism: Planctomycetota bacterium; assembly: GCA_963578885.1. Lineage (GTDB taxonomy): Bacteria > Planctomycetota > Planctomycetia > Planctomycetales > Planctomycetaceae > UBA8437. Next base: position 10,713 of record CAUZEQ010000122.1, read on the forward strand.
GGTAGGCGTAGTGCAGCGCGTTGACCGAGGTGACCGTGTGGATCCCGTAGATACCCGGCTGACGCATCATCAACTCGCCGGCCATCAGGTGCACCGCGTCCCAGCCCGACTGGGCACGAAACGACCCCTTGACCAGCCCCTGGCCCACCCGCTCGCAGCAGGCCCCCGGAGCGAGTCGCCGCATGGCCTCAAGCAGCTCCCGCACCTGCTGCGGATCACTGCCCGGCTGGTTCCACCCAGCCGACAAACGCGGCGACACCTTGCCATTGGCAGAGGGCCGCATCACCGACCCGACAAAACGCTCGTTGGACAGAAACGTCTGGTCGGTGAACGTGTACTTGTTGACCCGCTCCTTGAGGCCGAAGTCCAGCAAACCCAGCACCAGCGATCTCAGGGCCGGCTCGGCGTGCCGCCAGCCGATCGTCTGCAGAGTGCGCCAGGTGTTGGCGACGAAGATCGCCTTGTGGCCGATGTTGCGGTAGTCGCGACACCCGTACGGCCACATCATCTCGATGATCTCACCGGCACCCCGGCTGCGACAAAGCGCCACGATCGCCCGGTCGGCTCGCTCCTGGTCCCACTCGAGCATCCCCCGTCTGAATTCCCCGGCGGCGGTCTCAGGCGAAGGCAACTTGCCACGGACCGGGCCCAGCTTGAAGTCGCCCTCGTCGATGTCCTTGGCCTGCGACTCCTTGAAGTTGTCCAGTGCCCAGAACAATGGCAGCAGTCGCTGGTCGGCTGGCAAATCGAGGCTCAACTGGTGAGCCGCATTGATCACGAATACGCAATGGAACTTGAAGCCCGGTGGCTGAGGGTTGACGTTGCGGATGCCGGCCAAAAACAGGCTCGCCAGTAGCTGGCGATAAGGCACCCCACTCTTGATCTGATCGGCCAGCATCCCCACGCACTTTCCGCGAGGCGTCCGTTCGACCAGCCGCACCAGCGGCTCGATGCTGCGGTGTAGCCGGACCAGCTCTCCGGACACCTTGACCTCGTCGTCGGCCAGGGCCGGCAGACCTGTTGCTCCCAGCAGGCTGCCCGCGGTGGTGGACAGGAATTCGCGTCGTGTCGTCATTGCAGTCTCTCCCTCGTCACTCGACTATTACCGCAGGATGCCATCGTCGGCATGCGGGTGCAAGTTGCTCGGCTCACGGATACGATTGGCCTCGCGTCACCCCGACCGCGACCCGAACGCGAGACTGCCATGAAGATCACCGACATCAAGGCCCTGGGAGCCAACCTCGGCGGCGGCAACCACATCTATGTCAAGGTGCTCACCGACGAACACCTCGTCGGCTACGGCGAAGCCTACCGGGCCGGACCCGACTCCGCGGTCGTGGCCACCATCGAATACCTCAGGGACTGGCTCATCGGCGAAGACCCCACGCGGATCGAACACCTGTGGCGGATCATGCACAACGGGTCTCGCTTCCCCGGAGGTTCGATCGTCAACGCCGCGATCAGCGGCATCGAAACCGCACTGTGGGACATCAAGGGCAAGGCCCACGGCGTGCCGGTGTACCAGCTCCTGGGAGGCCGCTGCCGCGACAAGATCCGGGTCTACCTGGGCACCGGAGGTGCAACGCCGGCCGAGGCGGCTGCCGCCGCCGTCGACGCCGCCCGGCAGGGGTTCACCGCGGTCAAGATGAGCCCCTTCCCGGCGGAGCCCGAGAAGATGCCCTGGGCTCAGGTACTCAAGGGTGCCGCCGCCAAGCTCGAAGCCGTCCGACGTGCCGTCGGCGACGACATGGACATCGGACTCGATCCCCACGCACGACTCTTCGAACCCTACAAGGCCCTGGAACTGGCCGAAGCCGTCGCGCCCTACCGGCCGATGTTCTTCGAAGAACCTCTGCGGCCCGAGAACATCGACGCCATGGGTCAACTCAAGGACAAGCTGCCGATCCCGCTCGCCACCGGAGAGATGCTCTACACCAAGTACGAGTTCCGCGACCTGATCGCCGCTCGTGCCGCCGATATCCTGCAGCCGGATATCGTCTTGTGCGGAGGATTACTGGAAACCAAGAAGATCGCGGCGATGGCCGAGGCTCACTACCTGACCATCGCTCCGCACAACCCGCTGGGAGGCATGTCGACGGCCGTCTCGGCACACTTCGCCGCCTCGACAGGCAACTTCCTGATCCTCGAGTACCGACTCGACACCGTCGGACCCAACAGCAAGCTGCTCAAGAAACCGATCCCGCTCGATGACGGCTACCTGCTGATCCCCGAGGCGCCGGGATTGGGAGTGGAGGTCAACGAGGCTGCGATCAAGAACCACCCGTTGCGCTACTGGCGGAGACCGCTGGTAATCGAGCCCGACGGCAACGTGGCCTACCAATAAACCACTACGGGGTCAGACGCCGCCCGTGGTCCGCCGAAGGCGGGCCATGGGCGGGGCCTGACCCCTTCACCAGC
>CAUZEQ010000123.1:0-13067 GCA_963578885.1 Planctomycetota bacterium
GGCGTCCAGGCAGGCGGTGCAGGTGCCGCAGTGGTCACTCTGGTGCACAGCATCCGGTTCGAGCGGCTGGTCGATGAGCAACGCGGCCAGGAAGAACCAGCTACCGTGGTCTCGATCGAGCAGCATGGTGTTCTTGCCGAACCAGCCCAGTCCGGCTCGACGTGCGAAATCGCGTTCCAGCAGCGGTGCGGTGTCGACGATCCCCCGCGTGCGGCAACCGGGCAGTTGTTCGTGGACAAAGTCCCCCAGCTCGGCAAGTCGCTCGCGGAGTACGTCGTGATAATCGAGCGATCCGGTGGCGTAGCGGGCCACCCGCGCCGGGATGGTGTCGGGAGTCTCGTCGGAATCGTCTGTCGCCGGCCCCATGCTCGACTCATCCGCCGCCCGGTAATTCATCCCCAGCATCACCACGCTGGCCGCATCTTTCAGCACGCTGTCTGGGTGTGCGTAGGCGTCACGACGCCGCGACAGGTAGCCCATCTTCGCGTCGAAGCCCGCTTCGAGCCAATCTCTGAAGTGATCGAGGCTTTCGGGCGTCCCGGCCTCGGCGATGCCGACCAGCTCGAAGCCGATCCTGCGGGCCTCGTCCCGGATGGCGTCCTCAACGGACTCTCGACCCGCGGAGGGGCCTAGCACTTGCGAATCTTCTCGCGACCCTCGGTCACCTTGCTGGTCGCATTTCGGGTGTCGACGACCAGCCGAGCGTGACGCACGATGTGGTCGTAGTCGTAGGCCGAGTGATCGGTGGCGATCAGCACGCAGTTCTGCGACTCGAGGAATTCGGCAGTCAACTCGGTGCTCGAGAGATCGGGCACGTCGTGGTGCCTCATCTTGGGGAGCACCGGGATGTGCGGGTCGTTGTAGGACAGTTCGACACCCCGCTCGCGCAAGAGGTCCATCAGCACGAACGAGGGACTTTCGCGGGGGTCGTCGACATCCTTCTTATACGCCATCCCCAGCAGGCAGATGCGGCTGCCTCGCAGAGCCTGTCCGGTCTCGTTGAGGAATTCCATCAGGCGGCTGACCACGTACTCGGGCATCTGCGAATTGATTTCACCGGCCAGCTCGATGAACCGTGTGGAAAGCCCCTGTTTGCGGGCCAGCCAGGTCAGGTAGAACGGGTCGATCGGAATGCAGTGCCCGCCCAGGCCGGGGCCGGGGTAGAAGGCCTGGAATCCGAACGGCTTGGTGCGGGCCGCGTCGATGACGTCCCAGACATCGATGTCCATCCGGTCCAGCAGCATCTTCAGCTCGTTGACCAGCGCGATGTTGACCGCGCGGTAGGTGTTTTCCAGGATCTTGCAGGCCTCGGCCACCTCGGGGCTGCTCACCGGGATCACCTGCACGATCGCCTGTTCATAAAGCGCGGTGGCCAGCAGCTTGCTCGGCTCGTCGATGCCTCCGACCACCTTCGGAATTCCCGCGGCCGAGTAGTCCGGGTTGCCCGGGTCTTCACGCTCGGGGCTGTAGGCCAGGAAGTAGTCACTGCCCAGCTCCAGCCCGCTCTCGGCCAGCAGCGGCAGCACGACGGTGCGGGTGGTGGTGGGGTAGGTGGTGCTTTCGAGCACCACCAGTTGCCCCGGTCTCAGCGACGCGGCAATCGATCTCGCGGTGCTCTCGACATACTGCAGGTCCGGTTCGCGGCTGCCGGTCAGCGGAGTGGGGACGCAGATCAGCAGCACATCGGCTTCGGCCATCCTCGACTCAACGCAGGTCGCCTCGAATTGCTCCGCGGCGACCCAACCGGCGATCGTCTCAGAAGCGATGTGCTTGATGAAGCTCTGGCCGGAGTTGAGTTGATCGACCTTGACCTCGTCGACATCGAAGCCCAGTACCCGGAACCCGGCATTGATGAAGGCGCTGGCCAGCGGCAATCCGACATAACCCAAGCCGATGATGCCGACTCGAGCCGACTTGTCGGTGATCGCGTCGAGGAGTTGTTGTTGCACGGGGAGAGAGCTTCCTGGGTGCGTGGACACCAGGTACCCGGGGAGCGTGAGCCGGCCGGGGAGTTACTTCTTGGTGACGGTCACCATCAGCGGCGGGCTGCTGTAGGTGGCCTTCATCACGAAGTTGATCGAGACGTTGGCCATGACCGAGACCTGCTGCATCTTGACTGGAGGTGCATCGTCGGCCGCCTTGAGTACGATCTGGCCTGCGCTGGCCTTGCCGGTGATCAGCGTCTTGCTGGCCCCCGCGTCGATCGTGACTCCCTTGGGCAGCGAGTTGCCATAGACGCTGCCCAGGTGACGGTAGAGCACGTCGAGCGTGACGTTCTTGGTGAACCCCGGCGCCCGCTCGAAGTTGACCTTGATCGTGGTCGAGGAACCCGGCTTCAGTGTGACCGACTCGGTGCTGAGCTTGACCGAGCGGATATCCGAGAGTGTGCCGACGTTGACGGCGTGAGCATCGACGGGCCAGTGGTTGCGGCCGCCGCCGGGCATGTAGGTTTCCTGCATCGGACGGGCGCGATGTGTCAGGGGCGGCCCCGATTTCGAATCGGCCGTCTGGATCTCGGTGCCGCTGACCGTGATGTTCGAGATGGCCAGCTTGGCCTTTGTGTCGGCACTGAGAATGATGCAGCCGTCGTTGCCCTTGGCCAGGATCCGTCCGCAGCGGGCCGTGACTCCCGCCGGCAGACTCTCGACGGACAGCTCGATCGCGCTCCCGAACCCGTTGTGACGCTCGACCCGTACGAAGATCACGCCGTGAGTGGCCGGGGAGAGCTGGGTCTTGTCGGAATCGAGGAAGAGCTCGAAGTAGGGGACGGCCTTTGAGGTGCGGATGGCGTAGACGTAGCGGGGACCGCCACGCAGGTGCACATCGCGGATCTCGATCACGTACTTCCCGTCGGCCGGGACGGTGAAGTTCTCGAACCGCGAGTCCTGGCTCAGCCGCTTCAGACGGCGGAGGTCGTCGTTGAGGGCCAGTTGCTTGCCCTTTGCGTCGAGGATGCGGAGATGAGCGTCCAGGGAGCTGCCGGCTCGCCGAGCCATCACCTCGAACGTGTACTTCTCGCCCTTCTTCGCTTCAAACTCAAAGCAGTCGATGTCGGCCTCGGACTCGATCCGCCCGCTGATGGTCGAGGGCACGGTGAGGGCCTGGGCCGACTTGGGGTCGTTGTTTGCCGCGGCAGCTTCGACCGAAGTCGGCAGCCTGCTGGCGACGACCTGGACGGGGTTGCTGGGTCCGGAGGCCAGGGCCAGGCGATGCCAGGCTCGGCCCTCGGGCGTGCCGACCGGCAGGTTGATCTTCAGGGACTTGGCCGAGCCCAGGTGATGACCGATCGGTGACAGCGCGACGTCGGTTCCCAGGGCGACCGCCAGCGGGTAGATCGTCTCGATGACCGGTCGGCCGTGCGATTCGATCGAGTACTGCCAGTTGCCGTTGCCCTGGTAGCGGACGTCACGGATTTCCAGGGTGTATTCGCCATCGGAGGGTGCGGTGACGGCCAGGAAGGGGTCGGCGAAGAAGTAGTTGTCCGAGGAGGCCAGGGTCGACCCGGCTGAGGTTCTCAGCGTGAGAATCGGGTCGACGTGTTGTTGCAGGTCGTGGATGCGATCCTGCAGTCGCTGCGAGCGGACGAGGAACGAGAGTGGCTGGCCCTTCTTGGCGGTGAACTTGAAGACGTCGACATCCTCGGCCCGCTCGATCGCTCCGCAGATCGTCGCCGGCAGCGTGATCGCCTGGGCGGTCTTTTGCGAGTTGTTGTTGCCGGTCTCGTTGACGATCGGGTCGCCGACGATCACGATCTGACCGATCGTGCTGGCGCCTCGCGGAGTCGCCAGGCGGAAGTCGCGGACACCCGGCAACGCGTCTTTGGCGATTGTGAACTTGAGTTTCAGAGAGGTCAGGCTGGGAGTCTTGCCGTCCTTGGGCTTGGGGACGGGGACCACTTCGGCGGTGACGCCGGTGCCGGAGACCAGGACCTGGTAGGCCCCGTAGAGGTTGTAGCGGGAGGTGATGGTGTGCTCGGAGGCCTGCCCCACCTGCGCGGCGACCGGCTTGAGACTCATCAACATCGGGTACTGCGCCCGGGCCGTGGACCCGACGGCGGTGAGCAGCATCGCGGCGGTGATGAGTCCGAGAATCGAATCGGGTGGTCGGCGGAACATGTTCGGGATCGCCTGGGGGATCAATGGACAAACAGGAACTGCTTCGAGTTGAGCAGTGCCCACAGCAGGTCCTCGTAGCATTCCTTCGGGCTGGGGCTGGCGGCGAGGAATTCTCCGCAGGCGGCCTGTTCCTCGGGCGAGGGACGCCGGCCGAGAGTCGCCAGATACAGCTCCTCGACAATGGCCTCGTGAGTCGTTTTGGCCGTCACCAGCTTGCCGACTCGACCGTTCTTGTTCGCCACCTTGCCGGCGATAGTGTCGCCGTTGAGCGTATGGAGTGCCTGGGCGAGGTTCTCGTCGGCCGAGCGTTCGCACTCGCAGACACTCGCCCGCTTGGGCTTGGCGAAGGTCTTGAGGAAGTAGTTGGAGTAGAAGTCGCCGGCGTCGGGCAATGCGATCGCGCGGGTGCCCAGCGGCAGGCTCTTGAATTTCGTCTGCACCCCGGTCGCCAGGTCGACGGCATCCAGCAGCGCCTCGGCCGCCAGCCGCTTGACTCGGAAGTGGCTGTAGAAGCGAGTGTCGCCGACGTTGGCCTTTGTGGGCTGTGACTTGAGTTGATAGAGCCGGCTGCTGACGATCACTCGCAGCAGTGCCTTGAGATCGAAGTTGCTGGTGACGAAGTGCTGGGCGAGCGCGTCCATCAGGGCGACGTTGGTCGGAGGGTTGGTCGAACGCAGGTCGTCGACCGGCTCGACCAGGCCACGACCCAGCAGGTAACTGACATAACGGTTGACGACGTTCTGGGCAAAGAACGTGTTCTGCTTGCCGGTCAGCCACTTGGCCAGCGGGATGCGGAGGTCGAGGGGGTGTTCGAGAGGCTCACCGCCCAGGGGTGTGGCCTTGCCGGTGGTTCCCGCCTTGACCACGACCACCGATTCGCGACCGAACAGCCCGAACTCCTCGCTGCTCTTGGTCCCCACCCCCTTGAAGAAGGCGGCGAAGCCGTTGTAGTCACCCTGGCTGTACTTCTCGAAGGGGTGATGGTGGCACTTGGCACACTCGAGCCGGATGCCCAGGAACAATTGCGCGGTCGATTCGGTCAGGTCGTTGGCGTTGCCGTTGATCCGGAAGTAGTTGGCCGGTCCGGAGGAGTAGATCGAGCCCTTGGCGGTGACCAGTTCGCTGACAAAGCGGTCGAAGCTCTTGTTGGTCCGGAACGACTCGCGGATCCAGTTGTGCAGAGCCCACATCCCCTGCTCACCCAGCTTGTTACTGCTGTTGCGGATCAGGTCCGACCACTTCAGCGTCCACCAGGCGGCGTAGAGGTCGTTGAAGCGGTCCCGGTCGGGGTCGCCGGTCTGGCCGAGCAGTTCGTCGATCAGCCGTTGCCGCTTGTCGGGCCGTTTCGAGTCGATGAAGGCCAGTACGGTCTTGGGCGAGGGCAGGGTGCCGATCAGGTCGAGCGAGACTCGGCGGAGGAAGGTGGCGTCGTCGCACAGGCCCGAGGGCTCGATGCCCAGCTCGCGGAACTTCGCCGCGGCCAATTCGTCGACAAAGTTGTTGTTCTTCCAGCCCTCGAGCTTCGCGGTGTCGGCAAAGGGGGTGACGAACATCGCGATCTCGGCCTGGCTGCCGAAGCGGATCATCACCGAGGCCTGGCCGCGGCCGCTGGCGGTGACCAGCCCCGAGGCGGCAATCTCGAGGATCGATTCATCCATCGAGTCGTACTTGGCCCAGGCGGTGACGTCGCGAGTCGACTTGTCCTTGTAATGAGCGACCACTCGCAATTGCTGAGTGGTGCCGACGGTTCCGAGCCGTCGCCTGGGAAAGACTTCCAGCCGCGCCACATCGTAGGCCTTGCCATTTGAGTCGGGGCCTCCGGCCAGCAGCCAGGCGACGAGAATTTCGTGGTCGACCGAGTCGCGAGCCAGTCTTTGCCCACCGCCGTGAGGGACCTGGAGCGTCGGCTTCCTCAGGAACAGGCTCTCGCGCGGAGCCACCAGGCTCACACGCCGCTGGTGCCGGTCGCGGATGATCGACTTCTGGTCGAGGCCCGGGTCGTAGCCGAAGACCGACAGCTTGAAGCCACCCTTGCCGTACTGGGCGGCGTGGCAGGAACCGCTGTTGCAGCCGTGCTTGCTGAGAATCGGGCTGACGTGCTGGCGAAAACCGATCGCAGCCTGGGCGGCCACGCCGCTGACAGTCACCTCCACCAGCCGAACCTCTCCCCCCGCTCCCCGAGCCATCACCTCGACACGAGTCGTCCCGTTGCCGCGGGCCAGGAGTTCGCCGGAGGGGCTGACGCTGACCACGTCGGGGTTCAGCGAGGTGTAGACGACCGTACGGGTCAGGTCTGCCGAGCGGTCATTGCGGCTGCTGCCCTGGGCCGACTCGCTGACAACCAACTGCAGCCGGGCGAAGTGGCCCTGCAGGTGGGCCTTGTCCGGTGATACGACGATCCGAGTTCCCTCGGCCGCTGCAGCTTGGCCGACAAGCAGGCACAACAGGACCGAAAGCCAGATTCCTTGGAGCCGGCGGGCTGAGCGAAACAGGGAGTGTCTCACGTCGTGGTCTCCGGAGTATGCCGAGACGGCAGAGGCTACCGACTTGTTTGCCGTGCAGGGCTTGGCAAGAAAAGAGTGCTTGGTGGGAACGGGTCGCACTGCGGGCGGGACGGGATATTCATTATGTCCGGTGCTACGAGCCGATGCCATAGGAGGGCTGACACGTCAATCTGCGTTGATACATCCAAAAGCCTGCTGGTAGAATGCTGACAGCAAACACCGCAGCAAACACCGCACGGATCCGCAGGTGTCTGGGTGTGGCCGATGAATCAAGCGAGACAGAATCCATGTTGAATCTCCTGCCCGGTCTGGACCGCGACTGCGAACGGATTTCACGTCGTTGCCTGTTGCAGGTGGGTGGTCTGGCGGGCCTGGGCCTGTCGTTGCCGACGATGCTGGCTGCTGGCAAGGCGGCTGCGGCGAAGGGCGAGTCGCCTGGTGAGATCAACTGCATCCTGATCTGGACTCGGGGCGGCACCAGCCATCACGACACGTTCGACCCGAAGCCCGAGGCTCCGTTGAGTGTCCGGGGTGAATTCGGCGTGATCGACACGGCGATCCCTGGTGTGCAGTTCACCGAGATCCTGCCGAACATGGCCCGCGAGGCGAAGCGATACTCGGTCCTGCGAGGTTGGAACCCTCGAAACGGCAGCCACGGCACTGCCGACCAGTGGGTGATGTCGGGTCGGCGATTCAACCCGGCGATGGCCTACCCGACCTACGGCTCGGTCGTCAGCCATCACAAGGGATTCAAGAGCGTATTGCCTCCGTTCGTGCAGTTGGGCAGCAATGTCGACCGTCGTTACGGCGGGGGCACTTCGGGGATCCTGGGCATCGAGCACAGTCCGTTCGAGATGCTGGCCGATCCCAACGCCAAGCCATTCAGCGTCCGCGACATCACGCCTCCCAAGGGAGTCTCGATGAAGCGAGTCGACCGTCGTCGCCGGATCCTGGCCAGGATCGATGCCTTGCAGCGTCGAGCCGACCTGCAACCGGTCGCCTTCGAGGCTCTCGACGACTTCTACAAGGCGGCGATGGACATCATCACGGCGCCTGAGACGAAGACGGCGTTCGACATCGATTCGGAAGCGGGCAAGTTGCGAGATCGTTACGGGCGGAACCGGTTTGGCCAGAGTTGCCTGCTGGCTCGTCGGCTGATCCAGTCGGGTGTCCGTTTCGTCACCGTCACCGACGGCGGCTGGGACACTCACCAGAACAACTTCAGCTCGCTCAAGAACAGCCGCATCCCGCCTGTGGACCAGGCGTTGCCGGTGTTGCTCGAGGATCTGGCCGATCGAGGCATGCTCGATTCGACGCTGGTGATGTGGCTGACCGACTTCGGCCGCACGCCGAAAATCAACTCGGCCAGCGGCCGCGATCACTGGTCGACCTCGGGCTTCGCGATCATGTCCGGAGCGGGCATCCCGCAGGGGCAGATCCTGGGCGAGACCGACGGTGAGGGTGGCCAGGTGGTCAGGAACGAGTACCACAGCGACGACATCGCCACGACGGTCTACAAGAAGCTGGGCATCCCGCACGACCTGGTCGTGCGTGCTCCCGACGGCCGCCCGGTGCAGCTGATCGAAGGCAAGCCGATCCGCGAGTGGATGTAGGGCGGGTTGATTGAGTCTGTGAGCCCCGCCGCTGGTTACCCCGGCAGTTGCTCCATCAGATCCGAATACGACTCACCGACGACGTCCTCATCTGCGATCACGAACTTCTCGCGTAGAGTCGCCAACTGACCGAACCCGTCCTCCTCCTGCTGACCCGCCGCAAGCACGGCCTCGAATTCCAGGAAGCGACCGAGTTCATCGACGTCGTCGAGGTGAATCCGCACGTTGTCCCACACGAACAGATGACGGGTCTTGCGAACCACGACCCGGGTGCCAAGCCCCGCGTCGAGCGTGTCGCGGACGGCGGCGGGGTTGGGCACGTCGACAACGAGGTAACGGCTGGTCCGGGCCGATTCGTCGTCCGGGCGTGCGTACCAGATCAACTCGGCCGACTCACCCGATTCACGGCTCGAATTCTCCCTCAGCTTCAGACGCCCGTCGCCGCAATGAAAATAGGTGTCGAGTTGCTCGAGCCGATCGGCATCAACCGCACCCAGCGCGATGGCCACCGCCATCGCGTTGGCCAGATCCTCACAACGTGCCTTCAATTCCACGTTGCGAGATGTCACAGCAGCACATTGGCTTGCACCGTGGCCGTCCCCTCGGCCACGTCGAGCAACGTTTCGGTCGCTCCACCCAGCAGGTTGTTGACCACCAGGTTGTCGCGGCTGGTGCCACGAATGCGGATCGCCTGACGCATCTTCGGTTGCTGACGACGATCGATGATGCTGTTGCCCGAGATCCGGCACCGCCGGCAATTGGTCAACTCGATCCCCCGGACCAGAGAATCCAGCAACTGGCATTCGCTGATGGCAAAGTCGTGGCAGTCTTCCAGCGTGATCGCGGCTCCCGACTCGGGCGTGCCGTGGCACATGCGTCTGGCCACCAGCCCGATCAGCGACGCATCGCGGCAGCGGACGAATTTCAGCCCGTCCCGCGGCGGTGCCTGGTCATCGCCTCGCCAGACAAACGTATTGCTGCCGATGGCCAGCCCCGAACAGTCCTCGGCCAGCAGCGAGAGATCCTCGGAGTCATAGATCGTGTTGCCGGTGATCGCCACACGCTCGACATGTTTCAACTCGATGCCTCGAGTCTGCGAGCCCAGCACGTTGCCGGCGATCGTGACCAGCCGGGCCGCAGCAGGTCCGGTCGTGTCCTGGCCGTGGATCCGCACGTTGCAGCCGCCCGGCTGAATCGTGGCCTGCAACGTGTTGCTGCTGATCGTCACCTCGCTGATCACCCCCCGAGGGGCTTCGAACCAGATCTCCGCACCACGCGGCTCGCCCCCCGGCGACGTGTCGACACCGGGGTGGTTGTTGTACTCGATGTCGTTCCCGGTGATCTGAAGGTTGTGGACGTCGCCGTCGAGTGACTTGATGCCCGCCTGCTTGTTCCAGCTGATGTGGTTGCCGTGGACGATGATCTGGTGCAGGTTGCAGCGGTCGAAGAACAGGCCGTAGCGGTGGTTGTCGAGGAGATGTGAGTCGCTGAGAATGAAGTCGCGGTTGCGTTCGACGAGGCGAATGCCGTCGACGCAACGGCGAATCAGCACCTCGCGAATCGTCGTCTTGGTCGTTCTCTGCAACTCGATCCCCGACGCCTTTGCGTGACGGCCCACGATCTCGATCCCCGTCACCGTCGGGAACCGTTCTTTCTCCCAGGTGTGCTCCTGGTAGGAATCCGGTTGAGCGGTACCGCGGTGGTCGCCGATGATCCGGATCGCCGGGCCGGGTCCGTCCATGAGGATCCGGGAGGTGCCGCCTGTTCCGCGGACGGCGGCGTAGCCGGTCCGCGTGGTGTCGATCACGATCGGTCGCGTGATCCGGTAGGTCCCCTTGGCCAACTCGAGCACTCCGTCGCCTGCGGCCAGCGCATGCTCGAGCGGCTTGGTGTCGTCCTGCCGGCCGTCACCGGCGGCTCCGAAGTGGTTGACGTAGGACATGCTCGGATTCTCCGGTTGGATTCTTACCGATCCGGCCGCGACTTGAAAACCACTCGAACCAGTTCCGGCCGACAGAGGATTCTCAGCGGGTGTCGTCCCGAGAGGCCTCGGCTGACGATCAGCAGGGTCGAGCCGACCTGGAAATCTCCCCCGGCATAGCGGACGCCGTAACGGCTGGGCGAGTAGATCGGCCCGATCAGCGGCAGGCAGACCTGTCCGCCGTGGTTGTGGCCGGCCAGGACCAGGTCGACGTCCTGCCCGGCTGCCCAGCCGATGTTGTCCGGCGTGTGGCTCAGCAGCAGCCGCAACGTCCCGTCACTCTTGGGACCCCACTCCGGAAACTCACCCATCCACGGCAACTCGGTGCCGGCGATCTCGAGCCGATGGCCGTGATGTTCCCAGGCCATGCATCCGCCGGCCACATCCGTCCAACCGGCGTCCTTTGCGGCCGCCTGCCTGATCCGTTCCGACGGCAGGTGCCAGTCGTGGTTGCCGAGGATGAAACAGCGACCCAGCTTCGCTTCGATCCGCCCCAGCGTCTCGGGGAGCCAGTCCAGCAGCGTGATGTCGTCGACCAGGTCACCGGTGCAGACGGCCAGGTCGGGCTCGAACTGGTTGGTCAATTCCACGACCGCTTCGAACCAGCTGCGATCGATGGTGCCGGTCAGGTGCAAGTCGGTCCACTGGACGATCGAGAACCCGTCCCATTCCGGCGGCAGTCCGCAAATCTGGACGGTGCGGGTGGTGATGTCGAGTTCGAAGGCCTGGTTGAATCTCAGGCGAGCCATCCCCTGGTGGGGACCCGATCCGATCGGTCGACCTCCCAGTTGCTCGGCCAGGTCCAGGACCCGGGAATCGCGGCCGACGATCGCTCGCGGCCGGGGCCGCAGTCGCCGCCAGAGGCTGTGGAACACGAGCGAGACGAACCCGATACAGCACAGCCCGGCGTAGATCTTCCACGGCAGCGCCATCTCGGACCAGCTTCCGCCCAAAAGCACACCGGGTCGCCAGAATCCGATCCAGCCAACCAGCAGCGGCGGTCCCAGCAGCAGCGCCAAGTCGTGACAGCGCCGCCAGCGATCCAGGCGACGTCGCGGCCACGCGTTGGCGTAGACCCGGTTCAGCCACGCGGTCCACAACTCGCAGTGGCCGGCGTACCAGGCCAGCAGCAGCAGGGCGTTGGTCAATGTGGGGTCCAGGTGGCTCAGGGGGCAGTTCCGACCATCCGTGAAGGGTGGTACTACAAAGTCACGTCGCGTTACAACAGGGCCATGGGCTATCGGAACCTGCGAGAGTGCCTGGAGGACCTGGAACGGACGGGCCAACTGGTCCGGATCGAGCAGGAGGTCGACGGTGACCTGGAGGTGGCCGAGATCCAGCGGCGGGTCTACGCTGCCGGCGGACCGGCCGTCTATTATTCGCGGGTCAAGGGCTGCCGATTCCCGTTGGTCTCGAACCTCTTTGGCACCTTCGAGCGGACGCGGTACCTGTTTCGGGACACTCTCGAGCGGGTCAAGCGGCTGGTCGAGTTGAAGGGTGATCCGGGGGCGGCCTTGCGGAGTCCGCTGCGGAGCCTGGGCCTGCTGGGCACCGCATGGTCGATGCGTCCCAAGCTGGTGGGTCGAGGGCCGGTGACCGAGTGCACGGCTCGGGTCTCGGACCTGCCGGCGGTCCGCAATTGGCCTGACGATGCCGGCGCGTTCATCACTTTGCCGCAGGTCTACACCGAGGATCCCCGGCGGCCCGGTTGGCGGTATTCCAATCTCGGCATGTACCGGGTTCAGCTCTCAGGAGGCGAGTATGAAATCGACGCCGAGGTGGGGTTGCACTACCAGATCCATCGATCAATCGGTTTCCACCATGCGGCGGCGATCGAGCGTGGCGAGCCGTTGCGGGTGGCGGTGGCCGTCGGTGGTCCTCCGGTAATGGCTCTCTCGGCAGTGATGCCGTTGCCCGAGGGGTTGCCCGAACTGGCGTTTGCCGGAGCGTTGGGGGGCCGACGCGTGCGACTGGTGCGTGGGAGTACTCACCTGCCGGTTCCGGCCGAAGCGGATTTCTGCCTGGTGGGGACGATCGATCCCGAGCGGTTGTTGCCCGAGGGGCCTTTTGGGGACCACCTGGGCTACTACAGCCTGGCTCACGATTTCCCCGTGATGCGTGTCGAAGAGGTCTACCATCGTCGCGACGCGGTGTGGCCGTTCACCGTGGTCGGGAGACCGCCGCAGGAGGACACGTCCTTCGGCGAGATTATCCACGAACTGACCGGCCCGGCGATCCCCACGGTGGTGCCCGGCGTGCATGCCGTCCACGCTGTCGACGCGGCCGGCGTCCATCCGTTGTTGCTGGCCATCGGCAGCGAGCGGTACGTGCCGTACGCGCGGGAGCGTCAACCGATGGAATTGCTGACATGTGCCAATGCGATCCTGGGCCAGGGACAGTTGTCGCTGGCGAAGTACCTGCTGATCGCGGCCCGCGAGGACAACCCGGAGTTGGACATCCACGACATCGTGGCGGTGTTCCGGCACGTGCTGGAGCGGATTGATCCGGCCCGTGACCTGCATTTCCAGACGTCAACGACCATCGACACGCTCGACTACACCGGCACGTCGTTAAACCAGGGCTCAAAGCTGGTACTGGCCGCGGCCGGTCCGGTCCGACGCGAGTTGCCGATCGAGGTGCCAGCGGGGATGGCGTTGCCGGAGGGTTTCAGCGATCCACGCGTGGCCCTGCCCGGCGTGCTGGTTGTCGAGGGGCCCACGGCGGGGTCAGGATCCACGCGGGGCGACATCGACCGACTGGTCGAGGGATGTCGGGGCGATCACCCGATCAACCGATTCCCATTGGTCGTGGTGGTCGATGAGAGTCCCTTTGCCACCAGGACTCTCGAGAACTT
>CAUZEQ010000124.1:0-13038 GCA_963578885.1 Planctomycetota bacterium
CCGACAGGTTCCGCCCGAATTCCGCCCGATTCCCGTCCGATTTCCACAACGCCCCTCGCAGCATGACCGATCTTCCCAGCACTCTTGGCCAACTCAGAGACTCGGGCTACACGTCGCAGAGTGTCAAGGACGAGATGCGTGGCAACCTGTTGAGTCGCTTGGCCAGCGGCGAGGAGTTGTTCCCGGGCATCCTGGGCTTCGACGAGACGGTGATCCCCCAGGTCCAAAACGCGATCCTCTCGCGGCACGACATGCTGTTTTTGGGCCTGCGTGGACAGGGCAAGACCCGGATGCTGAGGATGCTGGTGGAGTTGCTCGACGAGGCGATCCCGGTGGTGGCCGGTTCTCAGATGAACGACGATCCGCTGCGGCCGATCTCGAAGTTTGCCCGTGACCGGATTGCGGAGGAGGGGGACGGGTGTGCGGTTCAGTGGATCGGTCGGCAGGATCGTTACAACGAGAAGCTGGCGACTCCCGACGTGACCATCGCGGACCTGATTGGCGAGATCGACCTGATCAAGCACGCCGAGGGCCAGCATCTCTCGAGCGAAGACGTACTGCACTTCGGGCTGGTGCCTCGCAGCCACCGCGGCATCTTCTGCATGAACGAGTTGCCCGACCTGAGTCCCAAGATCCAGGTCGGCCTGTTCAACGTGCTCGAAGAGCGTGACGTGCAGATCCGCGGCTTCCCGGTCCGTCTCGAGCTGGACCTCTGCATGGTCTTCAGCGCCAACCCCGAGGACTACACCAACCGCGGTCGGCTGGTGACTCCGCTGAAGGACCGCATCGGCAGCGTGATCCGCACTCACTACCCGTTGACGCGGGAGATCGGTGTGAGGATCACCGAGGAGAACGCGTGGGTGCGTCGGGACGCAGCGATCGAGGTGCTGGTGCCGGGTTGGATCAAGCAGGTGGTCGAGGAGATCGCGAGGCTGGCTCGCAGCAGCTCTCATGTCAACCAGCAGTCCGGCGTCAGCGTGCGGATGTCGATGGCGAACATGGAGAACGCGGTGTCCAACGCCGAACGCCGCGCGGCGGTGCTCGGCCAGCAGACCGCCGTCGTGCGGGTCAGCGACCTGGTTGCGCTGCGGTCCAGTTCGCGAGGCAAAATGGAGTTGACGATGAGCGAGGAGCCGGGCGAGGAGGATTCGCTGGTGGTGCGGCTGACCGAGGAGGCGATCCGCAACGTGTTTGACGCCGACTTGAAGGCGAGACAGTTTGGAGACTTGATCGAGTACTTCGAGACGGGTGAACCGGTGGCCGTGGGTGACGGCGTGGCGGCGGATGAGTTGCTCGAGGGCCTGGCGGCGATTCCCGGGTTCGTTGATCGGCTCGACCTGCTCAGCTCACGTCTCGACCCCGACCTCGACCCCGACACCGACCTCGACGACGGATCGCTTCGGGACCAGCTGCGGGCCAGCGTCGCCGAATTCGTGCTCGAGGCGTTGCATTGCCATAATCGTCTGAACAAGTCGCCCGCAGCGGGGGGGGCTCGTTACGGAGGATGAGCGGGGGTCGGGTTTATTGGGTCTTGCGGCTGCTCGTGACCCCGTATTACTCTGTTGGCAGAACGCTGCTGGTGGGCGGACCGGCACGACGGGGACCCGGGGTGCAGCGGCTGGTCCGTGTCCCGATGACGCATCTGTTGCCATGGCCGTCTCATGCCCACGATTGACCTCGGCGAATTCCTCGAGCGACTCCAGCGCAGCGACCTGTTGACGCGCGATGACCTCGATGCGCTCGCGGCCGAGATCGACCCGGTCCGGGACGCCGTGCAGGTGGAACCGCTGGGGCGCAAGCTGGTCCGGCGTGGCCAGTTGACCGGCTGGCAGCTGCAAATGCTGCTCTCGGGTCGCGACACCTTCCAACTGGGCAACTACCGCCTGCTCGATCTGCTGGGCCGAGGCGGGATGGGGACGGTGTTCAAGGCCGAGCACGTGATGATGGGTTGGGTGGTCGCGGTGAAGGTGATGGCCAAGCGGCTGGTCAAGAGCCCCAAGCACGTGGCCCGCTTCCAGCAGGAAATCCAGGCGGCCGCGGCGATCGATCATCCCAACGTGGTGCGGGCCATCGATGCCGAGAGTGCCGGCGAGAACCACTTCCTGGTGATGGAATTCGTCGACGGAGCCGACCTGGCTTCGGTGGCCCAACGCCGGGTACGGCTCGAGGTGGGTGAGGCGTGCGAGTTTGTTCGGCAGGCGGCCCTGGGGCTTGCGGCGGCTCACAAGCGAGGCCTGGTGCATCGCGATCTCAAGCCGTCCAACCTGATGCTGACCTGGACGGCCAACGATCAGCCCCAGGTCAAGATTCTTGACATGGGACTGGCCCGCTTCTCTAGTGCCGACCAGACCGACGGCAGCCTGACCAAGACCGGCCAGATGATGGGGACCCCCGACTACATGTCGCCCGAGCAGGCCTGGGACACCAAGGCGGTCGACATCCGTGGCGATATCTACAGCCTGGGCTGCACCCTGTTCCGCTTCCTGATCGGGTCGCCACCCTTCCAGGGCGAGAACCCGTTCCAGACACTGATGATCAGGACCACGATCGAAGCCCCGTTGCTCAGATCGCTCGACCCCGATCTCCCCGAAGGCCTCGAAAAAATCGTCGCCAGGATGCTCAGGCGGGACCTGACCGAGCGGTACGACGATCCTGCCGAGGTGGTCGAGGCGCTCTCGGAATTCTCCGCTGCACCGACGCGGTACGAGGTCGAGTCGTCCCCGTCGGTCGAACCGGCCACCTCGCTGACGCTCTCCGACGCCACCGAGCAACCCACGCAGGTCGCCGGAGCCAGTCTCGAACAGTTCCTCGATTCGGTCCGTCCGGCCAACCAGCTGGAAACCGCTGACGCGGCTGCTGCGGTGGGGGCTGCGGTGCCGTGGAAGTCCCTGGCGGCGGGTGGGGCGGTGCTGCTGGTGCTGGTGGTGCTGTGGCGGGTGCTGGCCATTCCCGATCCTCTTCCGGGGAACACCACGGCGGTGGCCCCAACGGCCGACGCCTCGATGCCGGCCCCGAGCGTGGTCAAGCATCCCGAGCAGGTGATCGATGAGCAGCAGCCGTTCGAGCTCGAGCTGCTGGGCGGGACTCACCCGCTCTCGAAGCGGCTGGGAGACCCGAGCCTGGAATTCCGGATCCGGCCGGGAGGTCCCGAGGGTGTGGCGGTGGACCGTCGTGGACTGCTGAGGTGGACGCCCGAGGAGATTCACGGGCCGGGTTTGTACACGGTTGTCGTGGAGAGTCGCGACGGGTCGGCTGCGAGCTGGAGCCCGGTGGCCGAAGCGGTGTTGCGGGTCCGCGAGGTCGATCGGCCGCCTCATCTCGAGCCGGCCGGAACGGCCCAGGTCGATGAGCTGGTGGAATTGACGGTGCAATTGGCGGCGACCGATCCCGACCGCCCGGCCAATCGGATCGAATACACGCTGGGTAACGACGCGCCCGAGGGGATGGTGGTCGATCGCCGCACGGGCCGACTGAGCTGGACTCCGAGCGAGCGTCACGGTCCCGGCGAGTTCCGGGTGACGGTGCAGGCGACGGCGTTTGATTCGGAGGTGACCGACCCGGTGCGACAGCGGGCCGAGTCGGTCCTGGTGATCACGGTGGGCGAGGTGGACCAATCGCCGCGATTGCGGGCGATCCCCAGCCTGTCGATGCGGGTGGGCCAGCGTCTGAGGATGCGGATCCGTGCCGACGATCCGGACGAGCCTCCCGGAGCGGTCCGCTTCAGCCTGCAGGGCCAGGTGCCCACCGGGGCGTCGATCGATGCCCGGACCGGAATCTTTACCTGGGCGCCTCGAGCGGCCCAGGCGCCGCGGGCCTGGAGATTCCGGGTCCGCGTTGCTTCGGCGGCGAACGACGAGTTGTTCGATGAGCGGCTGTTGCTGCTCGACGTGCGTCCGCCTCAAGTGACCGCACGAGGCGAGGCGGTCCCGACGCAGCAGGCACGGACCGCCGCAACCGCCGATGTCAAGGATGTCTACCGGCCCCTGTTGGCCCAGGCCCGTACTCCGCTGGCTCGTTCGAGACTGGCGATGGACGTCGTCGAGCAGGCCCGGGAGACCAGCGACTCGGCTCGGGCCTACGCGTTGTTCGAGTTGGCTCACGAGACCGCGGTCCGCGGCCGACACACGGCCGTGGCGTTGGAAGTCGCGAGGGCCTGGCAGCAGAGGTTCCGGGTCGACCCGATCGATATCACGCTGAAGTCCTTCGCCGTCCTCAACCTCAAGGACCTCGATCCCGCCGCCCGGGACGAGATTGCAGAGGAGGCGTTGCGGGTCTTCGTGGCGGCAGTCAACGCCGGCAGGTTGGCAGACGCACGAAAGTTGCTGAGGTTCGCCAGCGGCTGCGTCCGCGGTCATGCTCGGGAGGTGGCACGGATCAACACCGCCAGCGGGTTGCTCGAACAGGTCTCCGAGGAAAACACCGGAGAATTGAACCGGCCGTTGAAGCTGACACCCAAGGGCAAGGTTGCTTTGGGCGGATTGGGGAACCAGCTGAAGCGACTCAACTTTGCGTCTCTGTTCCGCGACGCGGGGAAGCTGAGTTTCGTGCGGCATGGCAACGAGACGGGCGACGACCTGGAGGATCGAGGCCGCAGCCTGTGGACGATCTCCGGCGGCGACGTCCGGCTCGAGACGGCCGCACGGGAGGGCGCCAGCGGTTTCTGGGACAAGGCGGTCGCGTTGAAGGACTTTCGGCTGAGAGCTCGGCTGGCGGTGGACACCACCACCGGATCGCTGATGATCGGCGGTCCTCAAAGCGGTGCGTTCAACGGATTACAGCTGGAGTTGGCTCCAGGCCGGCTCTGCCAACTGTTTCATCGAGGATCAGGAATGGTGGTGGCAGGCCCCCAGCGGGCTCCGTCGCGGAATCCGCTGGGATGGGACCGATTGGAGCTCGTCGTCCGCGGGAACCACGTCACCGTCAGGCTCAATGGGCAGGCATTGGTCGATCAGGACGTCCCCGGAAGGCTCGAGGGGTTCCTGGGCCTGGACGCCAGGTTGCAGCCGGCCGGCCAGCCGGTGGCTCGGCTGAGGCTGAGGCGGGTGAGGGTGAGGGTGCGGCTCGAGGAGTCGCCCTAGAGAGCTCGGGTGAGGGCGTCTCAGGCCTGCGAACCCCCGGCCAACCTGATCAGCAGATCGGCTCCGGCGTCGAGTGTCTGGTCGTCGACGGCAAACGAGACTCGGATGTGTGTGTCTCTTTGGCTGAAGACCGATCCGGGGATGATCAGCAGTCCGTTTTCGATCGCCCGAGTAACGAACTCAGATCCGTTACCCCCGGGCGGTTCCAGGAACAGGTAGAAGGCACCGGCTCCGCCGCCGATGCCGAAGTGCCCTGTCAGTCTTTCGACGAGTCGGTCACGCTTTCCCCGGTAGTCCTCGACGTGGGCACCGATCTCGACATCCATCGCGGCCAGCCCGGCCCACTGAACCGGGTGGGGGGCACAGACGAAGGTGAACTGCTGCAGCTTGATCATCTGGTCGATGACCTCGGCGGGGCCGTGAGCGAACCCGAGTCGCCAGCCGGTCATCGAGTGCGACTTGCTGAAGCCGTCGATCACCAGCGTGCGGGGATTGGCCGCAGCGGGTGAGTGGAACGGAAGGTCGTAGCAGAAGCGGCTGTAGATCTCGTCGCTGATCAGCGCGACGTTGTGCTGGTCGGCCAGCCGGGCCAGGTCGTCGATCGTGCCGGCCTGGTCCATGGCACCGGTGGGGTTGCCCGGCGAGTTGTAGACGATCGCCTTGGTCCGGTCGGTGATCGCGTCGGCGACCCGGTCGACATCCACATCGAAATCGGGATAGGTCTCGATGGTGACGCAGGTGCCACCGGCGAGGTTGACCAGGTGCCGGTACATCATGAAGCCGGGGTCGAACAGGATCACTTCGTCACCGGGCTGCACCAGGCACAAGAGCGCCAGCACCAGTCCGCCGCTGGTCCCGCTGGTGACCATCACGCGACGGTCGTCGTGCTGGTAGAGCTCATCGACGCGCTGCTGCAGGGCCTCTCGCAGCGGCGAGATCCCCGGCGAGGGGCTGTAGCCGTTGTGTCCCGCCTCGACAGCCGCGGCAAGTGCGCGGCGGACCGGTTCTGGGGTCTCGAAGTGGGGTTGCCCGATGCTGAGATCGACCTTCTGGTCCATTCCGGCCGCGAGGTCGAAGATCCGGCGGATCCCCGAGGCATCGATCAGGCTCATGCGGTCGGCGATCCAGTCGCCGGGGCCTGCCGAGTCGGGATCTGCTGAGGCTGGACGGTGGGATGTCATGTCGCGGGTTCGCCGATCAGTCG
The DNA here is from genome assembly GCA_963578885.1 of Planctomycetota bacterium. Lineage (GTDB taxonomy): Bacteria > Planctomycetota > Planctomycetia > Planctomycetales > Planctomycetaceae > UBA8437. The sequence continues at coordinate 6,283 of CAUZEQ010000124.1, forward strand.
CTGCGGGCGAGCAATTGTGAGAGCGGTCGATCGTGTCGATCGAGTGTCTGCAGCAGGTGGGCCACGACCAGCAGCGGGTCGTGAGTGGGAGCGTGTTCGGAGCACCAGGTGCTGCCGAGGGGGTCGAGTCCGAGCACGGCGTCGTGGTCGTGGATGGCCTGCCAGGTACTGGCCCGAGAGGAGCCCGCGAACGACCGCGGTCGTCCTCCGAGCTGGCGGATGGTCGAGGCGAGTCTCTTGGCACAGGCGGTTGCCAGCACGACGGTCCGGCCCGGAAAGAGGGCCAGGATCCTGGTGGCCAGCAGCACGAAGAGTCTGAGCGGGTCGATGGGCGTGCCAGTTTCGTCGCAGAACCAGGCCCGGTCTCGATCGTGGTCCCAGGCGATCCCGACATCGGCTCGATGCTGCCGAGTCAACTCGGCGACACGCTTGTGCCTGCGGCTGCTCGGCGTGTCGCTGGCCTCGTGCCCAAGGAGGTTCCAGGCGAGTGGTTCGAGGAGTCGTTTGAGCGAGTCTCGCTGAGTTCCCTCGGGTGCCAGCAGGCAGATGGCCAGTGGTCGGGAGGCGAGCAGGTGTCGTCTGAGAGTGGCCTCGTAGACTTCGGTGGCCTGAAACGCTCGTCGGTGTCCTGCGATTCGTGTGGGCCTGGGGTGTCCGTTGTCGGCGGCGTGTTCCCAGGCCTCGAGTCCGGCATTCCGCGAGAGCGGTCGTCCTTTTGCGGAGACGGCGTCGAGTCCGATCCAGGATTCGGGGTGTCCATCGCCGGTGACCCTGATGCCGGCGTCGGCCTGCAGGTGGTCGACGGCGAACCGGAAGCAGGCGTCGCTGACGCTGCCGATTTCCAGGGCACGGCACCCCGAGCGGACCAGGCCGGCGAGCACTCCGGCGAGCAGGTCTCTTGCAGCGGGACGGGTGTCGTGGCCGACGACGACCACGGGCGAGGACCGTGTGCCGGGATCGTCACCGAGCCTGCGGGGTCGATCCTGCCAGCACAGCCAGGCCAGGGCGGCCGCCAGTCGATCGGCGTCCCCTCGAGTCAACTCGTTGCGGTGAACTCCACGTACCCCCTCGTCGGTAAACAGCGTCGGCCGGGCGACTCGATGCTGGGTCCGCACGAGACGATCGAGGGTCGTGGCAGCCAGGCCGCCGGTATCGTCACGGTGAACGCATTCGCGGCAGGCCGGGAAGAAGGTGGCCAATCGCGAGAGATGCGTGGCTCGGGAAATCGGGTGGCTGTCTCCCGGGCAGGTGTACTCGAGCGTCTCGACGACGGGGAATTCGGTTGTCATGATCGCCGAGGGTCTGATGTAATGGGCGCGGCCGGGAACTGTAGTGGCTCTGAGGAAGACGGGTCAATGCGAATGCACGCCACCGAATTCGCGGGGCAATTTGTCGGAGAAGTCGTCGGGAAGGGCGACGCTCAGACGGTGCCCGCGGTCGTGGTGCTGGTCGGTGACCAGAGCCTGCTGGTTCGGCAGAGTGCCACCGCGATCGCCCGAGCGGTCTTCGGAGAAGAGAGCGACGAGGGGTTGTCTCGACGCAACGGAGACGAGGTGTTGTGGCGGGACGTAAGGGACGAACTGGCCACCGTGTCGATGTTCGCCTCGCAGCGGGTCGTCGTTGTCGAGGGTGCCGATGAGTTCATCAAGGAGAACCGGACGGCGCTTGAGGACTATGTTGCGGCTCCGGTGAAGAAGAGCGTGCTGATTCTGCAAGCCAGGTCGTTCCCGGGGAACACTCGGCTGGCCAAGGCGGTTAAGTCGTCAGGCGCGGTGGTCGAGTGCACGGCTCTGGAGGGTGCGGCTCTGGTGAGGTGGCTGGCCAAGACGGCTGCCACGGGGCACGGGATCGAGTTGACTCGCGAGGCGGCCTTGCTGCTCGTCGAACTGGTCGGCTCGAGTCTCTCGCAACTGGAATCGGAACTCGCCAAGCTCGCCTCCTGCTCGAGCGACACCACCGTCGACGTTGAGGTCGTCCGTTCGCTGGTGGGTGGCTGGCAGGTGCAGTCGACCTTCGAGATGCTTGCGGCGCTGCGGCAGGGTCGGACCGGGGTGGCCTTGCGAGAGTTCGGGCGGCTGTACGAGTCGAAGGAGCCGTTGCCGAAGCTGATGGGGGGCGTGGCCTACGTGTTCCGCCGGTTGGCGCGTGCCACCGAAATGGCCCGCACCGGCAAGAGTCTCAGCCAGGCACTCAAGGACGCGGGCGTCTACTACAAGGAAATCGACGAGTCGAACCGTTACCTGAGGCGGATCGGTCGGGACGAGGCCGAGCGGATCCTGGGTCGGCTGCTGAGTGTCGATAAGACGCTCAAGGGTGCCCAGCAGAGCGGAAAGCTGCCCGATCACTTTGTGGTCGAGCGGTTGCTGGTCGAGTTGGCCTGCAGCGGCTGAGCCTGGCGAGGTACGCTCTTCCCCCGTAGCCGCTGTGCTGTAAGATTCTCTCGCCCATGGCGAAGAAAAAGAAACAGAAGTCCCAGACGAAGGCTGCCGACTCGGAACGGCGGATCGTCACCCGCAACCGCAAGGCACGCTACACCTACGATGTGCTCGAGGAACTCGAGTGCGGTGTGGTGCTGACCGGGAGCGAGGTGAAGAGCATCCGCGACGGGAAGGTGTCGATCGAGGAGGCGTATGCGCGGGTCATCGACGGAGAACTGTGGCTGCTGGGTGCCCGGATCGCCGAGTACCCTCAGGCCAACGTGATGAACCACGAGCCCGAGCGGAAACGGAAGCTGCTGCTGCACAAGAAGCAGTTGAAGAAGTTTGCCGAGAGTGCTTCTCAGCAGGGCCTGACCCTGGTGCCGCTGACGGTTCATTTCGTGCGAGGCAAGATCAAGATCGGGCTGGCGATGGCCAAGGGGCGGCGGTCCTACGACAAACGCGAAAAACTCAAGGCACGCAGTGACCAGGAGGAGATGCAACAGGCTCGGCGATGAGTGGCGATGAGAGGCGATGAGAGGCGATGAGAGGCGATGAGAGGCGATGAGAGGCGATGAGAGGCGATGAGAGGCGATGAGAGGCGATGAGAGGCGATGAGAGGCGATCGGGGGCGATCGGGGGCGAATGGCTGGCGGGCTGCTGGAATGCAGCTGGAACAGCCGGTAGGTTGTGGATGCGATGACACCAGTGGGAGAGGCCCGACATGCTTGATGACCAGATTCCGTTGGCGGGAGATTCGGGTTCCGACGAGGCTGCTGTGCCGCCCGAGGCCGAAGACGAGGGTTTGCTCGATACGCTCGCCGACGGTGCCGGCGAGGTGGCCAAGAAGACCGGCAGCGTGCTCTGGACGATGATCGTCAAGGTCGTCAAGGAGTTCTACCGCTACATCATCGTCATCTTCCTGCCGATCCCGGTCCGCTACCTCGCCAAAAAGCAGCTCGCGTTTCGCGACGTCCATCCCGAGGACGGCACAGGGCAGCTCGAGTTCTTTTCGCAACCGAACTTCGTCACCACGATCCACCTGATCTGGGTCGGTTGGCTCGTGGGAGCCTTTGGGCTGTACAACCACTTCGTCCACGGGGCAGACAACATCCCGGAGTTATCCAAGACGGTGATGGACGGTCTGTCGTGGTTCTGGCTGTTTGTGCTGTGCGTGACCGTGCTGGTGATGGGCATTCAATTCGGCCGAGTCGCCTCGGGCTTTCTGCTGACGACGGTCGTGATCATCGTGATGGCGACGCTGCTCTGGGAGCAGATCGGGGAGGTTGAGATCATCAAGTCGGCCAAGATTCAGGCCGAGAAGATCGACGTGACACTCGGCTGGGGGGTCCCGATGGTCGTCTCGGGCGTACTGGGCCTGACGATGCTGCTCTCGAGCATCTGGCAACAGCTCGATGACCGCTGGATCGTCGCTCACCAGGGCAACTTCCTGGAGCACGAGAACTTTCAGCAGAAGGACCGCACGATCCAGAAGGGGGCCAAGACGTTCATCCACACCTGGCCCTGCCTGCTGCGGCGGTTCCTGCTGTTCGGCTTTGGTGAGATCGAGGTGAAGGACTCGCGGGGCATAACCGAGGTCGAACGGATCGAGGGGATCTTCTGGGCCAAGACCGTTTCGGAGTTGCTGAAGTCGAAGTTCCAGACCACCGACGTGTCGTTAGCGGTCCAGGTCGAGGAAGAAGAAGCGGAGATCGGGTGACGTTGAGTTGGTGGCTTCGGAGGTTTTGGCGGTGACGGGGCCGCAACAGCGCGGGCTGGTGGTCGGCTGCGGCTACCTGGGGCAGCGGGTGGCCACGGCCTGGCGAGAGCTGGGCTGGGACGTGTCGGCGTTGACCCGTTCCAGCCAGCGGGCCGAGGAACTCGCCGGGCAGGGGCTGACGCCGCGGGTCGGTGACGTGACCGATCCCGGCAGTTTGGCCGGGCTCTCGGAATTCGCCGACGCCGATGTCGTACTGTTTGCCGTGGGCCGAGACCGGGAGCGGACCTCGCAGACCATGCGCGAGGTGTCGCTGGACGGGCTGCGGAACGTGATCGATGTGCTGGTCGAAGGGACCGTGCGGTTCGTGTTCATTTCGAGCACCGGGGTCTACGGCCAGTCGGAGGGTGAGTGGGTTGATGAGAGCTCACCGACCGAGCCGACTCGCGAGAACGGGCGGGTGCTGGTCGAGTCGGAAGCGATGGTGCACGGCCGGTTGGGGAGTCGCGGCCGGGTCCTGCGGCTGGCGGGACTCTATGGACCCTCGCGCCTGATCGCTCGACGCGATTCCCTGATGGCGGCACATCCGCTGCGAGGGAACCCCGAGGCGTGGCTGAACCTGGTGCACGTCGACGACGCCACCCGAGCGGTCGTGTCAGCTTCGACGGTCGAGACTTTCGCTAGGGACGGCGCTGCGGTGGGTGGGACGTGGTTGGTCTGCGATGACCGGCCGGTCCAGCGGAAGGAGTACTTCGGGCGGCTGGCAAAGTTGTGCGGGGCGCCGCCGCCGACGTTTGATCCGGCTCGTGATTCGCCGCGGATCGACGGGTTGGGCAAGCGTTGCCGTAACCAGCGGATGAAGGATGAGCTGCGAGTCGAGTTGCAGTATCCGGACATCGAGAGCGGCTTGCCGGCGGCGCTTTCCGGAGAGATTCTGAGAGGGTCTGAGAGAGCCTGAGCGGGTCTCGCCGTACGGATCAGGTGTGGCAGTAGAGCGACGCGCGGGGGGCGGTGTAACGGACGTCCAGTTGGGGTGTCTTCAGCCGTCGCCCACCCCGGGCTCGCGAGAGGTGAGCTGCTTCGAGCAGGCCGCTGACCAGCAGCGTGCGTTCGACCGGGTAGGGCGCCTGGTTGTTGACGATCATCGATTCGATGTGGTGGGCCAGGCAGGCCGAGTAGACCACGTTGGGATTGGGCGGCAGGTGGAACTTGGTCGAGAGCACCTGGTTGCGGCGATCGAGTCGCACCGCAGCGGTGTAGTCGCCGATGGCACCTCCGAGCATCAGCAGCGTCGCCTTCAGTCCGTCGCGGTACTCGAAGAGCACCGCCTGGGGTTCCGGGACGATCGACTCGAGCACTCCGGGTGCGGCCAGGTCCTGGGTGCGGGCGTCCTTGAGGGTGATGCCCTCGACGAGGTCGGCTCGCGAGAGTGCTCGAGCCATCAGTTCGGGCGACCACGACTTGTCCTTTAGCGCCTTCCAGACCCTGGCTCCGGTCAGGGTCTGTACACGGCGGATGCCCGATTCGCCACCCCGTCGCCGTTCGACCAGGCACTGCAGGGCCTCGAGTGCGTGCAGGCCGGCCGAATCGAGCGACCGGCTGCCCGTGATGGCCAGGGCTTCGGAGATCCGGGCCCCGTAGGGCACTTCCATCTCCGGCATCCGCCAGCCCACCGGCAGGCTCGATCCGGCCAGCATCGGGAAACCCAGCTCGCGGCTCGCCTCGACCATCGCCTGGGCCTTTTCGAAGCTGTAGGAGAGGTGCTTGTCGTTGAAGACCGGGACGGCACATCCGTCGGCGCGGAAGACGTCGACGATTTCCGAGAAGAACCTGGCTCGAGGATAGAGCTTCTGTCCCAGGTCGTTGGTGGGGTAGTCGCCGTGCTCACCGATCAGCACCACGCCATCGACGGCCAGTTTCGGGCCTCCGCAGCGCAGCGTCTCGGGGATGGTCTTGTAGAGCGAGAAGCCGAACTCGCGGGCTCGCTCGAGGGACTGGTCGCCCTGCGGGAACCCGTATTCCTCTTCACGCGACTTCCTGTCCGCGGCGGTCGGTTTCTGGTCGACGAAGGCCGAGACGACCTCGACCTCGGGTTCGTGCCAGTCTCCTTCCCAAGGGTACCCGATCAGGAACCGGTCGCCGATGTGCTGGCCGTGCCTGAGGTAGGCCCACAGCGTGGTGATGATCGCGATCCGCTTCCTGGGTATTTTTGGGACTTTTGGGACCCGGGGTACGGATCGGTCTTCGGCGGCCGCATCGGCGTTTGCGATCAGAGATCCGGCAAGCGCTGCCGCGGCGGTCGTTTCGAAAAACTCGCGGCGGTTCTTTGGGTGCTGGGTCATCTTCAGTTGCTCCAGTAAGTCGACCGTTTTGTCGGCCGGTAGTGGATGTCCAGGTGCGGTGTCTTGAGCCGCTGTCCTTTTCGGAACAGCGATTCGACTCCGGCGGCCGTCAGGCCGGTCGTCAGCAGCGTGCGTTCGATCGGGTAGGGGGCCTGGCCATCGTGGAACAGGTCTTCGGTGGCGTGAGTCAGCGGGTTGAAGAAGTTGCAGACTTCCCGTGGCGGCAGGAACATCTGCAGCGAGAGGGGTCGGGGGTGATCGGTCAGCCGGGCGGCGAAGG
>CAUZEQ010000125.1:0-13034 GCA_963578885.1 Planctomycetota bacterium
TCCCCCGCCGCGGTCTCCCGAGGGTACTCCCCCCGGACAGGTCTCCTCGTACATCTTCGACCTCAAGCCCGGCGACCCGGTCTCAATCGCCGGTCCCTTCGGCGAGTTCTACATCAAGGAGACTCAGAACGAGATGGTCTACATCGGCGGCGGAGCCGGGATGGCTCCGTTGCGAAGCCACATCTACGAACTGTTCAAGGAACGTCAGACCTCACGCAAGGTGTCGTTCTGGTACGGAGCCCGCAGTTTGCGCGAGATGTTCTACGTCGAGGATTTCGACCGGCTGGCGTCGGAGAACGAGACTTTCGACTGGAAGGTGGCGCTGTCGGACCCGTTGCCCGAGGACAACTGGGAGGGGTACACGGGGTTCATTCACCAGGTGGTGCTGGACAACTACCTGCAGAATCACCCGGCACCTGAGGACTGCGAGTACTACATTTGCGGTCCTCCCTTGATGCTGCAGGCGGTGCTGCAGATGCTGGACGACCTGGGAGTCGAACCCGAGAACATTGCGTTCGACGATTTTGGTGGTTGAGTCCCGCGTGGCTGCGAATTCGGCCGGCGGTGCCCCCTGGCTGGTTGAGTGAGCCGATGTGTCGTTTGGTTGCGAATGCCGTACTGGCCGCCTGGGTGCTGGTGTCGGCGTCGGCGGGTGCCGAGGAGACGGCCGGTGGCGACACGATGGGCACGACCTGGACGGCCCGCTGGCACGGCACGGCCCAGGGCACCGACCCGCTTCCCTCGGTAGTGGTCAGCGACGAGCTGTATCGCATTCTCGAACGGGTGAACCGCCTGATGTCGACCTGGCGAGACGACTCGGAGGTCAGCCGCTTCAACGCCTCCTCATCGACAGACTGGTTTGAGGTTTCTCCCGAGACGGCCCGAGTGGTGAGCCGAGCGCTTGAGATCTCCGCAGCGAGCGACGGAGCATTTGACGTGACGGTCTCGCCGCTGGTGCAGCTGTGGGGGTTCGGCAGCGGCGGCCCGAGAGCAGCTCCTGGGGCGGCTCAGCTGGAGGCCGCACGGATGTTGGTGGGATCGAACAAGCTGACGGTGCGTGACCGACCTCCGGCGATCCGAAAATCGGACCCCGGCGTAACGATCGATCTCTCGGCCATCGCCAAGGGCTATGCCGTGGACCTGCTGGGCGAGTACCTGGAGTCGGTGTTCGTGTCGGGATACCTGGTCGAGGTGGGTGGTGAGACGCGAGTGAAGGGGAGTCGTCCCGACGGGGCGGCCTGGCGGATTGGGATCGAGCAGCCCGTGGCGGGTCTGCGACGTGTGAGGTCGGTGCTGTCGCTCGGGGGACCTCGCCGCGGGGTGGCCACCTCGGGCGACTACCGCAACCGCAGGACGGTCGCGGGTCGAGTCGTCTCGCACACGCTGGACCCGCGTAGCGGTCGGCCGATCGAACATGCCCTGGCGGCGGTGACGGTCGTGGCCGCCGACTGCATGACCGCCGACGCATGGGCCACCGCACTGATGGTGCTGGGTCCCGAGCAGGGATTGGCCGTGGCGAAACAACACCGTGTGGCCGCGTTGCTGCTGTCGCGCGAGGGAACGGCGATACGAGAGCAGTCGACTGACGAGTACCGGACGATCGAGTCGGAGAGCGCCGGCGGTGGCTGGTGGGGGACGTGGTTGCCGGTGCTGGTGCTGGTGAGCCTGGCCGTCGTGGGTCTGTCGGCGGGAGTGCTGTTGCGAGGTCGGGCGCTGGTGGGCAGCTGCGGGGGGCTGGCCCTGATGTGCAGGTCTCGCGATGATCCGCTGTGCGCCGCGTGCGGTGTGCCCGGCGTGGCCGACGAAGATGCCGGGATAGCCGAGGCCGTCGAGGTGGTCAGTGACGGGGCCAAATCGTAGGCGGGGTCTGAGTTCAAGGAGGATGGCGTGGCGAGGTGCGACCTGGTGATTGCCGGTGGTGGAATCATAGGTTTGGCGACGGCGTACCGGTTCCTGGAACGGTTCCCCGGCCGAAGCGTGGTGATGCTCGAAAAGGAAGACCGGGTGGCCCAACACCAGACCGGTCACAACTCCGGAGTCCTGCACTCGGGCATCTACTACAAGCCGGGGTCGCTGAAGGCCCGGAACTGCCGCGACGGCAAGCTGGCGATGGAGCAGTTCTGCGACGAGCACGGGATCCGCTTTGATCGCTGCGGGAAGGTGATCGTGGCGATCGACGAGAGTGAGCTCGGAGCGCTGCAGCGGATTTACGAGCGAGGCCAGGCCAATGGGGTCTCGTGCGAGATGATCGGAGCCGAACGCCTGGCTGAGCTTGAGCCTCACGCAGCCGGAATCCAGGCGGTCCACGTCCCCGAGACCGGGATCGTGGACTACCGCGAGGTGTGCGAGAAGCTGGCCGAGTTGATTACCCAGCGGGGAGCAGAGATCCGCCTGGGGAGCCGGGTTCGCGGCGTGAGGCAGGGGGCCGCGGAGGTGGTTGTCGAGACGGACTCCGGCGAGGTGACCGGGGAGATGCTGGTCAACTGCACCGGGTTGCATAGCGACCGGGTGACGCGAATGGGAGGTGTGCAGCCGGAGGCGAAGATTGTTCCGTTCCGCGGCGAGTACTACGATCTGAAGCCGGCCGCAAAGCACCTGTGTCGCAACCTGATCTACCCGACCCCCGACCCCAAGTTCCCATTCCTGGGCGTGCACTTCACGCGGATGATCCACGGCGGCGTCGAGTGCGGGCCTAACGCCGTGCTGGCATTTGCCCGGGAGGGTTATCGCAAGCGGGATATCAACCTGCGGGATCTGTGCGAGTCGTTGACCTACATCGGCTTCGTGCGGATGGCCGCTCGTCACTGGCGAACGGGAATGGGCGAGATGTGGCGATCCTTCAGCAAGGCGGCCTTCGTGCGAGCCCTGTCGCGGTTACTGCCCGAGATCCGTGGCGAGCATCTCGAGCGGGCTCCGGCCGGCGTGAGGGCTCAGGCACTCTCGAGGGACGGCACGCTCGTCGACGACTTTCTGCTGCAGTCCGATGCCCGTGTCGTCAACGTGGGGAATGCCCCCTCGCCTGCGGCCACCGCGTCGCTGAACGTGGGGCGGCTGGTGGTCGACGGATTGGCCGGGCGATTCGAATGACTCAGACGAGGTGTCAGCGGTGAGTGACGCGGAATTGACGCTGTTTGCGATCGAACGACTGAGCGAATTCGCTCGACGGGTCTTCGAGCAGTTCGGTGTGGGGAATTCCGAGGCGACCGAGGCGGCCGCGATTCTCGCCCAGGCCGACCTCCGTGGCATCGACTCGCACGGCATCGCCCGCCTGCATGCCTACTCGGTGATGCTCGAACAGGGACGAATCAATCCTCGGCCCGAGATCTGCATCGTGCGTGAGACCCCGGGGACGGCCACCGTCGACGGAGACAACGGGCTGGGGCTGGTCGTGGGTCCCTGGTCGAACCGACTGGCGATGGACAAGGCCGAGGCGGTGGGCACCGGCTGGGTGGCGGTGCGGGGCAGCAACCACTTCGGGATCGCCGGGTACTACGTGATGGAGTCACTGGATCGGGACCAATTGGGTTGGGCGATGACCAACACGACCAAGATCGTGGCTCCGCTGTGGGGCGCCGAGCGGATGCTGGGGACCAATCCGATCGCGATCGCGTTTCCCGGTCTCGAGGAACCTCCGATCGTCATCGACATGGCCTCACCGGCGGCGGCCTTCGGCAAGATCGAGATGGCGATCCGACAACAGAAGTCGATCCCCGAGGGTTGGGCCATCGATCAGGACGGAGAGCGCACGACCGACCCCAACGCAATGGCCAACGGCGGAGCAATGTTGCCACTGGGGTCGACACGCGAGGCGGGTGGACACAAGGGCTATTGCCTGGGGGCACTGATCGACATCCTCTCGGGTGTACTCAGTGGAGCCAACTGGGGCCCGTTCACACCGATTTTCACCACCGATTTCGAGGACCCGGCCCGTACGGTCGGCATCGGCCTGGGACACCTGTTTGGGGCCATGCGGATCGATGCCTTCATCGACCCCGATGAGTTCAAGCGGCAGATCGACGACTGGATCCGCACCTTCCGCAAGACGAAGCCCGCGCCGGGGACCGACGGGCCGATTATTCCCGGTGACCCCGAACGGGAAGCCGAGGTCGTGAGGCGGGTGGAGGGGATCCCGCTGGTGGCGGCCGTGGTCGAGGATCTGCAGGACGTCTCGCGGATGACCGGGGTGCCGTTTGACTAGCAGCCGATTGAACATCTCGGAGCCCGGGGTCAGACGCCGCCCCCAGTTTGGCCTGTTTCCCCTGGAGCGTCCCGCAGGCGGGGCCTGACCCCTTTGTTCCCACCGCCAACTGATCGCGGGAAGGGGTCAGGCCCCGCCTGTGAAACGCGACAGGTGGAGCAAACCCCGTTGTGGGCGGCGTCTGAGCCCAGGGTCCGAGTTCTTTCTCATGAGCGGGCTGCTAGCGGACGACCTTGCAGTCGGGAAGCTGCCGGGCCAGTTTCGCGGCTCCGGCGGTCGTGATCGCTGTGCCCGAGATCGTTAGTCGCTTGAGTTGCGTCAGAGCGCTGAAACGAGGCAGGTCGGCGTCTGTGATCCTGGTGCCGGTCAGGTCGAGATCGCGGAGCGTCTTGTGGCTCTCGAGGTGCTTGAGGCCCGCAGCCGTCACCTTGGTGCCTCCGAAGCCCTCCTGGTACATCACCGCCAGAGTCTCGAGCCTGGGCAGCTTGGCCAGGTGGACCAGGCCGGCGTTGGTGAGGCCGGTCAGGCCGAGGTTCAGGGAGCGGAGCTGCTTGAGTTGCGTGAGCGGGATCAGCGAGTCGTCCTGGATCCGCGTGGCGCTGAGGTTGAGGTGTTCGAGTGCTGTGAGCCTGGCGATCTGAACCAGGCCCGCGCCGGTGATCGATTCCTTTTCAAAACCGGTCTTGCGGAGGACGAGGCCTCGGAGCGACTTAAGCCGGCCGAGATGGACTGTTGAGGCGTCGACGACCAGTGGGCAGTTCTCGAGATTGAGAGCCTGCAGCCGACGGCAGTCGGCCAGCTTCGCCAGCGAGTCGCCGGTGATGTCGGTGTCTGCCAAATCGAGCAATGACAAAGCCGGCAGCTGGGACAGGGCGTCGAGTGAACGGCCCTCGATGCGGGTACCGGCCAGCGCGAGAGCCTGAAGCCGGGGCAGCCGGGACAGTTGTGCGACTCCGGCGTCGGTGACGCGGGTGCCCGAGAGCGAGAGGTGCTGGAGGGAAATCAGCGATCGAGTCGACGTGATCGAGGTGATGGCCTGGTCGGTCATGCGTCGTCCCGAGAGGTCCAGTACGCGGAGTTGGCCGAGAGTTGTGAGCACGGCGAGTCCGGCGGCGGTCACACGCGTGACGCCCAGGTCGAGTTCCCGCAATTGGCCCAGTGTCGCAACGGTCTTCAGCGACGCATCGTCGGTGCGGGTGCCGTAGAGGTCCAGGTATCTGAGCCTGTTCTTGAGCAACGCGAGTCCGCTGAGGCTCTTGACCGGGGTGTTACGGAGACTGAGCCCGGTGAGGTGTTTGCGGAGTGCCAGTGAACGCAGGACGTCGGGCTTGATGAGGCCGTTTGAGTCGAGGTGATCGTCGGTCAGAGTGATGACCGTCCCGGTGGCTGCTTGCTTGGCCCAGGCGGTCGATACAAACCGGGACAGCTCGCCGAAACGCTGGGAATGCCGTCTTGCCAAGACCCGGGCCAACGGTTCCTGTTTCAGGGCGCCGGCCGCTGAAGCATCGTTCGGAGTGACCGTGGCCATGATGGCAAGGACGGCGAGGATCAGCAGGTGGGTATGTCGAGGCATCAGGTCTTCTCACTGTGGCGTGTTGCGACGAATCAGGCGTCGGCAAACAGCATTGCCGCGACGTGGGGCTGAGACAAGTCAGTGCGAGTGCGGCGGGCGGGGGGCCTGGTTGTGATGATCTCGCGGCGACTCGTATACTGAGTCCCCGACGCCGATTCCCTGCCGAGTGTGTTTTGCATGCCCGAGTTGTCCCGCGCCCTGCTGATGGCACTTGTGATTGGGCCACTGAGTTGCCAGGCGGCTGATTGGCCCCAGTGGCGTGGTCCGACCCGCGACGGCATCTCCGCCGATACCGGCCTGCTGAAACGCTGGCCAGTGGCGGGACCACAGCTGGTGCGGACCGTCACGGGACTCGGCCAGGGCTACGCCAGCCAGGTGGTGGCCGGGGGTCGCGTGGTGACAATCGGCAAGGACGCTGCGGTGGTCTTCGCGAGGTGTTTTTCGGAGAAGACCGGCCAACTGCAGTGGTCGACCCGGATCGGAGAGACCGGCCGCAAGGCACTCTCGACACCGACCATCGACGGTGAACGGATCTATGCACTGGAACCCGACGGAACCCTGCACTGCCTGCGGGCGTCCGATGGCCAGGTGATCTGGAAGCGGAGTTTCGCGAGCGAATTTGGCGGCAAGCTGCAAAACGGACGTGGCTTTGCCGAGTCGCCGCTGGTCGACGGCGATTATGTGGTGGGTACACCGGGCGCCGGCGAGCACACGATGGTGTTGCTGGACAAGATGACGGGAAAGACGCAGTGGAGTTGTGCGGTCGGGAAGCTGGGCCCACGTGGTCGCATCGGCGCGGGGTTTTCCTCTCCGGTGGCAACGACCATCGATGGAGTGCGGATCTACATCCAGTTCATCGGCTACGGTGTGATCGGCGTTCGCGCCCGCGACGGCAAGCTGATGTGGGGCTACAACAGGATTGCCATTCCACAGGCCAACATCCCGACTCCCGTGGTCGTCGGTAAGCAGGTCTTCGCCTCCAATGGCTACAACTGCGGTTCGGCCCTGTTGAGTCTCTTTGGTGACGGGAAGGGCGGGGTGAGGTTCAAGGAGGAATACCACCTCAGGGGCCGCGAGTTCCAGAATCACCACGGCGGCTTCGTACATGTCGACGGCCATATCTACGGAGGTCATGGCAGCAACAACGGGTTGCCGACCTGCATCGAACTGGAGACCGGCGACGTGCTGTGGAAGCGGCGTGGCCCCGGCAGCGGCTCGGCCTCGGTGATCTTCGCCGACGGCAGCCTCTATATGAGGTACTCCAATGGCGTGGTGGCCCTTGTGGATGCCTCACCCGAGGGCTTCCGGCTGAAGGGCACAATGCGGTTGCCCGCAGCGGGTAATGACAGCTGGTCGCATCCGGCTCTGGCCGGCGGCCACTTGTATCTCCGAGAGAATGACTCGTTGCACATTTACGATGTGCGCGCTGAAGAATAGTTCCGCCGAAGTGGTCCAGGCAAGCCGCCGCCGCAGGCGACGGTGGCCACGGCTGCTGTTGCTGGTGGGCGTACTGACGGTTGTTGCCGCAGGGAGCTACCTGGCCGGTGGCGGCCGGGCAGGTCGGTGGCTGGTCGAGCGCGAACAGCGGCTCGAGAGGCTGTGTGACGAGCACATGCTGGCGGTCTGTGCCGTGGCGGTCGTGCTCTACGTGGTCGTCACCGCGTTTTCGATCCCGGTGGCGACCGTGCTGTCGCTGGCCATGGGACGACTGCTGGGCTTCTGGCCGGCGGTGCTCGTGGTCAGCTTCGGATCGACGCTGGGAGCGACCGCGGCCATGCTGCTGGGCCGCACGCTGTTCCGCGAGTCGGTCGTGAACAGGCTGGGGCCTCGGGGTGAAACGCTGCTGAAGGCGTTTGAGCACAACGGGGCCTTCTTCCTGTTCACGCTGAGAATGATGCCGCAGGTGCCCTTCGTGCTGGTCAACCTGGTGATGAGCGTCTCGACGATTCGGGCTCGGACCTTCTTCTGGGTCAGCCAGCTCGGCATGCTCCCGGCCACGTGCCTGTACGTGTTCACCGGTTCGCAGTTGCCGTCCCTGGTGGCGATCACCCAGGGAGAGGTGGGTGTGATCCTGACATGGCCGCTGATTCTCGGCCTGGTGATGCTGGGGTGCTTTCCGCTGCTGGTGAAGCTGTGCTGGCCGAAAGGGACGGCACAGTGGGAGGAATCGAGTGAGAGTGAGGGTGCGAGTGAGAGTGAGGCCGGCAGTTGAGCAGGCCATCTTGGTGAGTGCTGCTGCGGTGACCTATACTGGTGAAGCTGCGACCCGCCGAGATCTCCAGGGAGTCGATGGGAACCGATGCGCCGTTCGTTGCTGATTTCTGCAGTCGTGCTTGTGACCGGGGGTTTCGATTCCGCGGTCGCGGCTGACGCGGCGGTCCCGATCGATTTTGAGCGGGACATCCTGCCGATCTTCACGCGCTACGGGTGCAATTCCGGGTCCTGTCACGGCAAGCAGGCGGGCCAGAACGGGTTCAAGCTGTCGCTGCTGGCCTTCGACGCGGACTTCGATTTCGATGCACTGACCAAGGAAGCCCGCGGACGGCGGATCTTCTCGTTGGATCCCGAGCGGAGCCTGCTGCTGAGCAAGCCCAGCGGCAGGAATCCTCACGGAGGTGGAAAGCGAATCGAGCCGGATGGTCCCGAGTACCAGCGGCTGCTGGGATGGATCCGGGCCGGGATGCCCAGGCGGATTCCCGATGCGGCCAGCCTGCAGAAGATCACGGTGAAGCCCGAGCAGGAGATCCTCGCCCTGAAGGGCACTCGCCAGATCGAAGTCACCGCACACTACAGCGATGGCACGCAGCGGAACGTGACCCGCTACGCACAGTTCCAATCCAACGAGGCGGGAATTGCCGCGGTCAGCGAAGACGGGCTGGTGCGGGCCCAGGGGATCTGCGGTGAGGCCGCCATCATGGCCCGCTACATGGGACAGATCGCCGTCTTTCGACCCACCATGCCTCTGCCCGGTGATGTGCCGGCGAAGGTCTACGACGAGTTGCCTCGCAAAAACTTCATCGACGGACTGGTCTGGAAGAAGCTGCAGCGGCTGAGGATCACGCCGTCAGCCGAGTGCAGCGACGAGAAATACCTGCGGCGGGTCTACATCGACATCATCGGCCGGGTGCCGTTGGCCGTGGAGGCTCGCAAGTTCCTCGACGACCCGAAACCCGACCGCCGCGAGCGGCTGGTCAATGAGCTGCTCGAGCAGCCCGAGTACGCCGAGCACTGGGCCAACAAGTGGGCCGACCTCTTGCGGCCCAACCCGTACCGAGTGGGCATCAAGGCGGTGCTCAACTACGACGCCTGGGTGCGGAGAGCATTTCGGGAGAACATGCCGTATGACCAGTTCGTCCGCGAACTGGTCTCGGCACGAGGCAGTACATATCGCAACGGGGCGGTGACTCTGTTCCGAGACCGTCGCGATCCGGGCGAGCGGACGATGATCGTGAGCCAGCTGTTCCTGGGAATCCGGCTCGAATGTGCCAAGTGCCATCATCACCCGTTCGAGATCTGGGCGCAGGAAGATTTCTACAGCTTCGCGGCGTATTTCGCCAAGGTCAGCCGCAAGGGCACCGGGCTCTCGCCACCGATCTCCGGCTCCGAAGAGGTCTTCTTCAGCTCACCGGGCACCGGCACGCTGAAGCATCCCCGCACCGGCGCAACGCTGCTGCCCAGGCCCCTGTTCGGTACCGCTCCGAAGCTCGACGGCGAGACCGATCCTCGCGAAGCATTGGCCAGTTGGATCACGTCCAAGGACAACCCGTTTTTTGCGCAGGTGATGGTCAACCGGGTCTGGGCCGACCTGATGGGTCGCGGGCTGGTCGAGCCGGTCGATGACCTGCGGGCGACCAACCCACCGACGAACCCCGAGTTGCTGGCCGCCTTGGCGGTGGATTTTCAGAAGGCCGATTTCGACATCAAGGCCCTGGTCCGCCGGATCACCGCTTCGTACGTCTATGCACTCAGCTCGCTTCCCGGTCCCCGCAATGTCCAGGACACTCACCACTACTCCCGGCACTACCGCCAACGGCTGCGGGCCGAGGTGATGCTCGACGCGATCAGCGGGATCACGGGTGTTCCCGAGTCGTTTTCGGGCATGCCTCCGGGTTCGCGGGCCAAGGAACTGTGGACCACGCGGATCGGCTCGCTGTTCCTGGACGCCTTCGGGCGACCCGACCCGAACCAGGACCCGCCCTGCGAACGGACTCCCGACACGACCGTGGTCCAGTCGCTGCACCTGATGAATTCGGCCAATCTCTACAAGAAGGTCACCAGTGACAAAGGCTGGGCGGCCGAGTTGGCCGGCAGCAAGCGGAAGCCAGAGGAGATTGTCGAGCAACTCTATTTGGCGATATACTCCAGGACGCCCGACAGCCGCGAACGAGTGATTGGTCGCGGGGTCTTCCAGAAAAAGGGGACCACCCGGCGGCAGGCGGCCGAAGATTTGATGTGGGCGCTGATCAATACACCCGAATTCGTGTTCAAGGACTGAACCGGGTTCTCTGCGACTGTTTCCAATAGATTTCGATACGGATACGTGTCCGATACGTTCGGGCAGATTTCCGACACGGGACAACAGACAGGATCAATCGATGAGCAAGACAACCAACGCGAGCTCCCGCTACTGCGACGGGATGACCCGGCGGAGCTGCCTCCAGTTGGGGCTGGGCGCACTGACCGGAGCGGGCCTGACTCAGCTGCTGCGGCTGCGTGCCGAATCGGGAGATTCCGACGCGAGGAAGCGGAGTTGCATCCTGGTGTGGCTCGACGGCGGTCCGACTCACTATGAGACGTTCGACCCCAAGCCGAACGCTCCGAAGGAGATCCGCGGCGAGTTCGAACCGATCTCGACGGCGGTCCCCGGGGTTCATTTCTCTGAGAAGCTGGTCCACTTGGCCAAGGCGGCCGGAGATTTCGCGGTGATCCGTTCGATCCGCCACAACCAGGGGAACCACGGCGCGGGCAACCACTACATGATGACCGGTGCTCCGCCACGGATTCCGGTTTCCTGCGGTGCGTTCGTCAGCTTCCACCCCAGCTTGGGCAGCGTCACGGCTCATGATCGAGGCGAGAGCCGCGGGTTGCCGCTGTACTTCTCGATGCCCCGCATGTCGCGATCCGGCGGCCCCAACTTCCTGGGTGCCCGCTACGCCCCGTTCGTCGTGCCCGACGATCCCAACGGCAAGGACTTTCGAGTCCGTGATGTGGCCTTGCCCAAGGGCCTGGCCGAGGTCCGGTTCGGTTCGCGGCGCGAGCTGCGTGGCCTGGTCGACAGGCTGAAGCGGATCGACGACAAGGCCGCCGGCGACCCGGTGCTCGCTCTCGATGACTACTACCGCCAGGGCTACAACCTGGTCACTTCGCCCGAGGCCCAGAAGGCCTTCAACATTCACTCCGAAAGCGACAAGGTCCGCGACTCGTACGGCCGCAACTCGTTCGGACAGCGGGCGTTGCTGGCCCGTCGACTGGTCGAGGCGGGGGTCCCGTTTGTGACGCTCTATGAAGGGGGCTGGGACCATCACGGCGGCATCTTCCCGGCCTGTCGCAAGCGGCTGCCCAAGTGGGACCAGACCCTTTCCACGCTGCTCGAAGACCTTAGGCAACGCGGCCTACTCGAGTCGACACTCGTGCTGGTGCTCGGAGAGTTCGGGCGGACGCCGAAGATCAACAAAGGGGGGGGACGCGATCACTGGTCCAACGCGATGTCGGTGATGATGGCCGGAGCCGGGACTCCCGGAGGAACCGTGGTCGGTGCCACAGATCGAGCCGGCTACTCGGCCGTTGACCGAGTGCTCTCGCCGGAGAACTTCGCCTCGACCGTCTACACCAAGCTGGGCATCAATCCCGACCAGGCACTCTATACGCCTCAGGGACGTCCGGTACACCTGGTCAGCGACCCGACTCCGATTCGGGAGCTGCTCGGTTGAGCGATCCGGTGAGCTGCCGGAGATCGATGCGGCGGGTGGCTGCGGTGGCTGCCGTCGCGCTGGGGACGCTGGTGTTCCCCGTGCAGCGGGCGTGTGCTGCCGACGAGGCCTCGGTGACGCACCTGGTCCCCAGCGGGGCTCAGCGGGGCAAGTCCGTCGAAGTCGTCCTGCAGGGGACGCTCAACGGGGGAGACCAGCGTCGGAGCTGGGCGAGTCACCCGGGCCTGGCCGTCGCATTTGGCAAGAAGGACGATCGGGTCACGGTGACCGTCAAGCCGGACGTGGCCCCGGGTCGGTACTGGCTGAGGTTTGCCAACAGCGGAGCCGCCAGTTCGCTGCTGCCATTTGTCGTCTCGGGGATCGCCGAGGTTGCCGAGAAGGAGCCCAACGGTCGACTCGAAGACGCCCAGAAACTCGGCGGCCCGTCGCAGATCGTCAACGGGGTGCTGTCGGAGTCTCGCGACGTCGACGTGTTTGGGGTTTCGATGAAGTCCGGCCAGAGCCTGGTGGTCTCGATGACGGCTCACACCGAACTCGGTTCACCGATGGACAGCCTGCTGCAGGTGGTCACCTCACGAGGCTTCGTCGTCGCCCAGGACGACGACTCGCTGGGCCTGGACCCCTTCGTGGTGTTCACCGCCCGGCGTGACGGCACGTATTACGTGCGAACATTCGCGTTTCCGGTGAAGACCAACTCGACAATCGGCCTGGCAAGCGGCAAAGACTTCGTGTACCGAATGATGATCACCACCGGTGCCTACGTCGACTTCACGATGCCCGCGGCGATTTCGGCCAAGGCACCCAGCAAGCTGGAGGTGCGGGGCTGGAACCTGCCGCAGCCGGCGGTTCCCTGGACGATCGAGCCGGGAGACGGTGGAGTGGGCGGTCGGTTTTTTCGAGCCGGCTCGGCCAACACGGTCTCGCTGAAACGGGTCGAGCATGCCGTGGTGGTCGAGGTCGAGCCCAACGGGCGGGCCAAACCGCAGGCGGTCGTTGTGCCGTTGACCGTGTCGGGCCGGATCGCCCAGGACAAGGATCGGGATGTCTACGAGTTCGAGGCGTCCAAGGGCAAGGCCTTGAGGCTGTCGGTCGAGTCGCGGCGGCTCGGGTTTCCACTCGATCCGGTGCTGAGAGTGACCGACAGCAAGGGCAAGACACTCAATGAAACCGACTCCCGATCGGCCGACAAGGTCGATGAGGCCATCAGCTGGACGCCTCCCTCAGACGGCAGGTTTCGTGTCGAGGTGCGGGACCTGTTCGAACATGGCGGCGAGCGGTTTGTCTACCGCTTGACGATCGAGCCGCAGCCGGTGACCGTCACGGCGACTGTCGA
>CAUZEQ010000126.1:0-13015 GCA_963578885.1 Planctomycetota bacterium
AGTCTGACGATCTGCTGCACCAGGCCGTGTCCCTGGGCCAGGCCCAGCAACCCGCCGCCCAATTCCAGCGCCAGAGGTTCGACGAATGGGCTGGGGACGCTGATCGAGGGGTCCGGTGATGCCTGTGCTGCAGTGCCTCTGGCTTCGAGCGGGGCGGTGGCTGCGGTGTTTTCGGTGTTTTTGGTGGCTGCGGTGTTTTCGGTGTTGGGATGGGATGAGTGGCGATGCCGTGCGATACCGGTGACCAGGCAGATGCCGGCCAGGGTGAGCAGCGGCACGGCGGGCAGTCCGGTCAGCGCGAGCACGACCAGGAACCCTGAGGCCAGGAACAGCGCCTCGGTCTGTCCGAAGAGTTGCTGCATGATCGCCTGGGGCAGGTGGCGGTCGGTTGAGGAGCGTGTGACGATCAGTCCGGCGGCCAGCGACAGCAGCAGTGCGGGGATCTGGGTCACCAGTCCGTCGCCGATCGTGAGTCGGGTGAAGACATCGATCGAGCGACCCAGGGGCATGCCGCCCTGGACCATGCCGACGTAGAGTCCTCCGGCGATGTTGGTCAGCGTGATCACGATCCCGGCCACGGCATCGCCGCGTACGAATTTCCCGGCTCCGTCCATCGCCCCGTAGAAGTCGGCTCGACTCTCGAGCTCGGCTCGACGCCGTTGGGCTTCTTCTCCGCTGATCAGCCCGGCGGCGACATCCGAATCGATGGCCATCTGTCGTCCGGGCATCGTGTCCAGAGCAAAGCGGGCAGCGACCTCGCTGATTCGAGTCGAACCGCGGGTGATGACCAGGAACTGGACCACGACCAGGATCGTGAACAGGATGGCTCCGACGGCCACCTGGCCTCCGGTGACGAAGTTGCCGAACGCCTCGATCACGCCTCCAGCCGCCCCGGTCCCGTCGATGGGGGCCCGGGTCAGGATCAGGCGAGTGGAAGCAAAGTTGAGCACCAGTCTCAGCAGCGTGGCACCCAGCAGCAGGGTCGGGAAGACGCTGAAATCGAGCGGGCGGGCGACGTAGATCGTGGTCAGCAGGACCAGGACGGCGAGTGTCATGCTGGCGGCGAGCAGCAGGTCGAGCAGTCCCGGGGGGACCGGGATGATGATCACCAGCAGCAGCGAGACCACGCCGGCGGGAACCAGCAGGCCCCGCCATCGCAGCGCAGCGTCGCGCAGACCGAGAGTCACCTCCGGCGGCATTCATGCCTCCGAGACCGGGGAAAATGGAGAAGAGTGGCTTGAGAAGAGAGTGCAGCAGTTTTTTTGAGACGACTTGAGAAGATCTGAGAAGACGTGAGAGAACGCGGGTGATAGTGGATTGAGGCCGCGAGTGTCCAGACGGGTTTGGTTCACTCACGCACCCTTGACCCTCTGCCGTGTCTCGGGTGAGACTGTGTGCCACGCGTTGCGTATTCGTCCGTGCGACCAACCCGTCAGGGTCCCCTCCATGAAGTGTTTGAGAACCGTACAGCACCTGGCCACTGCCCTGTTCCTGTCGACCCTGCTGGGTTCTTCGGCCGGGGCCCAATCGCCGATGCCTCTGGAAGGGCACACCGATCCGGTCTATGACGCGGTGTTCACACCCGACGGCAAGTGGGTGATCACGGCCAGCTTCGACAAGACGTTGCGGTTGTGGGACAGCCGGACTCGTCAGAGTGTGCGGACGATGTCGGGTCACACCGGCCTGGTGCTTTCGATCGCCGTCCATCCCGACGGCACTCGGATCGCCTCGGGCGCGATGGACAACACGATCAAGATCTGGGACGTGCCGCTCAATTCCCCGATCGCCAGTCATGGCGGACACCAGGGCCCTGTTCGCGCTGTGGAGTTGACCAACGACGGCATGTGGATCATCAGTGGCGGCAGCGACAAGACGGTCGTGGTCCGTGCTGCGGCCGATGGCAAGACGGCCCGGAAGCTCGAGGGTCACCTGTCTGCGGTCGTGGGCATCTCCGCCCGGGTCGACAACACCCAGGTGGCGACCGCGACGGAGGCGGGTGTGCTGAGGCTGTTCACATTGGCAGACGGCAAGCCGATCGGTGGCCCCGTCGTTGCCCACTCGGGTCCGATCACCGGGCTGCTGTTCGCGCGCAACAGTAGCTTCATCGTTACCAGCGGCCTCGACGGAGAGATTCGCAAGTGGCCCTCGACGTTGCCGGCGACGTTTGCCGCGGCCGGTCACACCGAGCCGATTACCGCGATTGATGTGTCGTCCAACGGCGCGATGATCGCCACCGCGTCCACTGACAAGACGGCCCGGCTGTGGCAGCGGGCTGACGGGAAGCCGATCAAGCAGCTCGAGGCTCACCCGGCCGCGGTCACGGCGATCGCCTTCAGCCCCAACAGCAGCCAGGTGGCCACCGGTGCCGCCGACCAGATCGCCCGGCTGTACGCGGTCTCAAGCGGCAAGCTTCAGAAGGCGTTCCCGGCCCAGGCCGGCCCGATCACCTCCGTGGCACTCTCGGCCAACGGCCAACTGCTGGTCGCCGGGGACCGCAGCGGTGCGGTGGTGCTCTACAAGATCTCCGATGCCAGCGTGCAGGCGAAGCTGGCCGGTCACACCGCCGCGATCACCGGGGTGGCCTTCACCCCCAACAGCAGCCAGGTGGTGACCTCCAGCCGCGACAAGACCGTCCGCGTCTTCGCATCGGCCGACGGCAAGGCGGTGAGGACGATCAATACCGAGTCGGAAGCGATGTCGCTGAGCCTTTCGGCCAACGGAGCCCAGGCCGCGGTCGGAGGCTCGGACAAGGCGGTGAGGATCTACACCGTGGCCGACGGCAAGCTGGCCAAGACGCTCTCGGGTCACGACGCTGCCGTGACGGCGGTCGAATTCAGCCGTGACAACGCCAGGCTGCTCAGCGGTTCGAGCAACGGACGCCTGCGGGCCTGGGACCTGAAGAGTGACCGGGTGCTGCAGCACTTCCGGACGACCGGAGCCATCTCGGGGGCCGGTTTCAGCAACGACAACCGCACGGTGGCCTTTGCGGGGACCGACAAGGCGGTGCACATCGAGCAGATCTCGGTCCAACTGGTGATCGCCGCCGATGACAAGGAGGTCAACTCGCTGGGGAGTTCGGGCAACAGCGCCGTATGGGTGACGGCGGGTCCGGGTGGAGTCAAGAGTTGGAATGCGGGCAACGGGCAGCCGATCCGCACGTTTGCCGGGTTGCCCGGTGGCAGCCAGGCGGTGGCGATCAATGCGTCGAGCAACCAGGTGGCGGCTGCGGACGTGAAGACGCTGTGCGTGTGGAACGCCGCCAATGGCGAATTGCAGTTGAAGATCCCGACCCCGTCGCCGGTCACTCGGCTGGGGTACACTTCTGACAACAAGAAGCTGGTGGCGGCGTCCCGCGACCGTTCGATCCGCAGTTACGATCCGACTGCCCCCAATCCCAAGCCGCCCGTGGCCCCCTCGCGCGACGCGGCCCAGTTGCTCAGCGGCCACACCGGCGACATCAACTCGTTGTCGCTGGGAATCGACAACGTGTCGATGGTGACGGCGGCGGCCGACGGCACGATCAAGACCTGGAAGGTGGCTGCCACCGGGTTCTCTCAGAATTACACCGGGCACGGTGGCTACGTGGCCGGGTTGGATTTCAGTCCCGACGGCACCCTGCTGGTCAGCGGGTCATCGGACAAGACGGTTCGGTTGTGGGACACGAAGACCAACAAGGTCATCCGCACGCTGTCGACTCAGCCGTCGCAGGTCTACGCTGTGGCGTTCAGTCCCGACGGGAAGTTTGTTCTCAGCGGTGGAGCGGACAAGACGGTCCGGTTGATCAATGTCGTGACGGGAGTCGAGGTACGGAAGTACAGCGGTCCGACGCAGCCGGTCTATTCGGTCGCGTTCAGTCCCGACGGCAAGACGATTGCCGGAGCGGGTGTGGGCCTGGGCGGCAAGCGATTGGTTTATCTGTGGTCGATCGGCGACCCGAAGCCGACCAAGCAGATCGAAGGCCACACCGGCGACATCTACCGCGTGCGGTTCCATCCGACGAAGGCCAACCGGCTGTTGACGGCGGATTACTCGGGAGTGATCCACATCTGGGACACCGGAAGTGGTAAGAGCCTGTTCATGACCAAGTTGGCCAACCCGCCGGTCTACTCGGCCGCCTACTCGAAGGACGGCAAGCAGATTGTCGCCGGAGCCAGGGACGCCAAGGCGTACCTGATCGCGGTCCCGGCGGCGGCGCAGTAGCCCTGGCCTGGGACTGGCTCAGAAGCTCCGCCTCTGGCGGGGCGGAGGTGCCTGTCCCGGCTCCAGGAACCGGCTAGCGAGCACCGGGACAGGCACCGGCGCTCCGCCGGGGGCGGGGCTCTGGAGCCAGTCCCGATTTGGCTCAAGCGAGCAGCTTCTCGACAACATCACCTGCGACGTCTGTCAGGCGGTAGTCACGGCCCTGGAAGCGGTAGGTCAGTTTCAGGTGGTCCAGGCCCAGGAGGTGCAGCACGGTGGCCTGCAGGTCGTGGACGTGGACCTTGTCCTTGACCGCGTAGTAGCCCAACTCGTCGGTCTCACCGACCGTCGTGCCGCCCCGGATGCCGCCTCCGGCCAGCCACATCGAGTACGACTCGATGTGATGGTCTCGCCCGAGCGTGTCTCGGGGTTCACCCTGCGGCGTGCGGCCGAACTCGCCGCCCCAGATCACCAGGGTCTCTTCGAGCAGCCCACGTTGCTTGAGGTCCTTGACCAGTGCGGTGGCCGCCTGGTCGATCTCGGCACAGCGTTGATCGAGCGGTTTGCCGAGGTTGGTGCCGGGGTTGCCGTGGTGGTCCCAGTCGGTGTGGTACAGCTGCACGAAGCGGGTCCCGCGTTCGACCAGTCTCCGTGCCAGCAGGCAGTTGCGGGCAAAGGACCCCTGGGCGGGGTCGACTCCGTAGCTGTCGAGTGTGTGCCGGGTTTCTGCTGAGAGATCCATCAGGGCCGGTGCGCTGGATTGCATCCGGTAGGCCATCTCGTAGGTGCCGATCCGGGTGGAGATTTCCGGGTCACCCACCTGCTTGAGCCGCAGCGCGTTGAGTCGATTGACGGCTCGGACGAACTGTCCCTGGTTCTTGTAATCGATGCCTTTGGGTGAGGAGAGGTTGAGGATCGGGTCGGCGCCGTTGAGGAAGGGGACGCCCTGGAACTGGCTGGGCAGGAACCCGTTGCCCCACAGCGGCGTCCCGCCTCGTGGGCCTCGCGGCCCCGAGTGCATCACCACGAAGCCGGGCAGGTTGCCCGACGGGCTGCCCAGGCCGTAGGTGACCCACGAACCCATGCTCGGGCGGCCGAAACGGTTGAAGCCGGTGTTCATGAACAGCTTGGCCGGTCCGTGGTTGAATACCTCGGTCTTGACCGTCCTCACGATCGCCACGTCGTCGGCGATCGAACCGAGATGGGGCAGCAGCGAGGAGATCTGCTGGCCGCTGTCGCCCCATTGCAGGAACTGGCGGCGGGTGCCCAACAGCTTGGCGTCCTTCTTGATGAACGCGAACCGCTTGTTCTCGACGTAGGAGGGCGGGATCACCTTGCCGTCCATCTGCTGCAGCTTCGGCTTGTAGTCAAACAGCTCGAGCTGGCTGGGGCCTCCGGCCATGAACAGGTAGATCACCCGCTTGGCCCTGGCCGCAAAGTGGCCCTTCTGCGGAGCACCGGGTGCGCCGGGAGTGGTTGGGGCGGCCTGAGCACCCGAACCGAGTTGTCCGTCAGAGAGCAGGTGGGCCAGGCCAAGGGAACCGATGCCCAGGCCGGCATTGCCAAAGAAATGACGTCGCGTCTGTTCGCGGACCAGCAGCTGTTCTTCAACGGACGCTGGCTGCGTGTTGTCTGAAGGCACCATCGGACTACTCCCTGGTGATGAATTCGTCGAGATTGACCAGCACGCGGGCGACGGCCGTCCAGGCGGCCGCCTCACTGGCATTCACTCCAACCGGCCGCCGGGCGGGGGCGACCTTGTTGGCGCTGGTGTCGGATTCGGAAAACCGCTTCCGCTGGCTTGCCAGGTACTCACTCAATGCCACCAGTTCCTCAGCCGTCGGTTCTCGCGACAGGCAGGCCCGGAATCCGAACCGCAATCGCTCGTGGTCGGGAGTCGGCGCCTCGACCAGCATCCTCAGCGCCACGCCCTGGGCCATCTCGAAGAAGGCCTCGTCGTTGGCGAGTGTCAGGGCCTGCAGGGGGGTATTCGAGCGGCTGCGGCGGGTGCAGGTGGTGGTCGCGTCGGGTGCGTCGAAGGTCGGCAGGAACGGGTAGGGGCTGGAACGCCAGAAGTAGGTGTACATGCAGCGGCGGAATCGGTCCTCGCCCTGGGCCTCGGGCCACGACTTCTTCTGCTGGGTCAGGATGTAGATGCCCTTGGGCTGAGGCGGGTAGACGCCGGGTCCGCCGATCTTGTCGGAGATCAGCCCCGAGGCGACCAAGGCTGTGTCGCGGATCGTCTCGGCCGACATCCGCATCCGCATCTGTCGAGCCAGCAGCCGGTTCCTGGGATCGCGCTCGAGCAACTCGATGCGGGTCACCGAGCTCTGGCGGTACGTCGCGCTGGTGACGATCAGCCGGTGCAGGTCCTTGACCGCCCAGTCGCGGCGGATGAACTCGCTGGCGAGCCAATCGAGCAGCCCCGGGTGCGAGGGCGGGTCGCTCTGCAGGCCGAAATCGTTCTCGGTCTCGACGAAACCCAGTCCGAAGAACCGTTGCCAGTATCGGTTGACGGTGACGCGGGCGGTCAGAGGGTGCCCCGGTTCGAAGAGCCAGTTGGCCAGGTCGAGACGATTGCCGAATTTTCCTGAGGACTTCATTTCCGGCAGCACCTCGGGCACGCCCGGCAGCACGTGGGCTCCCTTGCGGAGGAAATCGCCTCGGATGTGGATGTGGGTCGTGCGCGGCTGTTTCAGCTCGCGGAGGACCATCGTGGTGGGGATCGCCTTGTTGAGATCTGTGAGTCGTTTCTTGAGACCGATGACGGTATCGGAGAGTGTCTTGCGGCCGCTGTCGGTTCGGCGGTAGGCGTCCACGAGTTGGGTCTGCTGAGCCTTGGACCTCTTTTCTCGTGGCGTGCGGGCGATGGCCAGGATCGGGGCGGGGATCTTCAGGTCGGCGGGGTCCGCGCCGCTGACGGAGATGCGGAAGCGGCCGACGAGGTAGTTGGCGGTCTTGCCGAGGTGGGCCATGCTGAGCACCAGTTTCGAGCCACCTTTGTTCACGATCGGCTTGGCGGGGAAGAAGATCGCCTGGCGGTTGACGTTGGGCGAGCCGGTCTTGGTGTTGATCGACCAGCCGGTCTCGGGCTTGCCGTCGATCGCGTTGCTGACCGGGTGGCCTTCCTGTGAGTGGTCGGCGGCGGCGGCGGCGATCGGGACCGGCGTCGGCTTGGCTTTGCCGGCGGTGGCTGCTGCGGTGGGTGCTGCGGTGAGGGTGATTTCGCTGAGAATGAAGTTGCCGTTGTCGGCTCGGCCGGGACCGTTTTTCGGCAGGCTGTCGTGCGTGAGCGTTTCGATACGCACGGCGGTGATCTTTTCGAGCGTGGTGTCGAGCGTGATGGTGTAGGTGTCGTTGGCCGGGACGCTGAAGTCGACGATCAGCGAGTTGTCGTCGAGCCGGGTGAGGACGGCTCCTTTGGCGGTGGTCCACTTGGTCGGCTTGAGCATGGTGAACGAGCCGGCGTTGATCGAGGCGAGTCGTTTTTCCCAGTCGGGCATCCCGGCGGCGAATGAGGTGTCGTGCTGGGCCAGCGGCTTTTCGGCTGCGGAGATCGCGGCGGCCAGTCGGGTCTGTTCGCCGGCCTGGTCGGGCGAGGGGACCGAGATCTTGGGCCCCTTGGCGTTGGCGTCGTTGTTGTCCTCAGTGCTGTTGAACACGGCGAACAGCTGGTAGAAGTCGCGTTGCGAGATCGGGTCGAACTTGTGTGCGTGACACCGAGCACATCCCACGGTCAGGCCCAGGAAGGTGGCACCGGTGGTGTTGACTCGATCGACGACCGCGTCGACGCGGAACTGCTCGTCGTCGGTCCCGCCCTCCTGGTTGATCAGCGTATTGCGGTGGAACCCGGTGGCGACCTGCTGATCGAGTCGAGCGGCGGGCAGCAGGTCTCCGGCGAGTTGTTCGGTGGAAAAGCGATCAAAGGGCATGTCGTCGTTGATGGCACCGATGACCCAGTCGCGGTACTTCCAGATCGAGCGGGCTGCGTCGATGGTGAATCCGTCGGAGTCGGCGTAGCGGGCCAGGTCGAGCCAGTGGCGGCCCCAGCGTTCGCCGTAGCGTGGCGAGGCGAGCATGCGGTCGACGAGTCTTGAGTAGGCACCCGGTGCGGTGTCGGCCAGGAAGGCATCGACCTGGTCGGTCGAGGGGGGCAGTCCGAGCAGGTCGAGGCTGAGTCGGCGGATCAGCGAAACCCGGTCGGCTGCGGGCGCGGGCTTGAGTTGTTCACGGTCCAGCCGTGCCAGCACGAAGGTGTCGATGGCGTTGCGGACCCACGCGGGGTTGCTGATCGCGGGCAGTTTGGCTCGGACGATCGGCTGAAACGACCAGTGTTCGCTGCTGCGTCGTCCTCCGACGATCACCTCGTCGGCGGGGTACTTGCCGCCCTGGACGATCCATGCTCGGATCAGTGCGATTTCGGCGGCCTGCAGCTGGGGTTTTTCGTAGGGCATCCGCTCGAGGTCATCGTTGCCGGTGAGTGCCTGAAACAGCAGGCTCTTGTCGGGCTGACCCGGCACGATGCCGGCACCGCGGTCGCCTCCTCGAGTGGCCAGTCGGCCGGCGTCGATGCGGAACCCCGACATCGACTTCTTCGACCCATGGCAGCCGTTGCAGTGCTTGGCAAACAGCGGCTTGATCTGTTTCTGGTAGTCGATCTGCGGCTCGGCGGAGTTGGTCACCGACGTGTCGGCGAGCACCGATGCGGAGGCGAGCAGCGCGAGGAAGAGGGCTGATCGGCGGGGCATGGGGGGCTGGTGTCGGGGTGGGGGGTGGGTGGTTAGTTGGGCTTTCATCGTATCACCGGTTGTGATCGCTGGGCAACCGGGGCTAGGCGCGATGTGGTGGGTAGAGGCGATGCGGGCGGCAGACCTGCCGCCGGGGTCTGACGCCCCGCCTTGAACAGGTTGTCAAATTCCCGCTTGGCGGTCCTCAGGCGGGGGGCCTGACCCCTTCTCGTGTGGCGACCACTGTGTGAGCAAAGGGGTCAGGCCCCCCGCCCTTGGGTGGCATGGGTTGAGTTGGACGGTGGATTGGGGCGGGGCGTCAGACCCCGGCGAAAACGTGTGAGGAAACGTGTGGTGAGAACCGTGTGAGGAAAGGGGTCAGGCCCCCCCGCCCTTGGGTGGCAGGGGTGGAGCTGGGCGGTTGATCGGGGCGGGGCGTCAGACCCCAGCGGATGTGGACCTAGTTAGAGGAGATCGGAGTTGGCTGCCAGGAACTGCTCGGCCCAGCGATAGTGATCGAGCAGTCCCTTGGTGGGGCGGCCCATCAGGTGGTAGGCGGCCCAGAGTGCTTCGATCGAGGCCAGCCCGCCCTCGGGATCGTCGAAGATCTTCGAACTGCGAGGGTACGCAGTCTGCAACCCAGGCAGGCTCCTCACAGGCAACTCGGCGTAGCCCGGTTCCATCCCTGCGGTGAGTCGCCAGGTACCGTCCAGGAGCAACAGGCCCCCTGCGGCATCCTCGGGACCAATCACCTCTCCGCCCATTCCCAGCCGCACGTAGCCCTCAAGCGGCTCCTCGCCTCGCTCAGGAAACGTCCAGAACACGAACCCCTCGCGGCCTCGCAGCGGTTCGAGCGAGCACTTGCTGCGTCGTTCGCGGGGGTGCACGACGCAGATCGTCGGCGGTGACAGTCTCACCAGGCCGGACGCCGTGCCGCTCACTTGCCGTCTCCACCGCTCTTGAGCGACCGAACTTTCTGGAGCGTCTGTTCGAGTTCCTGTTCCAGCCGCGGCACATCGGCCGGGTCGTCGGGTTGGGCTCGGGCTCCGGCGAGTTGAAGCTGGAGGCTGTCGAGTTTCTTGCGGGCGACGGCGAGCTGTTTCTTCTGCTTGCGATTGAGACCCATCGGGTGCCGTTGCCTTTGTGCGATTCGTTGCCGCTGGAGGGGGTGGGTCTGTAGAGTGATCGATTCGGACATCGATCACACAGGCCCGGAGCGCAGTCTAGCAGTGTCTGAGGAGGTGAGCGAGATTGTGGAGGCGGTGGGCCGAGCGATGCTCGGGTCGAGCTGTTACCGCGTGGTGCTGAGTCGGCGTCGGGGAGACCGGCCCGAGTTGGCCGAGCGGGTCGTGGTGCGGCCGGTCGAGTTGGCCGATGGACCACGCTACCAGTTCACCTCCGAGACGCACCGGCAGCAGACTCATGAGAATCTCGAACCCGCCGCCGCGGTGGTGCGGATCGGCGAATGGTTTCCCGAGTGCTACGGCGACCTGCACCTGTTTGGTTCCGAGGAGGATGTTTCGGCACGAGTCGGGCGGGGGGGTCGGTTGAAGGTTCACCGCAAGCCGGCCACCACGCTGCCGCCTGAGTCGAGTTCACACGATCGCACCAAGCAGCACCTGCTGCCTGATGGGCAGAAGTGTGCCTTCCTTGAGGCGATCGGGGTGATGACCTCCGAGGGACGCGTGAAGGCGTCGCGGCAGGCGAAGTTTCGCCAGGTCAACCGGTTCCTGGAACTGGTCGACGACTGTGTCGGGTCGCTGCCCAAGGAGGGTGACCTGCAGGTGGTCGATTTCGGCTGCGGCAAGAGCTACCTGACGTTCGCGTTGTACCACCTGCTGACGGAGCTGCGTGGCCGCGAGGTACGGATCGTGGGGATCGAGCGTGAGGCGGAGGTGGTGGCCGATTGCCGGGACGTGGCCCGGAGGCTGGGATGGGATGCAATCGAATTCCACCAGGGTGAGATTGCCGACTTCCCGCGCGATGTTTTCGCTGAGGGCGGTGTTGGCGGTGTTGGCGGTGTTGGCGGTGGTGGCAATGAAACTCGAGTGGACCTGGCGGTGTCGCTGCATGCCTGCGACACGGCGACCGACGACGCCCTGGCCCGAGCGGTCGGATGGAAGGCGGGTGTGATCCTGGCGGTGCCGTGTTGTCAGCACGAGTTGGCACCGGGGCTGGCGATCGAGGAGTTGTCGTCGGTGCATCGGCACGGGATCCTGCACGAGCGACTCTCGGCCCTGGTGACTGACGCGTTGCGGGCCGAGGCGTTGGAGGTATGCGGGTACCGGACCGGCGTGATCGAGTTCATCGACATGGAGCACACGGCCAAGAACGTGCTGTTGCGTGCGGTGCGTCGCGAGCCGGGCGAGGCGGACGAGCGACGACGGCGGGAGCGGGCCGTGGCGTACCGGGGATTGAGAGGGATGCTGGGGCTGGAGACGTTCCGACTGGAGGAGCAGTTGGAGGCGGAGCTGGGCGGTGAGTTCGCCGAGCGATTGGGGGCAGACGCGGGGGGCTAGCCCGCCTGCGGCGGGTTGAAAACCACAAGTTTGGGGATGGGACGGGGTCTGATCCGCCTTCGGCGGACCCACAGAAAGTCCCGCTCCATCCAGAACGGCACGCAGGCGGGGCCTGACCCCTTTTCAACCAGCACTCATTGCAACTCGAAGAAGGGGTCAGGCCCCGCCTGTGAAACGCGACAGGTGGAGCAAACCCCGTTGTGGGCGGCGTCTGACCCCAGGGTCCGAGTTCTTCAACGGGCTGCCAGGGGTCCGTTTGAGCTCAGGACAGGCACCTCCGCCCTGCTACGGGCGGGGCTGCGGAGCCAGTCCCCGGGCTAGCGTCCGCGGCGGCGTCTGGATCGGGAGGCGAGGTAGCGGCCCAGGGCGGTGATGTAGGGCTGGCTGGTCGTCACTCTCTGGTAGTCGACGTCCTGGCCGGCGGCTCCCTGTTCCAACCGGGTGCAGAAGCGGTTGAAGTGGTGCAGGTAGCGTTCTCGGACCCGGTGCGGATCGACCAGCATGCGTCGCGAGGGCACTTCGAGGTCGCGGAACTGCGTCGGTCGCGAAAACGGAAAATCGACCTCCTCGGGAGCCACCACGTGGAACAGGATCAACTCGTGACGCGCGTGGCGGAACCGGGCCAACGCCTTAATCAACTCGTCGGCCTCGTCCAGGAAGTCGCTGATCACTACCACCAGGCTGCGGCGTGGCAGGGTCGGCAGGACTTCTCCGAGCGATTCGGCGACCCCCCCGGCAAATGGTCCTGATGCTTCGTCGGTTGGCTCGAGGCCCTCGAGCGTGTCGGTGACCTGGGCGAAGAGGGCCTGCTGGGTCGAGGGGGCCAGGCGGGTGCGGACGTGGTCGTCGAAAACCGTCAGCCCGACCGCGTCACGTTGAGCCAGCAGCAGGTAGGCCAGCGACGCGGCCAGCTGGCGGGCGTAGTCGAACTTCGACAGCGTGCTGTCGCCGTAGGCCATGCTGCCCGAAGCGTCGACCAGCAACTGGCAACGCAGGCTCGTCTCGTCCTCGAACTCCTTCACGAAGTACTTCCCCGTCTTGCCGTAGGCCCGCCAGTCGATGTGACGGATCTCGTCTCCGGGGTGGTACGGCCGGTGCTCGGTGAACTCGACACTGGCACCCTTCATCGGGCTCTTGTGCTGACCCAGGATGTCGCCTTCGACCACCAACCGGGCGACGAGGTCGAGCCGACCGTACTCGGCCAACGCCGTCGGATCGTCGGTCGAGGGGGTCGAGGAAGTCACGGCCTGGCCGGTTCGATCGGGGCGAGAGGGTGTTGGTGTTGAGGAGTCGGTGCGTGGCATCGGATCGGTCCGGCGTGGCGCGTTGTGGCGTCGGTCGCCACGTCAGCGGCGGTCGGACTGTAGGTGGTGAGAGGGTCGTGACGGTTTCTTCAGATTGCGATAAGTCGTGTTGCGACGGGGCTGTAGGACGAATTCCAGGACTTTGATCAAAACAAACTGAAAAACCCCATCTTGACAAAACTGGATGCCGATTTATAGTGGCGGGTCTCGTCAGTTCACAAGATGTAGGTGTTCTCGGACTCCAGTCCCCTATACCTTGTGGTATTTGAGTCATCAAAATCGGCTC
>CAUZEQ010000127.1:0-12863 GCA_963578885.1 Planctomycetota bacterium
GGCCACGTGATCGTGCAGGAGATCGACTCCGCCACAGCCGCCTGGGTCCACGCTCACCTGCACCGCGTCGAAGGAGATCTCTCCAACGCCGCCCACTGGTACCGCCAGGCCGGTCGGCCCAACTGCGACGCAACGCTCGAAACCGAATGGGACCAGATCGCAGGCGAATTGCTCGCGTCCTGATCAAACCGCTTTCTTTCCGACACCCCGACACCCAGGGCACCACCGGACCTGATGTCAGACGGTGACTCAACACCCGCCCCTGCCCCCACGGCCGCGTCGGCCCCGAGGCTGTTGATTACCGTCTGCACGTACAACGAGCGAGAGAACATCGAGAGGCTGGTGCCGGAGTTGCTTGAAGTGGCCCCCGATGCCGACATCCTGATCGTCGACGACAACTCGCCCGATGGAACCGGCAGGATGGCCGATGAACTGGCCGGGTCCGATCCGCGAGTTGACGTGCTGCATCGTGCCGGAAAACTGGGGTTGGGGACGGCCATCCTGGCTGGTTTCCGCGAGGGAATTGCCCGGGGGTACGACCAGCTGATCAACCTCGACGCCGACTTCAGCCATCACCCGCGGCACATCCCGGCGATGAGAGCCATGATGGAAACCGTCGATGTGGCAATCGGCTCGCGGTATGTCGAGGGAGGTGGCGTGGTCGGTTGGAACTGGCGGCGGCATCTGATGAGTCGCGGCATCAACTTCTACGCTCGGCTGATGCTGGGACTCTCATCCCAAGACAACAGCGGCAGCTTTCGCTGTTACACCGTGGCCCAGTTGGCCGAACTCGACCTCGACCTCTTCCGCGCCCGCGGCTACGCCTTCCAGGAAGAAATCCTATATCGACTCTCCCGCCTGGGCAGCCGCTTCGGAGAGACACCGATCGTGTTCGAGGACCGCCGATTCGGAGAATCGAAGATCAGCTGGAAGGAGAGTGTCGCGGCACTGTGGATCCTGTTCCGACTGGCGATTGACCGGCTGTTTCGAGTCGAGGTGCGTCGCAAGGACCGACTCGCCGACACCGCTGCGGGATGATATTCTGAGGGCCGCTTCGAGCCGCCCGTGCCGACAGGGAACCGGCCATTGGCCGACTACATCCGCAAACGACGTACGCTGCACTGGCCGATCACGCTCTCCGCCGCGCTGATGGTGCTCAACGTCACGCTGATGGTCTGCTGGATCGTCCTCTTTGCACAACTCAACTCCCTGGGCGCCCTGACCATCGGCACCATCGCCTTCGCGCTGGTCCTGATCGGACTCTCGTTCTACCTCTTCCTGACCATCAAGGAAATCCAGCTCAATCGGCGACAGGCCAACTTCGTCGACAGCGTGACCCACGAACTCAAGACTCCGCTCGCCTCGATCAGGCTCTACCTCGAAACCCTCCAACTCCGAGAACTCGACGAGGAACGCCGCAGCGAGTTCTACGAAGTCATGCAACGGCAACTGGTGCGACTGGACACCCTGATCAGCCACCTGCTGGAAATCGGCAGACTCGACGCGATCGGCCACGACTCAGAAGCCGAGGACATCGAGCTCGAACCGCTGCTGCGGCGCTGCGCCCAGGCCGCCTGCGACCGGCACAAGTGCCAACACGAGGACGTCTTCGAATTCGACCTCCAGAAAGCCACCATCCACGCCCGCCCGATCGTGCTCGAGATGATCTTCGGCAACCTGCTCGACAATGCCATCAAGTACGGGTCCCGGCAGCCGGAAGTGCAGGTCACCGTCAGCACCCGCAGCCGCGGCCGGATCGTCACCCGCATCGCCGACAACGGCGAAGGAGTCGCTCCGGAACTGAAGAAAAAGATCTTCCGCATCTTCTTCCGCGGCGGCGAAGAACTGACCCGACA
Organism: Planctomycetota bacterium; assembly: GCA_963578885.1. Lineage (GTDB taxonomy): Bacteria > Planctomycetota > Planctomycetia > Planctomycetales > Planctomycetaceae > UBA8437. The sequence continues at coordinate 1,857 of CAUZEQ010000127.1, forward strand.
GCAGACCGGAACCGGCCTGGGCCTCTACATCGTCCGCACCCTCGTCCACACGCTCAAGGGACGGATCCGCGTCCAGGATCGCGTTGACCAGCCCGGGAGCATCTTCGAGGTCGAATTGCCGGGGCGGGTGGCGGCATGAGAATCCTGATTGTCGAGGACGAACTGACCCTGGCCGAAGGACTCGCCTTCAATTTCCAGCACGAGGGCTACCAGGTCGACCTCGCCGGCGACGGACCCACCGCGCTGCAGCAGCTCGAAGAGGCCGACCCGCCCGTCGATATCGTCATCCTCGACCTGATGCTGCCGGGGATGAGCGGTTATGAGATCTGTCGCGAGATCCGCCGCAACACCGTCGACTTGCCGATCCTCGTGCTCAGCGCACGCACGCTCAGTGAAGACAAGGCCCAGGCGTTCGATGCCGGCACCGACCAGTACATGACCAAACCCTTTGCACTCCCGGAACTGCTCAGCCGAGTCCGCAATCTGCTCGAGCGACGCACCCGGCACGGGGGGCTCGATATAGACACCCGCTACGTCTTTGCCAACGTCACGATCGACTTTCCCAGCTTTCAACTGACCGTCGACCAGCAGACTCACAACCTGACCAAGACCGAGATGGAGCTGTTGAGGTACTTCATCGATCACGAGGGAGTGGTGCTGAGCCGGCACCAGATCCTGCGCGATGTCTGGGGCGAACCCGACGCGATTACAACCCGCTCGACGGATAACTTCGTGATGAGACTGCGGCGGATGATCGAACCGGACGCCTCACAGCCCCGACATATTCTCTCGGTTCGGGGCACCGGCTACCGCTTCGTATCAGATCCGGACCCCAGGCCCGGCGTGGCCGCACAAACCTAGCCATCAGGGCCGGGACCCTCCGGCGGACCAGGCAGAACCGGCTGAATCCTCCGGAGGCAGGATTGCCTCTGGGCGGCCAGGCGACGACGTAGCTCGGGATCGGTTGCCCGAGGCGACTCGAGAGCCGCGTCGACGGACTCCACGGCGCCCGAAAAATCTCCGGCCGAGGCACGTGCCAGCCCGAGCAATTCGTGGCTGAGTACGTCGAGGCGACCCGATCGCTCCTGCAACTCCTCGGCCCAGTCCACCGCCTGCTCGATTCTCTGATCCCTCACACCCGAACCGACCCGCACCTCGACCAGAGCGTGGTAGACCGCCAGGCTCAGCGACCGGTTCGACTCGTCGAAGGACCGAGTCTCCCGCAAGGCCAGCGACAAACCGTGGTGGGCCTCGGGCAAGCTGCCGTCGACGATCAGGCTGCGGCGAAACTGCTCGATCGCCGCCTCGGTTCGACCCAGCTGACGCTCGACCTCCCCCAGCATGCAGACCGCGTGTGCGTGAAGAGGATCCCGCCGGATCGCCTCCCGGAAATGTCCTCCCGCATCCGCCAACAGCTCCCGGTCCACAGTCCGCATCGCCGCCTGCATGCGGATCACCCCGAGGTTGTAGTGGACGTCGGGGTTGGCGGGGCGGATCTGCCGCGAAGACTCCAGGTGTCGAACCGCCTCCTCGGGTCGACCCAACTCCAGCTTCGCCATCGCCAGGTGGTACTGCAGGTACGCGTCTCGAGCGTGCCGGCGCTCGGCCTCCAACAGGTCCGCCAGGCCCTCTTGATGACGTCCCGACTCGATCCGAGACACCCCGCGGTAGACGTAGGACTTGTAGACACCCGGCTCGAGCCGAATGGCCATCTCGGCCTGTGCCATCGCCTCGGGGAACTGGTTGACGTTGATCAGCGTTCGAGCCAACTCGTTGCGGGCCGGGACGCTGCCGGGGACTTGCTGCACCACCGCGCGAGCCATCTCCAGGTCGCCCACCTCACCACGCTCCGCCCGCCGACTCTCGGTGATAAACAGCACCCAGGCCAACCCCGCCATGACCAACCAGGACAGCCAGTGACGCCAGGCGATCGCCGTCGCACCGGTGGGCGCAACCGAGGCAGACGCTGCCGAGTCGCCCACACCCAGAGATCGACGCGTCGACGCCTCGCGGACCTTCCAGATGAAACCGTCGTAATAGAAATGCAACAGGTTCGACGTCGCGATGATCCCGTACAACAGGTTCCGCCACTGCTCGGACGAGACCCGGTCGACAATGATGCTCAGGCTGCCATACGCCAGCACCAGGCCGACGTAGAGACCGATCCAGAGGCCGACCAACGATCCGCTATTGCGAAACAGAAACCGGGTCAACGCACCCACGCCCGCTCCCGAATCGACTCGACGACGGTTGAACGACCAGACGATGGCCAGGTACTGGATGTCGTGGAAGATCTCGAACATCGCAATGCCCATCACCAGGTTCGTCAGGCTCACGTTGCAGTACCAGAAGAACGAAAACGAGATCACCAGCAGCAACAGCTTGCCCCCGCTGATCGGCTGACCCCGCAAAGCCCTCCAGCTCAGCTGGCCCACAGCCAGCACCGTCACCACCAGCGTGAAGAAGTCCCAGCAGACCCGGACTCCATCAATCGGCAGACTCAAGTCGACCGGCAGACCGGCCTGGTAGGCCATGCCGAGGAATTCGCCGACGCGACGTGGGCTGTGCAGCACCGCGGCACCGAACCAGCCGATGCACATGCCCCAGTCCAGCCACCGCGACATGCGAGTGCCGCTGCCGCTCTTGGCGTCGTAGATCCGAGCGAACCCGTAGGTCTGCATCAGGAAATGCCATACGCCCCAGGACAGTACGATCAATTTCATCCCCACCAGCTGATCGACAAAAAACAAACCACAGATCGGCAGCAGCACCAGGGGAACCACGATGAACCGCCAGCGAAAACGCTGGAACAACTCGCGGTCCCCGTAGGCTCGCAACAACCCCGGCAGGTGATGCCCCAAAGCGCCAAACGCCAGAACCCAGAACAGGATCTGCTCGCCGCTGATCTGAGACGACATCGCCAGGCCCAGAGGCAACACCAGCACCGGTGTCGCCACGAACAGCACCAGGTCGCGCCACGGACCCAGAATCCAACGGGACGACGCCCGCACTGCGACGTCCCTCGGCTCGGTTGGACTCGTCTCGGTCGCCATCGACGCCCCGCCTGCCTCGTACAGCCTTCGGACCACTTCGAATCCGAATCTCACACCAGTCTAGTTCGAGCAGACGATTCGCGGCAAGATCGCTCAGAGTCAACAACGCAGGGACGCTGCAGGACCACGCAGCAGAAAAGATGACACAAGTGTGACAGGGAATTGACCCTCAGGCGACACTTTCAGCCGATGGTTGCACTATAATCCCCGGCCGGCCACAGATCGCCGGCACGTCCGAGTGACCTCGATGAGATGATCGATATGACTACCACGCCGACGATGCCCGAAGCCACCAGCGCTGTTACGACTCCCTCGGATCACGCTGATCTCGCTGGTCACGCTCCCGCGGGACTGGCCGCCGTCGCCGCACCCCCCGCCCCCAACCTCGCCGCACGTTTTTCCGACGGCATCAACTGGGCCAACGTCATCTGGCTGGCATTGATGCACACCGGAGCCGTCGCCGCATTCTTCTACATCTCGTGGCAGGCCGTCGTGATGTTCGTCGTCTTCTTTTACCTCACCGGCTGCTTCGGCGTCACGCTCGGCTACCACCGCCAGATGACGCACGGCAGCTTCCAGGCCATCGCACCGGTCCGAGGCCTGCTGACGCTGTGTGCGATGCTCTCGGGACAGGGTAGCCCCCTGTTTTGGATCGCGACCCATCGTAAGCATCACGCACACTCGGACGAGCCCGAGGACCCTCATTCGCCCAACCACGGGTTCTGGTGGTCCCACTTCCTCTGGCTGCAGCCCCATGATTCCCCCAAACGACTCGAGACACTCTTCCAGAGATGGGCGCCCGATTTCTACCGCAGCCGGCTCCAACGATTCCTCCACGCGACCTACGGCCCCTTCCTGTTCCTCTCGGCTGGGGCCTTCTTCGCCGTCGGCCACTTCGCCTGGGGACTGGGACTCTCGGTCTTCCTGTGGGCCATGTGCCTCAGAATCGTGGTGGTCTACCACGTCACCTGGTTCGTCAACTCGGCCACGCACGTCTGGGGGTACCGCAACTACCAGACCCCCGACCGCTCACGAAACCTCTGGTGGGTCGGCCTGCTCGCCTTCGGCGAAGGATGGCACAACAACCATCACGCCTACCAGAGAATGGCACGGCACGGACACCGCAGGCGGGAATTCGACCTCACCTACTGCATCATCCGGGTCATGAAGGTCCTCGGACTGGCCACCGACGTCGTCGATGCTTTGCCCGAGGCCGCCAAGGCGACACTCAAGGGTCAACACACCAGCAGCGACCAGGTCCCACACGCCGCCTAGCCACGCCAGCTCACTCGTGGCTGTGCTCCTCGCCGGGGAAAGCCCCCGCACGGACGTCCTCGGCGTAGCTCGAGACCGCCTCGAGTACGGTCGATCGCAGGTCGGCGTACCGCTTCAGGAACTTCGGGTTGAAACCGTTGCCCAGGCCCAGCATGTCCTGGTTGACCAGCACCTGCCCGTCGCAACCGGGCCCGGCTCCAATCCCGATCGTCGGAATCGACAACGCACCGGTGATCTCCTCGGCAATCCCCCGCGGAATCAACTCCAGGACCACCGCGAAGGCACCCGCCTCCTCGGCCGCTCGGGCATCGATCCGCAGACGCTCCGCGTCTCGCTGGATCCGAGACATCCCGCCCAGCATGCGGACCGATTGAGGCTTCATGCCCACGTGAGCCATCACCGGGATGTCGGCTCGACTCAAGGCCCGGATCGTCTCCGCCTGGTTCTCACCACCCTCCAGCTTCACCGCCGATGCACCCGTCTCCTTCAGGATCCGGCCGGCATTGGTGATCGCCTGCTCGGGGCCCACCTGGAACGTCATGAACGGCATGTCGACCACCACCAACGCGCGACGACTGCCACGGACCACCATCCGAGCATGGTAGATCATCTCCTCGAGTGTCACCGGCAACGTCGTGTCGTGACCCTGGACCACCATGCCCAGCGTGTCGCCGACCAGCAACGCGTCCACACCCGACTCGTCGAAGAGTCCCGCCCACATCGCGTCGTAGGCCGTCAGCATCACCAGACGACGACCCTCCGCCTTGCACGCCACGAACCGGGGCACCGTCATCGCACCCTTGTCACCTGACGATTCAACCATCCCGCTCTTCCTCGACTCCGAAAAAGACCGCACAGATTCGCCGCGCTGATCTCACCTTCGAGTATCCTGTTCGGCACCCAACTATCAAGTGCGGCAGGATTGACCGCATCACAACGCTACAGGTGTTGCAGCATGATACAGTCGACCCGCCCCAAGGCGAGATGGCTGCCAGCGGCCCAATTGAATGTAACTCCTGTTGCCGATCGGCCTTATGTCCAATTGCCGGGCAATTCGGTTCAATTGGCACACCGAGTGCAATGAGTCTAAGCCATCGAGGTGGAACGGCGTTGGCCCGCACTTGTCCACCCCGCATGCGAAGCGTTCCGGGTGACTTGGAGTGACCCGGGACGCTTCTTTTTTTTGCGCCGACGCCGGCGGCGACCGAGTCGCGGCGGCGACTTGACGTGGCGGCCATCAGGGTTCTAGTGTGCATCGCCCTTGCCTGGCCTCACACGAACCCGCACACCATGGCCGACGCGAATACCGTTCAGCCCACCCTCGACCCCGAGTCTCGCGAACCCCAGTCGCGGGTGCGTTATTTCGTCATGGCGGTCTCGCTGCTGATGTCGGTTCTGCTGTACCTGGATCGTTTCTGCGTTTCGTTTGCGTCGGATTACATCCGCGAAGACCTCGATCTGACGCAGTCGCAGATCGCCGGGATGATCAGCATTTTCTTCTGGTCCTACGCCCTGGCCCAGGTCCCCTCGGGATGGCTCAGCGACCGCTACGGATCGCGGATCATGCTCACGCTCTACATTGTCATCTGGTCGATCTTCACCATGCTGACCGGCGTCGTTTCCGGCCTCTTCGGGTTGTTGATCATGCGAGCCGGTTGCGGATTGGGCCAGGCCGGTGCCTATCCGACGAGTGCTTCGGTGATCAGCAAGTGGATCCCTCTGACGGGTCGAGCAGCGGCCAGTTCGATCGTGGCGTTGGGAGGCCGCTGCGGTGGGGCCCTGGCACCGCTGCTGACCGCCTTCCTGATGGTGCTCTTTGTCCCCATCTCCTCGGACGGCACAAGTGACCTGCTGGAACCTGCCGACATTCTTCACAGCGGCCGGCTCAGCCACAACCTGGCGCCTGCAGCAAGCAGCCTGCCCGAGAACGCCCCACAAGGCGAACCCACATCCGAGCCGGCCCAGGACGTTGCCACACCCCAGCAGCGGGCCTGGCAATTCGTCACCAGGCAGCTCGAACCGGCCGATCGTCGTGCCATCCTCGCGACCGCGAGTCGTTACCGTCAATTGGCCGCTCGACAAGACACTCAGCGAAAGCAAGGGGAACCGATCACAGCCGACCCCACCTCGGTCACTCTCGACCCCGCCACCACCGGGTCCCTCGTCACAGCCCTCAACAGTCTGCTCGACGACGCGGATTTCTTCGACGAACCGATCCACCAGGCCGTCAACCTGCCCCGCCAGGGACAGGATCTTCAAGCCAGCCACATCCGAGCCGAGAGTCTCTTCTCGGTCCCGCTACCCCAGCGACGCAGCCTGGGTCTCTCGGTCGCCGAACGCCGCCGCTTCCACCGCCTGCTGCTCGAAGCCAGCTTTCGCGACGACATCCGCAAGATCTACGTGGCCGGCTGGCGGCCGGTGATGTACGTCTTTGGCGCCCTCGGTTTCCTGGTCGCCGGGATCTACTGGTTGATCATCCGCAACCATCCCACCCAGCACCCACGCTGCAACCAGTCCGAGCTCGACCGGATTGCCGAGGGTCGAAGCGGAGCCGCTGCGGGTGCAGAGAACGCCGTGGGGGCCGCCCCGCTGATACCGCTGATCAAGAGCTTCAGCATGTGGTGCGATTGTTTCATGCAACTGGGCGGCAACGTCGCCTGGATGTTCCTGGTGACCTGGCTGGCTCGCTACCTCGCCGACGTCCACGATGTCCCGATCCTGCAACGGGGCCTGTTGGCATCGATCCCGCTGGCGGCCGGTACCATCGGCATGCTCACCGGTGGCAAGGCCACCGACCTGCTCACGGCGCGCATCGGTCTGAAGTGGGGTCGCCGCTGGCCGTTGTTCGGCACCAAGATCACCGGGGCCGCCGCCTATGGCTGCTGCCTGCTGTTCTCCACATTCCCGGCCGACTCGCCTCTGAACTCCGCGGTGGCCATGACCATCTGCTTCTGCGTCGTCTCCTTCTCGATCGACTTCGGCAACCCGGCCAACTGGGCGTTCAAGCAGGACGTGGGAGGCCGCCACGTGGGCTCGGTACTCGGTTGGGGCAACATGTGGGGCAACATCGGAGCCGCCTGCAGCCCGCTGATCTATGACGCGGTGCTGGGAGAAAACCCCACCCACGGCGACTGGAACAACATGCTGCTGGTCTGCCTGGTCGCGTTTATATTTTCCGGAGTTTGCGCGCTGGGGATCGACGCCTCCAAGCCGATTGTCTCCGACGACGACCAACCGTGAGTCCCGCCCCGCGGCCGGGCCTCAGTTGTACGGCATCAGTCTCTGGGCTAAGGTCGCTTGTCCCAAGCCGCCCGCGGCATCGATTGGCAGGAGACCTCTCCCGTGGCCCAGCGAGTTGTGATCATCGGTTCCGGCCCGGCCGGATGGACCGCCGCCATCTACGCCTCCCGGGCCAGCCTCGATCCGCTGGTCCTCGAAGGCGCCATCACCGAAGAAAACCGGCAGCGAGGAACGCTGCCGCTGGGCCAGTTGGCTCTGACGACCGAGGTCGAGAACTACCCCGGCTTCCCCGCCGGTGACCTCTCGGGCTACCTCGACAACTCGATCGCCGACGACAAGCGACGCTACATGGCCCCGCACCTGGGCGAGGGCGTCAGCGGGCCGGAGCTGATGGAGCTGATGAAGCAGCAGGCGATCAACTTCGGCACCACGATCACCACCGACGACGTCGTCTCCGTCGATCTCTCCACCCACCCCTTCCAACTCACAACCCTGGCCGGATCGCAGATCGAAGCCCTCTCGCTGGTTATCGCCACCGGCGCCCGAGCCAACTACCTGGGCCTCGAGAGTGAAGATCGGTTCAAGAATGCCGGCGTCTCGGCCTGTGCCGTCTGCGACGGAGCACTGCCCCGCTTTCGTGACAAGCCGCTGGTCGTCGTCGGCGGAGGCGATAGCGCGATGGAAGAGAGCACCTACCTGGCCAAGTTCGCCTCGAAAGTCCATATCGTCCATCGGCGTGACGCATTCCGAGCCAGCCGGATCATGGCCGACCGGGCCATCGAGCACGAGAAGATCCAGGTCGAATGGAATTCGGTTGTCGACGAAGTGCTGGGCAACGACCAGGATGGCGTGACCGGTGTCCGCATTCGCAGCACGCTCGACGAGGGCAACACCACCGAACTCGACGCGTCCGGCTACTTTGCCGCCATCGGACACACGCCCAACACCGACTTCCTCGACGGGCAACTCGAAACCAACGACGCCGGGTATCTCGTCTGGACCACCGCCGGGCGAACCAACACCAGCATCGACGGCGTGTTCGCCGCCGGGGACGTGGCCGACGACTACTACCGCCAAGCGGTCACCGCCGCAGGGACCGGCTGCATGGCCGCCCTCGACGCCGAACGATGGCTGGCGGCCAACGGTTTCGAATAGCAACCCGGACCCGCTCGTATGACTCGCGATCCGGCCTGGCTGACCGATGGACTCGATGACCTGAAGCGGGACCACCTGCTCAGGCCTCGACGAGTCGTCGAACCGCTGGGACCTGGACACAGCCGCGTCGACGGACAGCAGCTTGTCGATTTCTCCTCCAACGACTACCTCGGCCTCGCTCGCGATCCTCGACTGCTCACCGCCGCGGCCTCGGCCCCCGCCGGAGCCGGTGCCAGCCCACTGGTCTCGGGACGCTCCCCACAGTATTGCCGGCTCGAAGAGTCCCTTGCCCGGTTCGAGAGCACCGACGCGGCGCTGCTGTTCCCGTCGGGGTTTGCCGCAAACCTCGGCGCGATCACCGCGCTGATCGGACCCGATGACGCCGTGTTCTCGGACCGCCGCAACCACGCCAGCCTGATCGACGGCTGTCGGCTGTGCCGGGCCCGCCTGCACATCTACCACCACCACGGCCTCGATCAACTCAGACGACAACTCACCGAGGCCGCCGACTCGAGACGGCGGCTGATCGTCACCGATGGCCTCTTCAGCATGGATGGCACCATCGCGCCACTCGCACAACTCTCTGATCTCGCAGCAGAATTCGACGCCATGCTGCTCGTCGACGAGGCACACGCCACGGGGGTGCTGGGACCATCGGGCCGCGGCAGCTGTGAACGACTCGGGGTCCAGCAGCACGTCACGCTGAGGATCGGAACCCTCAGCAAGGCGGTCGGGGCCGCCGGCGGCTTTGCCGCCGGCAGCAGGGCACTCATCGACCACCTCTGGCACCATGCCCGGACCCAGGTCTTCTCAACCGCCATCCCCCCCGCCACCTGTGCCGCCGCCGACCTGGGACTCGAACTGATCGACCTCGAGCCAGACCGCCGACACCACCTCGAACAACTCGGCAGCCGACTCCGCCAACATCTCGCCGGGCTCCCACTCGAGACCAGCTCCGAAGAGGGACCGATCGTTCCGGTGATCCTGGGGTCCGCGTCGGCGGCCCTCGAAGCGTCCTCACTCCTGGCCCAACACGGGCACTTCGTGCCGGCAATCCGACCGCCCTCGGTGCCCGACGGGACCGCACGCCTCAGGATCAGCCTCTCGGCCGCTCATACCGACCACGACATCGATCGCCTCGCACGGGCTCTCGAACGGGTTGCCGCGGGGCTGGTGGCCGCTCATGAGTGAACCTCGGCAAGGCCCCAGCCGCAGCGGGTTCGAAGCTGAGTACCCCTTCGAATCTCATTGCCTCGACCTCGATGGCGTCGGCTACCACTACGTCGACGAGGGTCACGGGCCGGTCGTGCTGATGGTGCACGGCAATCCGACCTGGAGCTTCGCATGGCGCGGCTGCATCCGCGGCCTGTCCGAGGACCACCGGGTGATCGCCGTCGACCACGTCGGCTGCGGCTTCTCCGACAAACCGGCCCACTACCCCTACCGACTCGACCAGCACGCCAACAACCTCGTCACGCTCATCGACCGCCTCGAACTCGATCACATCACCCTGGTCGGACACGATTGGGGCGGAGCGATTGGCATGACCGCGGCCACCCGCCGCCCCGAACAGTTCGCCCGCTTCGTGCTGGCCAACACGTCTGCGTTTCGATCGAAGCGGCTGCCGATGAGGATCGCGGCACTGCGGATCCCGTTCCTGGGTGCTCTCTGTGTCCGTGGACTCAACCTCTTCTCTCGCGCCGCGCTGAAAATGGCCCTCGCCCACCCCCGGCGGCTTTCAACCGCCGCACGTACCGGTTACCTGGCGCCGTATGACAGTTGGGCCAATCGCGTGGCGGTCCACCGGTTCATCCAGGACATCCCGCTGCGGGCGGGGCATCCCAGCTACCAGACCCTCGTCGAAACCGAACAGGGACTCGCCCGGTTCCAGGATCACCCGGTGCTGTTGGCCTGGGGCGAACAGGACTGGTGCTTCACGCTCGAGTTCCTCGCCGAATTCCAGCGGCGGTTCCCCGCGGCACGCACGCTGCGGTTTCCCGATGCCGGGCACCTGGTCTTTGAAGACGCACCCGACGAGCTGCTGCAGGGGATCGCTGCCTTCCTGGCCGATTACCCGCTGCAGGCCGATTAGCCCCGTTGAAGAACACAGACTCGGGAATGGGACGGGGTCAGACGCCGCCCACAGAAAGTCCCGCTCCACCCAGAACGGCACGCAGGCGGGACCTGACCCCTTTTCAACCAGCACTCGTTGCAACTCGAAGAAGGGGTCAGGCCCCGCCTGTGAAACGCAACAGGTGGAGCAAACCCCGTTGTGGGCGGCGTC
>CAUZEQ010000128.1:0-12717 GCA_963578885.1 Planctomycetota bacterium
CACCACCGGCAACACTCCGACCTGCCACCTGACCTGACATACTGTCTGTCCACGCCCGTCATCCGGTCGTGGTCTTGCTTCCAGGAGTTCTGCACCGATGGCTACCACCGACGTGGCCCCCGCCGAGGGCAAGCGGATCGAAGAACGCGATACGGTTGTCATCCGCTTCTGCGGTGACAGTGGCGACGGCATGCAATTGGCCGGCACTCAGATGACCAACGTCTCGGCCGTCTTCGGCAACGACGTCAGCACGCTGCCCGACTTCCCCGCCGAAATCCGCGCTCCGGCCGGCTCGCTGGCCGGAGTCAGTGGCTTTCAGCTGCATTTCTCCAGCAACGACATCTTCACCCCCGGTGATGAGGTCGACACCCTGGTGGCGATGAACCCCGCGGCGTTGAAGACGAACATCGCCGACTTGAAGCGGGGCGGCACGCTGATCGTCAACGCCAACTCCTTCGAAAGGGGAGACCTCAAGAAGGCCGGCTACGAGTCGAACCCGCTCGACGACGAGGTCCTGCTGGCTCCCTTCGATGTGCACAAGGTCGAGATGACTCGACTGGCCCGCGACTCGGTCGACGGACTCGGACTCACGCCTCGCGAAGCCGATCGCTGCAAGAACTTCTTCGCCCTGGGGCTGGTCTACTGGCTCTACGAGCGAGACGCGACACCGACCCGCGAATGGGTCAAACAGAAGTTCGCCAAGAAGCCGGAGATTGCCGAGGCGAACCTCAGGGCGCTGCAGGGCGGTCAGAACTTCGGGGTCTCGACCGGTTCCTTCCGTGTCCACTACCGCGTGCCTCCGGCCAAGTTGGCCCCGGGCACGTACCGCAAGATCACGGGGAACGAAGCCCTGGCGATCGGCCTGGCCACCGCGGCCAAGCTCGCCGAGCGGAAGCTGTTTTACGCCGGCTACCCGATCACACCCGCCAGCGACATCCTCCACGAACTCTCGCGACTCAAGCACTTCGGTGTCCGCACGTTCCAGGCCGAGGACGAAATCGCGGCGATGTCGGCGGCCGTGGGTGCAGCGTTTGCCGGAGAATTCGCGATCTCGGCCAGCAGCGGACCCGGCATCTGTCTCAAGGGCGAAGCCATGGGCCTGGGCGTGATGACCGAACTGCCGATGGTCATCATCGACGTGCAACGCGGCGGACCCAGCACCGGGCTGCCGACCAAGACCGAGCAATCCGACCTGATGCTGGCCATGTTCGGACGCAACGGCGAGAGCCCGCTGCCGATCGTGGCGCCGGCGACGCCCGGTGACTGCTTCTGGATGGCACAGGAAGCACTGCGGATCGCCGTGGAGTTCATGACCCCCGTCATCCTGCTCTCGGATGGCTTCATCGCCAACGGGGCCGAGCCGTGGCGGGTGCCCAAGGTCGAGGACCTGGTGCCGATCAAAGTCGAGCATCCCACCGAGCCCAATTCCGAGGACGGCTACCTGCCCTACCTCCGCGACGAGCGACTCGTGCGTCCTTGGGCCCGAGCCGGGACACCGGGCCTGATGCACCGAATCGGAGGCCTCGAAAAGTCCGACGTCACCGGCAACGTCGACTACGACCCCGACAACCACGAGCACATGTGTCACGTGCGGGCTCAGAAAGTGGCCAACGTCGCCGAGGCGATTCCCGAGCAGGACGTGTTCGGAGCCCAGGACGGCGATCTGCTACTGCTCAGCTGGGGCGGCACCTACGGAGCCGTCCGGCAGGCGGTCAAGAAACTCAGCGAGGCCGGACGCTCTGTCGGCCACGCACACCTGAGATACCTCAACCCCTTCCCCCGCAACCTCGAGGAAGTGCTCGCACGCTTCAAGACCGTCCTGGTCGCCGAACTCAACCTCGGACAACTCGTCCAGCTGATCCGCTCAAGATTCCTGATCGATGCCAAGCAGTACAACAAGATCCAGGGCAAGCCGTTCCGGGTCAGCGAGTTGATCGAGGCGATCGAGAGTCATCTCTAGAGACCTCCGTACATTCTTGCTCCACCCCAGCGGTGGGGACCTCACCCTGCAAACACGAGCGACAAGTCGATGACGACAGAACTGCCCGTCCTGGCTCCCAAGGACTTTGCCAGCGACCAGGAACTGCGATGGTGCCCCCGTTGTGGTGACTACTCGATCCTCGCCCAGTTCAAGAAGCTGCTGCCCACGCTGGGGATCCCCAAGGAGAAATTCATGATCGTCTCGGGGATCGGCTGCTCGAGCCGTTTTCCCTACTACGTCGACACCTACGGGTTCCACAGCATCCACGGCCGCGCCCCGGCCATCGCGACGGGCATCAAGGGCGTGCGGCCGGACCTGCAGGTCTGGGTCATCACCGGCGACGGCGATGGACTTTCGATCGGCGGCAACCACCTGATGCACGTCATCCGCCGCAACGTCAATCTCAAGATCATCCTCTTCAACAACCAGATCTACGGACTGACCAAGGGGCAGTACTCGCCCACCAGCCCGGTCGGCAAGCGGACCAAGAGCACCCCGCTGGGATCGATCGACAACCCGCTCAGCCCACTCTGTGTCGCCATCGGCTCGGAAGCCACCTTCGTGGCCCGCTCCGTCGACGTCGACACCAAGCACCTCATCAAGATCCTCGAACGAGCCGCCCACCACCAGGGGACGTCGTTCATCGAGGTCTACCAGGACTGCAACGTGTTCAACTCCGGAGCCTTCTACTACGCGTCCAAGAAAGGCATCAAGGAAGAAAACATCGTCTACCTCGAACACGGCAAACCACTGATCTTCGGAGCCGACCGCGACAAGGGGATCCGGGTCAACGAGGGGAACCGGCCCGAGGTGGTCGAGCTGGGCAGCGGGATATCCGAGGATGACCTGCTGTTCCATGACGAGGAGGCCCAAGAGCCCAGCCTCGCCTTCATGCTGGCACGGATGAGACACCCCGAGTTCCCCGAAGCGGTTGGGGTCTTCCGCAGCGTCGACCGGCCCGCCTATGATATCGCACTCGACGAACAGGTGAACGAAGCCATCGAACAAAAGGGCCCCGGCGACCTCGAAGCACTCTTTAGCAGCGGAGATACCTGGACGGTCAAATAGACGCTCACCGCATTGTTCCGGGCACACCCCCCTCGCCCCCACGCCCCCTCGCGGAGACTCGGATATGCTCTGCCCCGATTGCGGTTTCGACAACATCGAAGGGATGGACAACTGCGAGGCGTGTGGCCAGCCCCTGGTCACGCTCGACCCCTCAGGCGGCGAACTCGAACAGTCCATCTCGCGGCACTCGATCGCAATCCTCTGCCCCAAGGCTCCGCTGACCATCGGTCCGCTCGAACCGGTCTCGACGGCCATCGAAACGATGTGTCAACACCATGTCGGCTGCCTGCTGGTCGTCGACGACTCGGGCGACCTGGTCGGGATCTTCACCGAACGAGACGTGCTCAACCGGTTCTCCGACGACCTCAGCAGACTGCCCGACCCCGTCGGCGAATTCATGACCGCCAATCCCACCACCATCAGCCAGGACGACTCGATCGCCTACGCATTGCACGCTATGGAACTCGGCGGCTATCGACACCTCCCGGTCGTCGACACCGACGATCGCCCGATCGGGATCATCTCGGTCCGCGACATCCTCAGGTTCCTCTGCGTCCGCTTCGCAGAATTGAGATCCACCGCCTGACCCGCCCCCCCTCCTCCAAGTCCGGCACACGCCACCCGGGCCACCAGGGACACAGCCCACAGCTCGATGACTGATCCGCGGACACTGCTGATCGGCCGTCCCCGCGCCGAGTGGTCTCGACAACTCAGCCGGGATCTGGGACCCACGCACCGGCTGGCACCCGCTTGGACCGCCGACTCGATCCCCTCAGCCCTCGACGTCGTCGCCGGGGATGCTCCCGAGTTGATCGTCGTGCTGCAAGAGACTCCCGACCAGTTCTCCAGCGAGTCCATACAGCAACTGCTGTGTGCCTGGCCATTGGCTCGACTGGTGGTCTGCCACGGTCCCTGGTGCCACGGCGACGGACGCAACCGCGGCGACTGGCCCGCGTCGGTCCGCGTCCCGCACACCTCAGCCGCCACCCGCCTGACCAGCGAACGACGCCTGCTGATGGGCAGCGGCGAGGGGCTGCCATGGACCGCCGGCCGCGACGAGATGGCCGCAGCCGAATTCGCCGCGGCAGCCGCCCCGCCAGCCGACCCGTTCGCCTTCTGCGTGGTCTCTCCCGACACGGCCTGGTCCGCGACCCTCACCGATCAGCTCGTGGCACTCGGTGGCCAGGCGCTGTCTCGTGCCGAGGGTATGCCGGGCAGCGGCATCGACCTGCTGCTTGTCGACGCCGATCCCTGGGACGATCGAGCACTGCGGCAACTTGCTCAGCTGATCAAGGCCGACGCACCCCGTTTGCTCGTGCTGCTGACCAACACCCCCGACGCGATCTCGACCTCCAGGATCGACTCGGCACTCACCGGCCATCGGGGCCCGCTGCATTTCGAAGTCCACGACAAGCTCGTCGCCGCGGCCCGCCCCGCTGAGCTACTCGCCCCGCTGGCCACCGCTGCGGCTCGCCGATCGGCCTGAGCCGCCGTCTCAAGGCAGGGCCGCGGCGCGAATCGCTCGAAAATCGAGATCGGTGGTCGGGTCGTGACCCTGCAGGCTGATGTGGCCCGCGTCGAGCCGCCGACCACGACGAGGATTGAGATGATCGGGCCGCGTGTCGACCCAGTCGGTCACCTGCAGCCCATTGACCCACACGGCCATCCTCGGCCCCGACGCGACCAGCGTGAGCGCCGTCCACTCACCGTCGCGGGACGCAACAAAGCGGGCTGTCGTACGCCGGAAGATCGCACCGGTGCCCGCGTTGGAGGGCTGCAATGGCCCGCTCGGCTTGATGCCGTTGTGGATCTGGAGTTCGTAGCCGTCCGAGGGATGCTCGGCGGTCCCGGCCACGGCCCGGAAGAAGATCCCGCTGTTGAGTTCCTCGCCATTGGTCCTGGCCTCGGCCTGCAGCACGAAGTCGCCCCAGGTCGACTCGGTCTCCAGAAACCCGGCTCCGTCTTCGGCGTGGATCGCACCATCTGCCACGCTGAAACGGCTCTTGCCGCCGGGCACCACTCGCCATCCGGAGAGGTCGCGACCGTTGAAGAGTGGCTTACCGCCCAGTGGACGGACAAAAACGTTGCGGAACTCGATCTCGCCCCCGTTCATCTGCAGCCCGATGCGTCCCGAGACCAGTGGCGAGTCGCCGGTGTCGGTGAACTTCAGCACCGATGTGCCGTCCAGCTCCACGCTCATCTTCGTCCCGACCAGCGTCACATGAAACGTGTGCCACTCACCCTCGACCGTCACCCCCTCTGGGCCCTTTTTCCGAGCCACCAGGCTACCGGTCCGGAACGCCTTGTGCGTGTCACAGATGTTCAACTCGTAACAGTCCACCGCCGGATTCTCGGGCGTCACCGGCGTCCTCAGGAAGATCCCGCTGTTGCCGCCTTCGGCCAGCCTGAAATCGCACAGCAGCTCGTAATCGGCAAACGGCACGCTGGTGACAATCAGGCCCTTGGGGCCCGAGTCGGCATGGATCACGCCGTCGCGGACCGACCAGTTCGCATCGCTGTTGGCCTGCCAGCCGAACAGTGTTCTGCCGTCGAAGAGCTGGATCCAGCCGTCGGCCAGCTTCGCGGCGTCGAGCAACGCTTCGGGGACCTCGGTCAACCTGGTGTTGGCGTGCAACTCCCGGGGACCCTCCGCGGCGGCTTTCGGCGAGGGCTGCTGCTTCGCAGTGGTTACGGCCGGCTGGGCGTCGACAGCCGCCGCGGTGTCATCCGAGGAATCCGCCGGCTGCTGTCCGCCACAACCGCTCAACAGCATCGCGGCCCACAGCCACGCAGCCAGGTGTCTCATCGATCAGTCCCCGGGGATTCGTGTTTTCGCCTGAGAAGTGCCGTACGTCTTAGGATGCCTCGTCCGAGGCAGCTGCGGCCGGGCGGGATGATTGCCCCATACTCCACCTCAAAAATTCCTCGACGAAGGGGTCGAGGCCTCCATCGAGCACCGGCTGGGGGTTTCCGACCTTCAACCCCGTACGAGCATCCTTGACGTATTGTTCCGGATGCAGCACGTAGTTTCGGACCGTCTGGCCCCCGAACCCGATCTTGGACTTCTGCCCCCGCTTGGCAGCCAACTCGGCATTCCGCTTCTCGACCTCGATCTGGTGCAGCTTGGCGGCGAGCATCTTGCGGGCCTGGGCCCGGTTCTTGTGCTGGCTGCGTTGGCTCTGGCACTGCACCACGACACTGGTGGCGAGGTGTGTCAGCCGGATCGCCGAGTCGGTCTTGTTGACGTGCTGTCCGCCGGCACCGCTGGCCCGGTAGGTGTCCTCGCGGACATCCGACTCGAAGTTGATCTCGATCTCCAACTCCTCGTCGACTTCCGGTGTCACGTCGACGGCGGCAAAAGACGTGTGGCGACGACCTGCTGCGTCGAAGGGACTGATTCGGATCAACCGGTGATTGCCGATTTCCCCCCGCAGGTACCCGTAGGCGTAGGCTCCACGGATGGCAATCGTGGCACTGCGGATCCCCGCCTCTTCGGCTTCTGAGTATTCGAGCATTTCGGAATCGAACCCACGCTGCTCGGACCACCTCGCGTACATCCTCAGCAGCATCCCGGCCCAGTCCGACGAATCGGTACCGCCCTCGCCGGCCTGGATCTGCACGAAGGCTCCCGATCGGTCGTCGGGATCCGACATCATCGCCCGCAATTCGAGTTGGCCCAGTTTCGGCCGCAGCGTACCCACCGCCTCGGCGGCCTCAAGCTCGGTCGCTCCGGTCTCGTCCTCCTCGGACAACTCGACCAGAGCCTCCAGCTCCTCGCCTCCGGCGGCAAGCTCCTCGAGTGGCTTCAACGTGGCGTTGAGACGCTTGAGTGCCTCGACCTGGCTTTGGGCGGTCTCCTGGTTGTCCCAGAACCCCGGCGCCGCCATCTTCACGTTGATCGCGTCGCGTTCTCCGAGCAATCCTTCGAGGTCAAAGGGAGTCCCGGAGCTGGACGATCCTCTCGATCACACCCTCACAGGCGGTTCGCAGGTCGTGATCCATGGATCTGGCTCCGGGCCTCGTTCCACTCGGACAGTCATTACCGTGACGGCCCGACGCGGTCCTCGATTAACCGCGGATTATAGGGGACCTGGCATCGAAGGCCTAGCCCGCATTTCTCAGTGGCGTTCTCCCTGTTTCATCGCTCGATCCTCCGTTTCCAGAATGCAAGTTACCCGAAAGACTCACATTCCGTGTGGATCAGGAAACGGAGAGAACGTAAGATGACCCAGATCTGGCCAGCGATCTGGCGATGCTGACACGCAAAGAAGGTGACCGGGTGGCCCAGGGGGATTGCTCCCCCCGGGCTCCCACAGACTCGTACGTGCTCGCATTAGAGCATACGGTTCCTCAGGATCAGGATTGATACGTGCTGCCTCGGTGATAGATTCGTGGCTGGGGAAGCGGAAACCGTTTCTCCAAACACTCGAATTGCTCCCAAAGCAGACGGCGTTCACGATTGCGACGGGCGAGCCATTTACGCCACACACGTCGCACTTCGTGGCGGAAGTTGCGTAGCATCCGTCCGTTGCCGGTCACGCCGTAGTAGGCGTAGTGGCCACGGACCTTCTGACACAACTTCTTCCACTGCTCTTGTACCGGCCAATGCCGGCAGGAACGACACCATTGGTAGGTCGCCTGAACGGCTCGAGTCAGCCGCGTCGACATCGTCCTTCTCTTCACCGTCCATCTACCTTTACGCGACTTACCCCAGTAGTGAGTGAAGCGGAGCAGGTCGAACGTGTCCGGTTCAGACTTGCCGTCTCGCACACGACCGGAGTGCGACGGGAGACGGAAGTCAACCAGCCGCGTCTTCTCCGGGTGAACCGACAGCCCGTATTCCCCGAATCGTCCCGGAAGCAGCTCCATGACTTGGAGTGCATCCTGCGAGCCAGGCGATAGGCCTCTTGCAGCCAGTCGAGATCGATCAGGTGGTTCAGTGACGTAAAACTCAGCTCCGCAGACTGTTTCGCCAGCCTCGCTATCCGCTGCCGTTTCGTGGACACGTCCTCATTTCTCAGATTACTGAGCATCTGTCGTGTTTCCCGACAACGGTCCCTGATTCCGACGCCTCGCTTCCCTCCACCGGGTCCGCTCAGGCTCTGCGTTCCCCGGCTTCAACGGTACTATCAAGACGCTATGACTCCCTGGTCTCCGTCTGGCTTCACTTCGTTTCCTTCGATCGGCGATACCATCGCAGCACACGACCTTGATTTCGCTCTCGAGGCCATCGTGTGCGTTCCTTGCATCGAGCCTGGAACTTGTTCACCCGGAAACTCCGTCCCGGGATCTGCTGATGGAGAGATCAGGGCCTCCCAAGTTCCCGGGGAGCCTCATCTGTTGGTTTGCACATGTTCACGCGACCCCGGCCGGACGGGCGTTCCTGACCATTCGCGAAACGTCCGTGCTGCCCCCGCTTCTTAAACGACGAGGGCTCCAACCACATCACTCTCGAGGCTCAGTTGTATGGCTTCGCAACTCGCTGTCTACGCTTCGTGGTGCAGGTTACCCGTACCCCACGCAAGACTCGCGCCCGGGTGCTGGTCAGGCTTTTCCGGACGGGACTCTCACCCGAACAAAAGGCTCCGCAGAAAGGTTTCCGCTTTCAACTACTCAAAAGCTTCCCCCTTTCCCGAGCTTCTTGGCGCAATCAACTCTTGACACTCTTCGTCTGAGCGGCGCCAGTCGGTCGGCACGCCTCGTTCACTCCTCGATCAGGCGATCACCGTACTGCTGCTGGTAGTACTCGCGGTAGGCGCCGCTCCGCACCCGCTCGACCCACCCGGCATTCTCGAGGTACCACTGGACCGTGGCGGCCAGGCCCTCGTCGAACTGCACCTGCGGCCGCCAGCCCAACTCGCTCTCGGCTTTGCTGCAGTCGATTGCATACCTCTGGTCGTGGCCCGGACGGTCGGGCACGAACCGGATCAGCGACTCGGGGCGATCGAGCAGTTCGAGCAACCGTCGGGTCAGCCCAATGTTGCTCATCTCGGCTCGGCCCCCGAAGTTGTAGACCTCGCCCGGCTCACCCCGCCTCAGCACCGCCGCGATGCCGCGACAGTGATCGTCGACGTGGATCCAGTCGCGGACGTTCTCGCCGTCTCCGTAGACCGGCAATGGCTGGTGATCCAGCGCATTGCTGATGAAGAGCGGAATCAGCTTCTCGGGGAACTGATAAGGGCCGTAGTTGTTCGAGCAACGGGTGATCAGGCCGGGGAAGCCGTGCGTGTGCACTGCCGCTCGCACCAGCAGGTCGGCGGCCGTCTTCGAGGCCGCATAGGGGCTGTTGGGTGTCAGGGGTGTCTGTTCGGTGAAGGCACCGGTCGGCCCCAGGCTGCCGTAGACCTCGTCGGTCGACACCTGTAGGAACCGCCCAACCCCCGCGGCCCGCGCCGCATCAATCAGTACCTGCGTGCCCGCGATGTTCGTCTCGATGAACGGGGTGGAATCCAGGATGCTGCGGTCCACGTGACTCTCGGCCGCGAAATTCACGATCCCGTCGATCGTGAACTCCTCGAGCAACCCGTCCACCACCGCCCGGTCGCCGATGTCGCCCTGGCGGAATTCGTAACGCTCAGAACCCGACACAGATGCCAGGTTCTCGGGATTTCCGGCGTAGGTCAGCTTGTCGAGATTGACGATTTCCGCCGCGGGGTCATCCTCGAGCAGCCAGCGGATGAAATTCGATCCGATGAACCCGCAACCACCGGTGACCAACAACCTCGACATCGCTCAATCCAGGATTTCGCCGGGGATCCGTGCCAGCGAGACAAACCGGTCGCCCTCCTTGAGCCTGATCAGTCTCACGCCCTGTGTATTTCGCCCGATCGGCCGGATGTCTCCGGCTCGCACCCTCTGAAGCATGCCACCAGCGGTCATCATCAGGATCTCGTCCCCGTCGTTGACGGCCGTTACGTCAATCACCGGCCCGTTGCGGTCGGTGGTGCGGATGTCAATCAGCCCTTTACCGCCTCGCCTCTGACGCCGGTAATGGCCACTGCTTGAGACCGGAGTCTCTTCATCGTCGGCCGACTCCTGCTCCGCATCCGGTTCCGCTTCAGCATCCGGCTCGGCCTCAGCTTCAGCCGCCACACCACCCCCGTCTCCCAGCACGGTCCGCTTGCCATACCCATTCTCACAGACCGTAAGCAGGCTCAACTCCGGCTCGGCCACCACCATCCCGACCACTTCATCGTCATCGGCGAGGTTGATGCCTCGGACCCCTCGGGTGGCACGTCCCATGCTGCGGGCATCCGCCTCGCTGAACCGGATCGACATGCCCTGTCGCGTGGCGATCAGTACATCCTGGCCCGGCTCGATCAGCCACACATTGACCAGCTCGTCACCCTCATCGAGATTGATCGCGATGATCCCGCCCTGCTTGGGCCGACTGTAGGCACTCAGCGGGGTCTTCTTGACGATACCGCGACGGGTCACGATCACCAGGAACCGTTCCTCGTCAAACTCACGCACCGCCAGGCAGTTGGACACCCGCTCGTCGTCGCCGAGCGAGAGCAGGTTGACCACCGCGCGGCCTCGTGCCGCGCGGCGTGCCTGCGGCAGGTCATAGACCTTGCGCCAGTGCACCTTGCCGCGGTCGGTGAAGAACAGCAGCCACGAGTGAGTACTGGAGGCGAACACGTGGGCCACCGGGTCCTCGACTTCGTTCTTGGCTCCGGCGATCCCCTGCCCGCCGCGTCCCTGGGCCTTGTAACGTGCCAGCGGGGTCCGCTTGATGTAGGACTGGCTCGAGAGTGTCACCACCATCGGCTCTTCGGTGATCAGGTCCTCCCGATCCACGTGCCCGATCTCCTCGGATGAGACCTCCGTCCTCCTCGGGTTGCCGTACTTCTGCTGGATCTCGAGCATGTCCTCGCGAACCACCGCCCTCAGGTTGGCCTCGTCCGAGAGCAGTCTCAGGTGCTCGGCAATCTCACTCAGCAACCCGGCATGTTCCTCGCCCAGCTGCTCACGCTCGAGATTCGCCAACGACCCCAGCTGCATCGACACGATCGCCTCGGCCTGTTTGGCCGAGAGCGTATAGGAGTCGGCCGCCTCTCTCTCCTCGACAAACGCCACAAACCCCTCTTGGCCCAGTGCCCGCGCCACCAGCTCGGCGGCCACCTCCATCTCCTGCAACCGATCCCGAGCCGCCGAGCGGCTTTCCGAGTCGCGGATCGTCTGGATCACCTGGTCGATGTCGATCTGGGCGATCAGCAGGCCTTCGACGGTGTGCTTCCGCTTGCGGGCTTCGGCCAGCAGGAACTCGGTCCGCCGCCGGATCACGTCGACGCGGTGCCTGAGAAATTCTTCGAGCAGCCGCTTGAGCGAGAGCACCTGCGGTCGGCCTCCGACCAGCGCCAGCAGGATCATGCTCACCGTCGACTGCAGCGGTGAGTACTGGAAGAGCTGATTGAGCACCACGTCACGGTCTGCGTCGCGCTTGAGCACGATGTGCAAGTTGACCTGCCAGGGCGGCACGTTGCGATCGGTCAGGTCGACAATCCGTGAGATCCCCTTGATCCGCTCGTCGCGGACCAGCACCTCGAGTTTCTCGCGGATGCGGTCCCGGGTCTCGAGATAGGGAATCTCCGAGACCACGATCACGTCGGTGTTCTTCTCGATGATGAACTCGGTCCTGGCCCTCAAGACCAGGGTCGAGCGGCCCGTCAGGTACCCCCGCCGCACTCCCGCCTCGCCGCAGATCACCCCGCCGGTCGGAAAATCGGGAGCCGGAACCACCTCGATCAGTTCGTCGATCGAGATCTCCGGGTCGTCGATCAGCCGGATCACCGACTCGCAGACTTCTTCGAGGTTGTGCGGAGGGATGCTGGTGGCCATCCCCACGGCGATCCCGTTGGACCCGTTGACCAGCAGGTTGGGGAATCTCGAGGGGAGCACGACCGGTTCGATGTTGCGTTGGTCGTAGGTCGGCACGAAGTCGACCGTGTCGCGGTCGATGTCGGCCAGCATCTCGCCGGCCACCGCCGAGAGCCGTGCCTCGGTGTACCTCATCGCCGCGGGAGGCAGTCCGGCCAGCGAGCCGAAGTTGCCCTGCTTGTCGATCAGCACGTCCCGCATGATCCAGTCCTGGGCCATGCGGACCAGGGTGGGATAGATCGAGCCGTCGCCGTGAGGGTGATAATTGCCGCTGGTGTCGCCGGAAATCTTGGCACACTTGACCCGCGACGAATTGGGACCGAGCCGCAGGTCGTTCATCGCGACCAGGATCCGTCGCTGGGAGGGCTTGAGACCATCGCGGGCATCGGGCAGCGCCCGGCTGATGATCACGCTCATGGCGTAGGTGAGATAGCTGTCGCGCATCTCGTCCTGGATGTCGAGCTGAGTGATCTGTTCACCCGATTCGATCACGCCACCGCTGTCCGGTTCGATTGACTCGTTGCCCTCGAACTCCTCGTCCTCAGCCACGTGCCTGCTCCTGTTCCACGAGTCCTGCGGCGCGAGTCCTCATCAGCGGATCCCGGCCACGCGACCGGCCGCGGGCCAGCGGCAACGGCATTTCTCCGAGCGATTCCCCGCCATCCCTGTACCGCACACTCTCGTCCATTCCCTCGGTCATCCCACCCATTTTACCCGACCCGCAGCCACTCGACAACGCATCACGGCAGCAGGATTCGCCCCCCCCACGGCGTTGCCACAACCGAGGT
>CAUZEQ010000129.1:0-12681 GCA_963578885.1 Planctomycetota bacterium
CCGGGCCACACAATCGCTACAAACTGGACCGGAAACACCGACCGGGTCCGAGACTGCAAACCGGCTCGGTTCTTGGCTACGATGACCCGGCTCGGACTGAGTGTTCATCACCCCAGAGACCACACACCCATGACCGCCTTGCAGCCCACCATCGACCGCCGGGACTTCCTGGCCGCGACCGCCGCCGCCGCCGCGTTCGCTCTGCCCGCAGACCTCATCACCAACCTCGACCCCGGATCCGCCGTTGCGGCGGAGGATGCTCAGCCTGTGATTCCCATCGTCGACACCCACCAGCACCTCTGGGACCTCAAGAAACTCAACCTGCCCTGGCTCAAGAACGAGGGCGTGAAATCGATCAACCGCGACTTCCTGATGAAGGACTACCTCGAAGCGACCCGCGGCCTGGGGGTCACCAAGACGGTCTACATGGAGGTCAACGTCAGGAAGTCCGACCAGGATCTCGAGGCCGAATGGGTGATCGGGATGTGCCGCGACAAGTCGAACCCGATGAAAGCCGCCGTCATCGGTGGCTACCCGCATGACCGCGGCTTCAAGAAGTACATCCGGCAGTACGAAAAGAGTGACTACGTGCGAGGTGTCCGCACCGTGCTGCACGATGCGGATCGGCCCAAGGGGCTGTGCCTCGAGAACCGGTTCGTCAAGAACGTCAGGCTGCTGGGGAAGATGGGGATGAGCTATGACCTGTGCATGCGTCCCGACGAGTTGACCGACGGGGCGCGGCTGGTCGAGAAGTGTCCCGGGACTCGGTTCGTCCTCGATCACTGCGGCAACATGCCGGTCGGGTCCGATGACGCGGCTCTCAGGAAGAAGTGGATGGCCGGGATCAAGGCGCTGGCATCGCACGAGAATGTCGTCTGCAAGATCTCGGGGATCGTGGTCACGGCGCCCGAGGGCTGGAAGGCGGCTGACCTGGCCCCCAACATGCTCTACTGCATCGACACCTTCGGCGAGGATCGGGCCTACTTCGCCGGCGACTGGCCGGTCTGCCGACTCAGGGCCACGTTTGCCCAGTGGGTCGCCGCACTCAAGACGATCGTCAAGGACCGCCCCATTGCGGCTCAGAAGAAACTCTTCGCCGAAAACGCCGAGAAGTTCTACCGGATCTAGCCCGCCTGGGGCCGGTTGATCCGCCTGCGGCGGACTCGGCCCCGACCGGTTTGGCACGCGAGCTGCACTCTCTGGTCCCACCACTGCGAACACTGCACATTTCGGCGAACCCGGTGCGAACCCGGTGCGGACCAGGGACGGTCTGCTTGTAAAGTCGCCAATTCCGGGTCGGTGATCGTGGTCAGCTTTACAATTCGCTCGCTGAAAACCAGGGATGGTCTGATGCGTCTTGCGACGTCGCGGTTCGTTTTTTCCGATTCTCTCGGCTCCGGTGCTCACCCCGAACAGCCATCGGCTCGGATCGCTCGATCGGCGTTCCGCCTCGTGAGCCTGCTGCTGGCCTTGGCCGCTGGTGTCCTGGTGCCGATGGGTCCCGCTGCGGCAGAGGGTGGTGAGGTGCTCGAGTTCTCAGGTCCCGGCTGCCTGGCCTGCCAGCGGATGAGTCCTGTGGTTGAGAAGCTGAAGCGGCAGGGCTACCCGATCCGGGTCCTGGACATCCGCCGTGCCCCTCGCCTGGCACGCCAGTTGGACATCAAGTTGCTGCCGACCTTCGTGTTGATCAAGTCGGGGCGTGCGGTGAAGAAGATCGTCGGAGTCACATCCGAGTCCCAGCTGAGGTCGCTGGCCGAGTCGGCTCGTGCCGACAAACCGAAGTCGCCCGATGCCGATCCCGGCCCGTCGGCATCGGCCCGGTTCACAGACACGCCTCGAACTGCGTCCGGCCCGCCCAGCGGATCGAGTCTTCCGGTGGTCCGTGCCAAGGGGGGTGGCCGTGCGGCAGCTGGGTCCGGTGGTGGCCTGGAGTCGAGTTGTGTGCGGTTGCGTCTCGAGCAATCCGACGGTCACGAGTTTGCATCGGGGACGATCATCGACAGCCGGCCGGGTCGCAGCATCATCCTGACCTGTGGCCACCTGTTCCGGGACTACCATCCGCGGGGGAAGGCGGGAAGTGCGGTTGGCACGACGGGGTCGGGCGGACGATTGATTGTCGACGTGTTCGACGGCCGACGTGCGACCTCGTATGCCGGCCGGCTGCTGGGCCACGACCTCGAATCGGACGTGGGCCTGGTCGAGATCGCTTCACGCGGTGTGCTGAGGGTGGCCCGCGTGGCCGATCCGGTTGCGAAGCTTTCACAAGGCGAGAGGCTGCTGAGTTTCGGTTGCAACGGAGGCGACCTGCCGACTCGGGAACTGGTCGCCGTCACGCGGCTGAACCGGTACCTGGGTCCGGACAACGTCGAGTGCACCGGTGTGCCGCTGCAGGGTCGCAGCGGCGGAGGGCTCTTCGACAGTGCCGGGCGGGTGGTGGGAGTCTGTTTCGCAGCCGACCCGACGTATCAGCGAGGTCTCTATGCGGGCCTGCGGCCGATCCATGACCTGCTGAACCGCTGTCGCCTGACCTCGCTGGTCGCCCGGAGGGACCAGCCCGGCCCACGTCGCGACGCACTCCCCACGGCGGCGAGGAACCCCCTGACCCAGCCCGCTGCCCCCCGCCGGTCACTCGACGACTTCCCGGCTCCGGCCGTCCGGACCGCGACCGTGGCGGCGACATCCCCGAGCGTCACTCCGCCGGCAGCCTCGCGACCAACGACACCCACCGTACCACCTCGCTCGACCAGCGGACATCGACGCGGAGTGTCGCGGACGGCCGAGCGGGCGGCTGAGATCGAGGCGGCGTTGTCTGCTGCGGCGGGGGCCGAGGTGGTCTGCATCATCCGCTCGACCGACAACCCTCGAGCCGCCAGCCGGGTGGTGATCATCAACCGGGCCAGCCGCAAGTTCGTGGCCGACCTGTTGGGCGAGGTGGATGCCGGAGCGCGGACGACGTCGATCTTCGAGGCAGGGAACTCGCGGACGTCCCCATCGGCGACCCAACCCCCGCCCCCACCTGCCGATGCCGACCCGGACCGGATGCGGCTGCCGGTGATCCGAGGTGGCGGGTTCTCGCTGGGACCGCGCCGGCCACGCTGAATCGGCCTGCCACCCTACGGCAGACTCTCCGCGGCGACGATTGCCCGTCAACGGTGCTTGCCGCATAATGGCCTCCCACCAACGTGAACAACTCACCAGGAGCCACTCATGGCCATCTTCAAGGACAACTGCGAATCGATCGGCCGCACGCCGCTGGTGCAGATCAACCGCTTGACCGAGGGACTCGAGGCGAGGGTGCTCGCCAAGATCGAGGGTCGCAACCCGGCCTACAGTGTGAAGTGCCGCATCGGTACGGCGATGATCTTGGACGCCGAACAATCCGGTGCCCTGCAGAGCGGCATGACGGTGGTCGAACCGACCAGCGGCAACACCGGGATCGCACTGGCCTTCGTCTGTGCCGCCCGAGGCTACAAGCTGACTCTGACGATGCCTGACACGATGTCGGTCGAGCGACGGATGATGCTGCGGGCCTTCGGAGCCGAACTGATCCTGACTCCGGGATCTGACGGCATGGGCGGAGCGATCCGCAAGGCGACCGAGATGGCCGAGGCGGACGATCACTACATGCCCCAGCAATTCAAGAACCCGGCCAACCCTCAGGTGCACTTTGACACGACCGGACCGGAGATCTGGGAAGACACCGGCGGAAACGTCGACTACTTCGTCTCGGGGATCGGCACCGGAGGCACGATCACCGGGGTCTCGAGGTATCTCAAGAACGAAAAGGGTCACGCGGTGACGTCGGTGGCGGTCGAGCCGGTCGAGAGCCCGGTGCTTTCCGGTGGTGACCCCGGCCCCCACAAGATCCAGGGCATCGGAGCCGGTTTTAAGCCCGATATCCTCGATATGGACCTCGTCGATGAGGTCGTGCAGGTTTCCAGCGAGGAGTCGTTCGAGATGGCGCCGCGGATCACCAAGGAGGAGGGGATCATTTGCGGGATCAGCTCGGGAGCGGCCATGTGTGCGGCGCTGACGGTCGCCGCCCGCCCGGAAGCTGCCGGCAAGACCGTGGTGGTCGTGCTGCCCGATTCCGGAGAACGCTACCTCTCCACAGCGCTCTTCGAATACGCCAAGCAGGACGACTGAGCCCCCTAGGTGGGACGCTCGACCGCATCCAGTGCTGCGGCGAAGGCCGATTCCAGCTGCTGGTACGGTTCCAGCCCCGCCGAAACGCGGACCAGGTGCCGCGACACTCCGCACGATTCGGCCCAGTCCAGTTCGTGGTAGTGGGCCAGGATCGTGAACGGGCAGGCGAGCGTGTAGTTGGTGCCCAGGTTGGGGCCCTTGTCGACGGCCAGCGCGTCGTGAAACACCGCGGTGCTGTGCCTGGCATCGTGGAGCAACACCGAGAATAGTGGGCCGCGGCCGGACCCGGGGCGGGCAAACGCGTCGTATCTCGAAGCATGATCCCCGTCGCCGGTCGGGTTGAGGTCGTCGGGATAGTAGACCGCCTGGACCTCGGGACGCCCACGCAGAAACTCGACCAGCCGACCGGCATTCTCGCATGCCACCGGCAGCCGCTCGGCGTAGTCCCGGGAATTCCGCTCGAGCACCACCGCGTCTCTTGAGTAGAGCCCGGTCGGGGGTGAGGCATCCAGTGCGTCGGCCAGCTGGCCGGCGAAGCGGCTGTCGGGATTGACCACGATCGACCCGCCGGTGACATCGCCGACACCCGAGAACGACTTGGTGAGGCTGCTGCAGATCGCGTCGGCGGCCCGCAGCACGTCGACATTGCCGAACCCGGCAATCGTCTCGTCGACGACCAGCGGCAACTGGTGTGTGCGGCAGAGTTCCGAGAGTCGGCTCAGATCGGGGACGGCCAGCAATGGATTGCTGGGGAATTCGGTGAAGACCCCGTTGAAACGGCGGCCCGCTTCCAGTGCCTGCTGCAGCTGGCCCAACTCGTCGCGGTCTCCCCGCGGCAGGAACCAGCAACCAGCCGAACCGCACAATTGCTGGACCTTCAGCGAATCGACGTACGGGAACCCGAACTGAACGCTGTCGAGTTCGGGTGTGAGGCTGTCGAGGGCACGGTGCAGTGCCGCAAAGCCGCTCATGCCGCACGAGGCGAGCCAGGTGAACTCCTCAGGAACTGCGGCCAGCGTTGCGACTCGCGAGGTGATCTGCGACACGGCCGTCTGGGACGTGTCGGAGGAGTCGGAGGAGTTGGAACCGTCGGCCTCATCATGACCGGGTTGGCCCGCCAGCAGGTCTTCGGCCTGTCGCGACGAGATGCCCTCGCCCATGTGTTGCCAGGCGTCCTGGGCCACCCGGGCGTGCTCGGCGGAGAAGACCAGGGCGTGCAGATCGTTGTGTGCGTGGGCCCCGGCCCAGTCGCTCAGCGGCACGATCTGGGCGGCATCGGCATCGAGCCGGCGGTTGACCAGTGCCGCGGCCCGCCCGGCCGCGGCACCGCTTGGGAACACCAGGCACTCGTGTCCCGGCTCGGCCACTCGCCGGCCCACCGACTCGAACAACTTGCGGCAGAACCGGTTGTAGACGAATCGCGGGTACCCGGTGGTCAGCTTGTCCTTGACCCGAGGCTCACCCTCCTCGTAGCCGATGTTGTCGGCCCACGTCGGCAGGCAGGCCGAAACGGCGTGGGGGCTGTCGGGGATCGGTCGACCGAGGTGTTCGGGGAGGTGCAGGGGCATGGCGAGTGTGCGGGTGCGGATCGGGAAGGACTAGGGTAGCGAAACGGGGTGAGCTGGTGGAGTGGGGCGGCTTCAGGATCGGCGTGAGGTTGCCTAGACTGGGTGATTCCTCAATTGGATCTT
Source organism: Planctomycetota bacterium (assembly GCA_963578885.1). Classification (GTDB taxonomy): domain Bacteria; phylum Planctomycetota; class Planctomycetia; order Planctomycetales; family Planctomycetaceae; genus UBA8437. Next base: position 5,838 of record CAUZEQ010000129.1, read on the forward strand.
CACAACGGAAACCGCACCGATGGAATTCCAGACACGCTGTGTCCACGTGGGTGTCGACAAGGACTCGGCCTACCTCAGTGCCACCACACCGATCTATGCCACCTCCACATTCCGCTGGGACGATCTCGAGACGAACCGGGGCTTCGACTACACCCGCAGCGGCAACCCGACTCGCCAGGCACTCGAAGAGAACATCGCGTCGCTGGAGGGTGGGATCGACTGCAGGGCCACCTCGACAGGCATGTCGGCGATCGTCGCCGCGGCCTATCTCTTCGAATCAGGCGACCACATCATCGCCGGCAAGGACATCTACGGCGGCACCTACCGCCTGTTTGCCGACATCCTAGCTCGGCAGAACCTGGAATTCTCGTTTGTCGACATGCCCGATCTCGACGCGATCCGCGCCGCGGTGCGGCCCGAGACGAAGGGGATCTGGATCGAGACTCCCAGCAACCCGCTGCTGTTGGTGACCGATATCGGGGCGGTGTGTGAGATTGCCAGGGAGGCGGGTGCGATTACGATCGCCGACAACACCTTCTGCTCACCGTACCTGCAGCGGCCGATGGAGCATGGAGTCGATGTCGTGATGCACTCGACCACCAAGTACCTCAATGGACACTCCGATGTCGTTGGCGGCTGCCTGGTGACACGGCACGAAGAGCACGCCGAGCGGATTGCCTACATCGTCAACGCGCTGGGGTTGGCCTGTTCGCCGTTTGACGCGTGGCTGGTGCTGCGAGGGATCAAGACCCTGGGACCACGGATGGAAGCACACCAGCGAGCCGCCGCTGCCGTGGCCCAGATGCTCGATGAGCACCCCGTCGTAACACGAGTCTATTACCCCGGGCTCGAATCTCACCCCGGTCACCAGTTGGCCAGCCGCCAGCAGGACGGGTTCGGGGCGATGTTGAGTTTCGAGGTGTCCGGTGGCCGTGAGATGGCCGAGCGGGTGCTGACCCGGACGCGGCTGTTCCAGTTGGCCGAGTCGCTGGGTGGGGTCGAGTCCCTGATCTCTTATCCCGAGACGATGAGTCACGCGTCGATGGACGAGCCGGCCAGGCGGGCGGCGGGAATCACCGACGGGATCCTGAGAGTCAGCTGCGGGATCGAGCATGCCGACGATCTGTGCCAGGACTTGTTGCAGGCCTTGGAGGCCTGACAGAATCTGTGCTCCGCAGCAGCCCCTGGCCTACCCCGGTTTGAATTCCACATCCCCGGCGCGGTAGCCTACGTCGGCTGAAAACCTCATCAGCTGAACACAACGTGCTTCCTTTATTAGTGGAGACCTCCGCCATGAAAATCCTGGCCCAGCTGGCCGCAGCAGCGATGCTGGCCACCACCGCACAGACGGTGTCGGCTGCCGATGCTCCGATGCTCAAGAAAGGCGACGCAGCCCCCAACTTCACGCTCAAGGGCAGCGACGGCAAGACCTACAAGCTCTCACAGTTCCGGGGAAAGAAGGCGGTCGTGGTGGCGTGGTTCCCCAAGGCCTTCACCGGTGGCTGAACCAAGCAGTGCAAGTCGTTCGGTGCGAACGGCAAAGCTCTCAGAAAATTCAACGTCGCCTACTTCACCGCCAGTTGTGACACGGTGGAATTGAATACCAAGTTCGCCAAGTCCATCGAGGCCGACTACCCGATCCTCAGTGATCCGGGCAAGAAGGTGGCCAAGGCCTACGGCGTGGTCACCGCCAAGCGGCAGTTTCCCTTTCGCTGGACCTTCTACATCGGCAAGGACGGCAAGATCCTGAAGGTCGACCGCAAGGTCAAGGCGGCCACCGACGGCGAGACCGCCGCCGCCACACTCAAAGCTCTCGGTGTCGCAGCGGCCAAGTAGCCTCGACGACGCCAGCAACGACTTGCACCGATCGCCGACCCGAACGGGATACCGGGTCGAGCGATCGGTGTTTTTTGCGGGTTCCCCAGCACGGGTCTCTCGACAATCACCGCACCCACGCGATAGAATCTGTTCAACACTGGTGGCCGTGTGGTTACCGGGTCCCGTTAGGCACGATGGAGGAACGACGGATGAACCGAATTCTGGTTTCGTCTGCTGCGTTGCTAATCGTGGCGGTGGCCGTGTCGGAAGCAGCAGATGTCAAGTCCGGGTTGCGTCCCGGCCAGGGTGTCCAGGCGTTCAACGTCCAGGACATCACCGGCCCGAACGCCGGCAAAAAACTCTGCTATCGCTGACTCTACGGTAACCGTCCCACGGTCGGCATTTTTACACGCACGATCTCGGACAACTTGGCCGGTCTGGTCAAGCAACTCGATGCAACAGTTGGCAAGAACAAGGCAAGCCAGTTGAAGGCGTTCGTCGTTGTACTCAGCGACGATCCCGATGCCGATGAGCCCAAGCTCAAGGCACTGGCCAAGAAGCTCCGCGTCAAGAACGTGCCGCTGACCATCTTTGATGGCATCAGTGGCCCGCCCCCCTACAAGATCAGCAAGGGTGCGGAAACGACCGTTCTGATGTGGAAGCGCGGACGCGTGGCGTCGAACAAGGGCTTCGAAAAGGGCAAGCTTAACAAGCTGGCCCTGAAGACCGTTGCCGTCGACACCGCTGTGCTGATCAAGTAATCGACTCCGGTCGATAACGATCCACTCGCGCTGCGAGTGAAAAACAAGAGACCCGCTCTCCGCTTCGCCGGGGGGTGGGTTTTTTTGTGAGTTCAGCTGCTCGCCAATGATCCGAATGATCCGAATGATCCGATCGCCTCGTCCACCGAGACCACATCGGCGAAACGGGCCTGGATGTCAAACAGGGTGAAGACGTGAGCGGCCGCGGCGCGGTCACCGCAACAGTCCCCCACCAGCACCGGCTTCAGTCTCAGGCTCTTCGCATCCGTCGCCGTCGCCCGGATGCACGCGCTGGTGCTGCAGCCGACGATCAGCACGCTGTCGCACTGCAGGCTGATCAGGTATCCGGCCAGGTGCGTCCCGGCAAACGCGCTGGCACTCTCCTTCTCGATCACCAGGTCCTCGGCCGCAGGCTCAAGCCGCTGATCGATCTGGCAGGCGCGCTGGTCCCAGGCTCGGTACCCATCGGAAACGTCGGCGGCCGACTTGAACAGCTGGTCGGCGGTCCCGGGCCGCCAGGGGCTGGTGGTGTAGACGATCGGCACCCCCTGCTCACGTCCGGCCTCCAGCAGCCTCGCGGTGTTCTCAACCGGCTCATCCAGTCTCCGGCTGCCGGCGGCGTAGGCTTCATCGGTCCAGCCGTTGGCGAAGTCGACGACGATGATCGCCGGTCGTTCTCCGAACCCGAACCGATCCGCGAAGATGCCCCGCGAGCGGTAGTAGGCCTCGATCGTCTCCATCGCCTCCCTCAACTGCTCATGGGCAACAAGGTCGGTGTTGGTCGTGGCCAGGTCGATGGTGGTCATGGTGGGTCGGTCCTCTGAGGCCGGCGAAGTGAATTCAGTGGGCAACGATGCCGCGATCGATTATTCTCGGAATCAGAGACCCGGTCAAACAGACGTCCCTTTCGGACCCGTCGTGTGATGTGCTCGAGACGAATGCCGGTGCTGAGGGTGGTGGCTGCGGTGGTGGCCTGGGCCATCGCGCTCGCCGCGTGTTCCTCGCAGAGCCTGCAGGCTCAGGTCAGGCTGCGGGTTATTCCCTTTCCGGGCCGACCGGGTCAGCCGACCGCCGACAGGCAGGCTCGGATGGTGCATATCACCAACCGGCGGCTGGCTCAACGGCTGCTCAAAGCCCGCGAGCTGTTGAAACAGAAGCAGGTTCAGCCGGCGATCCGGTTGTTGCAGAGCCTGATCGAGCATGAAGAAGACGTGTTCTTCCGCGAGCCTGCTGCCGATGGGAGCGACAACCCTCAGGCACCCTACCGCAGCCTGAAGCTGGCCGCGGCCGAGTTGCTCGGCACGATCGGCGCCCAGGGCCGCAGCGCCTACGAACTCGAATACGGCACGATCGCCCGCAAGCTGCTGGAAACCGCCCGGCAGAAGGGAGGCAGTGAATTACTCGAGGAGGTTGCTCGCAAGTACCTGCATTCGGTGGCCGGTCGTCAGGCGGCCTATGCGCTGGGCAACCGTTGCCTGGACCAGGGCCAGACGCTGATGGCGGCGATGAGGTATGAGCAGTTGCGGAAGCTGGGCGCGACGGAGTTTGAACCGCTGCTCTCGATGCGGGCCGCCCTGGCATGGGCTCGTATCGGACAGCCGACCCGTGCCGCACAGATCCTGTTGGAAATGCCCGAGGGGGACCGCGGCAAGCTGATCGCCAGGGGCGGACCGCTCGCCGACGTTCTGAGCAACCAGTCGCAGGTCGCCATGGTCCGCTCACTGGTGGAACTCTCGGAACGGCCCCCAGGCGACGGTGGGCGATTGAGCCGCGATTGGATCACCTGGCGAGGACGTCACGATCGCTCGGCCACGGCAGACCCGGCGGTGCCCGCAGCCCGGCCGAAGTGGTCCTTCCCGACGTTCGAGAGAGAACTCGACGATCCCAAGCGGCAGGACCGCCTCGCTGAAGTCCTCGGCGAACTCGGCCAACTGGAAACCAGCGAGCGGGCTCGAGATGGACTGCTGCTGCCGGCCGTCGACCCGCTGGTCATCGGCGACGTGGTCGTCTTCCGCAGCCTGTTCGATATCAAGGCGGTGCACTTGGACACCGGCCGGCTCCTGTGGGACAGCATCACCGTCGATCCGGCCTTCGAGAGGATTCTCGATGGCAGGGTCCCCAGCTACTCGGTCGCCGGCCGCACCATGCGGCAGTCACTCACCGAGTTGTACCTCGGCCAACGCGCCTGGTACGACCGCACCATCGGGTCACTCTCGAGCGACGGTCGTCAGGTCTATGCCATCGATTGGGTGGGGGTACTCGGGCTGCAGGTCTTCACGCCCAGGGGCCTGAGTCGCCAGCCTGATACGGCCGCTCCGTGGGTGCCTCGACAGCACAACAGCCTGCTGGCCTTCGACCTGGCCAGCGAAGGCATGCTCGCCTGGGAACTCGGCGGACCGGCCGGAGATCGTGAAAGCGAGCTCGATGGCACGTTCTTCCTGGGACCGCCGCTGCCTCTGGGCGGTCGACTGTACTGCCTGGGCGAGCGGGACGGGGAGATCCGCCTGCTGGCCATTCACCCCGATGGACCCCATCGTACCGACCAGCAGAACGCGACCGCACTCGAATGGTCCCAGGGAATCGCTCAGCCGGAATTCAGTATCCTGACTCACCCCGGCCGACGACTCGCAGGACTGAGCCCCAGCTACTCAGACGGGGTGCTGGTCTGTCCGACCGAGGCAGGGCTGGTCGTGGGCATCGACGTCGCACGGCGACAGCTGCTGTGGTCGTACTCCTACACCGCCACGAACAGCCAACTGAGCTACAGCGCCCAGCGGGCGATGCGGAGGATGCTGATGTCCAACCGCATTGCCCAACTGTCCCGCAACGACGGCTGGTTCGACTCGGTCCCGCTGCTCTCGAACGGCTCAGTGATCCTCACGCCTCGAGATTCCGATCAATTGCACTGCCTGGATCTCGAAACCGGACGCCTCCGCTGGAGCCGATCTCGAGGACAGGCTCACTTCGTCGCCGCCGTGTACCAGGACAAGGTGGTGCTCGTCGAGCGAGGTCGGGTGCAGGCGTACAGCATGAAGGATGGCCACGCGGCGTGGTCGATGCCGACCTCGATCCCCCGGCCGACCGGCGTCGGAGTCCGAGTCGGAACCCTCTACCACCTGCCTGTGGAATCTCGAGGCCCCAGCGGTGCAACCGCACAGACGGCGGCCCGCCGCGGAGCCATCATCACGATCGACCTGCAGACCGGACGCCTGATGGCCCGGACCGAGTTGGCCGACGGGCGACTCGTCGGACACCTCGTCGGAGCCGGAGGCCGGCTGCTGGGACTCTCACACAACGAACTCGTCGCCTTCGAAAATGACCAGGCACTGCAGGATCGGATCGCGGCACGACTCAGCCGTGACAAAATGGATGCCACTGCGCTCGCCTTGCGGGGCGGCGGAGACTGCACCGAGGAGAATACGAGCCGGCGGTGGCCGATCTGGCCGCGTCGTTCGAGGCACGAAAGGATCCCGATGTCCGACGTCTGCTCGTGCAGGCTCTGCTCGATGGACTGAGATCCGATTACTCACGATACGCCGACCAGGCCACCAGACTCGAAAAACTGCTCGCCTCCGACGACGAACAACTCGCCTTCCGACGCCTGAGGGCCGCGGGGCTGTCGCGGACCGGGAAAGTCGTCGAAGCGTTCGACGAATACCTCAAGCTCTGCCACTCAGCCGACCAGAAAACCACCTCCACACCGCAGCCACCGCCACCACCGCAGCCACCGCAGCCACCAAAACTACCCAACTCGGCCGGTAGTGCTCAGCGGGGCCAGTTGGAGACGATCAACGAGGACCTTGGGGTGCGGCGGACCTACTGGGTCGCTTCGCAGTTGATCGGCGTCGACCGTCGGGCGACGGCCTCGCAGAAGACCGTCCTGGCCGCCCGGCGCAAGACGCTCTTTGACGAGGCGGTGGCGATGGAGGTTGCCCCCAGCACGGTCGCTCTGCAGCAATTCGTGACACTCTTCGACGGCCACCCGATCGCTGATCGGGCTCGAGTCAAGCTGCTGGAGCGATTTGCCAGGAACACTCCGGCGGTACAGCGTGAGCGGTTGTTGCTGGCCCTGCGAGCGGCTGTCGACCCGGCCGTTGCCGGCCGTGCCACCTCCGAGTTGGCTGCGCTGTGGTCGGCTCAGCAGAAACCCGCAGCGATCGCCGTGCTGCGAGACGAACTCGAGAGCGGTCGCTTTGCCGGGGTCGAGTTGGCACCGGGTCGGACCGGCCAGGCCACGGTTGCCGCCTGGCGCAAGGATCCCTCTC
>CAUZEQ010000130.1:0-12650 GCA_963578885.1 Planctomycetota bacterium
CCGACCAGTCGTTGACCAACTCGCAACTCACCGGACGCGGCAGCGACGTTCTCGATTCGATCGAGACGGCTCTGTTGACCGGCGGCCCCGGTGACAACCGGATCTCGGCCTCGGCCTTCACGCTCGGACCGGTCACGCTGTGGGGTGCCGCCGGAAACGACAGCCTGACCGGTGGCAGCCGAGACGACCTGATCCATGGAGGCGATGGCGACGACGTGGCCAACGGTCGAGGCGGCAACGACCTGATCCTCGGCGGCAACGGCAACGATTCCTTCAGCGGCGGATCCGGTGCCGACACGCTTGAAGGGGACTCCGGCGACGACTCGCTCAACGGCCAGGGCGGCCGCGACCTGATCCGCGGCGGAAGCGGCAACGACTCGCTCAACGGCGCCGGGTCACCTGATACCGTGATCGGGGACAGCGGGGACGACCGGATCGCCGGGGGATCCTCCGGCGACGTGCTCAACGGATCCTCGGGCAACGACGTGATCGACGGCGGCAGCGGCAGCGACCGCATCTTCGGCGGCAGTGGCACCGATACGCTCGAGGGAGGCAGCGGCGAGGATCGGCTCAATGGACAGGGCGGCAGCGGCGACGTGGTCAACGGCAACGCGGGCGACGACACCGTGCGAGGCGGCTCGGGCGACGATCTGCTCGATGGCGGGACCGGCTACGACGAATTGCGTGAGGGAGGCAACGTCGACTTCCGGCTCGATGACAACCAGCTCAGCGGCATGGGAAACGACCAGATCGTCTCGTTCGAAACCGCTCGGCTGACCGGGGGCGGATCGGCCAACTGGATCGACACGACCGAGTTCTCCGGACCGGTGACCCTGCAGGGCAGCGGGGGCGACGACCTGCTGCAGAGTGCCGACTACGACGACCTGCTGCTGGGCGGCAACGGCAACGATACGCTCGAGTCCGGCTCCGGCCTCGATACGCTCAACGGCGGAAGAGGTATCGACCGGGTCAAGACCTCCGGCGACGGCGACTTCCTGATCACCGACACCTCGGTCACCGGGCCGATGACCGGACTGTTGATCGGGATCGAAGCGGCCGACATCACCGGCGGGGCCGGCGACAACGTGCTCGATGCCAGCGGATTCACCGGCGACACGACGCTCTGGGGCGGAAGTGGCCGTGACGTGATCATCGGCGGCATCGGCAACGATTGGCTCAACGGCAACGACGGCGATGATGCCCTGACCGGCGGCGGCGGAAACGACCTGATCCACGGCGGCGAAGGAGCCGACCTGATGTTCGGGGGCGACGGCGACGATACGCTCAACGGCGAAGCCGGCGATGATACGATCGACGGCGGAGCCGGCAACGACCGGTTGATCGGCAAAGAAGGCCGAGATCGGCTGCTCGGCCAAGATGGCGATGACTCGCTCTTCGGCGGAGATGGCAATGACCATCTGCTGGGACACGACGGCCGCGATCGACTCAATGGCGAATCCGGCAATGACGTCCTGCTCGGTGGAGACGGAGACGACGCGCTGAGGGGCGGCAACGGCAACGATGTGATCTCCGGTGACGCCGGCAACGACCGGCTCTACGGCCAGGCCGGCAACGATACGCTTCTGGGTGCATCCGGCAACGATCAGTTGCAGGGCGGATCGGCCCGCGATGTGCTGCAGGGAGGCGACGACGACGACACGCTCAACGGACAGTCCGGACACGATACGCTCAGCGGCGGCGACGGCAACGATCGCATCAACCCGCACGACAACTCGGCAGTCGTCAACGAATTGTTCGCTCTGCCCGATGAGTTGTTCGAGGCGATCGAAGAGATCCGGGGCTAGCCCGCCTGCGGCGGGTTGAAGAACTCGGACCCTGGGGTCTGATCCGCCTGCGGCGGACCCACAACGGGGTTTGCTCCACCTGTCGCGTTTCACAGGCGGGGCCTGACCCCTTCTTCGAGTTGCAACGAGTGCTGGTTGAAAAGGGGTCAGGCCCCGGCCCGCAGCCCGCGAATGATGTCCTCGGGGTCCGAGAGCGTCGAAAGCAGGATGACGGGGATCCCGCTGAGTTCGGGGTCCGATTTGACTGCCGCACAGAATTCGTACCCGGGCATCTCGATGTCCGAGATGATCAGTTCCGGCCGCTCGTCTCGAACCAGCTTCAGCGCCTCGGCCCCGTCGGCACCTCGCCGGACCTCGAACCCGTTCTGCTTGAGTGTCTGCTGAAGGAACACGGCCTGGGCCTTGCTGTCCTCGGCAATCACGACCCCGACGGGTTGTTTCTCAGCCATCCCCAGCCCTCTCTCTCGCGCGCCCATTTCCCCACGCGATTGTATCAACCACCCATCCCCCCTCAACGGTTGTACCGACTGTAGCGGCGGCACCGAGGTATGTTCTGTCGCCGCTGCAATCCCTTTGCCGGCGGTGGTTTGTGATCAATCGCCTGCCTCTCACGACCCGATCCCTAACGCAGTGACAGGTCGAGTCGTATCGCGCATCGGATCGCCTTACCCCGGCCATCGCCCCAGTCTCCCCAACCCCACCTCAGCGATCGGTTCGACCCATGATCCGCACCGTGATCCGCAAACACCTCGCCATCCCCCTGGGCCTGCTCGTGCTCTTGCTGGCCCTGGGCCTCACGGTTCCCGAACCAGCGCGCTCGGCCGACATCCTGAGACTCACCAGCACCCTGATCCCGGGGACCGGGCTGAAGATCGAGGAGATGGGGGACGACTTCGAGGACGACGGTTGGAAGTGGTATCCCAACGGTCCCAAGGCGAGCCGGAACCTGGATCGCCGCGAGCGGCTGCCGGCGGCGGTCAGTGAGAACGAGTTGTGGTACGAAAGCACCTACCGGGGCCGACCCGACCTGGTCAAGCGAGTCGGGACTCCGCTGGGCGGCCCGGTCGGCAGCAGGGGATCGCTGCTGATTCGCACGCTCCACAGCGGCGTCCCCGGACGACGCACACGCACCAGCCAGCAGGACGATTTGATCTTCGGCGGAGGATCCCGCTTCGGCACCTACATCGACGTCAAGCACCGGCCCAACTTCGTGGTCCACGTCTACCTGCCGCCGTGGAAGTACTGGGACAAGATCACCGACACCTCGCTGGGCATTCGCTGTGACGTCGAGGGCCGGCCCTGGAGAGACCTGACCCGCAAGCTGTTCACCGGCCGTGTCTCGGACCGCACACAGACCTACTGGCCCGGGTTCTTCATCCAGTTCAACAGCCCCGACGACAAGCGGTACAGCTTCACCGAGCCCTCGGCGCTGATCATCATGCGGGCCGACGAGCGTGGTGAAGACGTGGTGGGACCGGAGATCAAGAAGACGGGCTGGTGGACATTCGGCATGTCGTTCACTCCCGATGGTCGTGTGCACTATTACGCCTCCGCCGGCGTCGACCCCCTGAAGGCCAGCGACCGCATCGGCAGCTACTTCCCTTACAGCAACCGCGCCCGGAAGTTCAACTCGTTCTTCTTCAACGTCATCAGCCGCAACGACGGCAAGAGCTGGTCGACGCCGTGGGTGATCGAGAGCCCCTATGTCCACGTGGCCCGACGCAGCGGGCTCGCCAGGAAGTAGCCGCTCACGACTCCGACGCCACCGCCTTCAGCCTCAACACGATCAACCCCAGCAGCACGGCCACCCCCACGCTGCAGGCATAGATCGACGGCATCACCATCGCACGATCGCTCCCGGTCACCACGCCCAACGCGGCCGTCGGCAGCGCGATCATCGGGTAGCCGCACCCGCCCACGATCACCAGCACCGCCACGGCCAACGGCAATGCGCCCCAGCGGACATACAGGCTCAGCAACAGCACCAGGTGGACCAGCACCAGGTAGACCAACCCCGCGATCCACGTGCGGTAATCCACGATCAGGTCCAGGAACACCAGCTCGTCGATCTGGATCCCGATCAGCAGCCAGCCGACGGCCGGAAGCAGCCCCAGGCTGCAGCCGGCGAGTTTCTCCAGCACGATCCGCCAGGCCGGGATCGGGAACCCCAGAGTCACCCCCAGCGTGCGGTACTTGCGCTCGTCGTGGAACACCCGCGACGCGTAAACGCCTCCCTCGATCCCAATGCAACACAACAGCCCCAACAGCACCATCCTCGCCCAGGCTCTCAGAGGCATCCCGTCGACCGGGTCGAACAGCAGCCAGCCGCTGAGGCCCAGGAACACTCCGTAGACCACCGTCTTCAGCAGCAGCCAGGCGACTCCGCCCGTCGTGAAGTGGAACTCCTTCCACGAAATCGCCATCCGCCACGTGCGACCGGCCGCCAACCAGCTCGGACGACTCAACCACCGCAACCAGCCACGTCGCCGTGAGACTGATGAGGCGGTGACGGGGCCTCGAGGCGGGACGTCGGTCAGAGAATTTCGGGTCGCCGGGACGAAAATCCACCAGGCGATCCCGAACAGCACGATCGAGACCACCAGGTCCCAGACGACTCCACGGCTGATCAACGACTCGGAGAACCCGCTGCCACCGATCAGCTCCAGACGCGTCACCATGCTCAACTGGTCGTAGTCATCCAGCCAGCCAGCCACCACCGAAACCCAGGGCAGGGTTTTCGAGACGTCGTCGAACCAAGCCGAGCTGTCTCGGTACCAGTCCAGCGGCACAGTCGAAACCTGCCGCTCCAGTCCCAACAGCCGGACCTCAGCAACCGCCAGCAACGCAACCAGCGGCCGCAGCACGTACCCGCCTCCCAGTGCCACGACCAGTACCAGCAGAGTCAGCCCGCCGGCGTTGCCCGAACGACGGCAGCTCACGCTGGTCAACAGGCCGACGTTGGCCGACAGAGCCAGGAACGCCGCCAGGGCAATGTAGCCGGCGACGATCTGAGTCAACGTCACGCCGCCCAGCACGATCGCCATCAAGGCAAAGGGAAACTGCACCACCAGCAACAACGCGGTGCTGAACAGCCGAGTGCTCGACTTGCCCAGCAGCATCGCCAGAGGACTCACGCCGGCCAGCATCAACAAACCCAGCGTCCCCTCCTCCTTCTCCTCGGTGATCGCCGTCGAAAGGAAACTGACCGCCGCCAGCACGATCAACACCAGGTTCAACCACAGGATGTTGCCGAAGAAAAACAGCCCGGGTGCACCCAGCGAGAGACTCTGGATGTGTGCCATCACCAGGCTGCCCAGGATCAGGCCGGCAAACAGCATGCGGAACAGGTGGGGCCTCAGGCGACGCGTGTCGCTGCGCAGAGCCCGCGTGAACATCGCTGCGGTGGAGCCGCCTCGCATCACTCGACCCCACGTGTCGTTAGTGACAGGTAGGCCTCGTTCAGACGGCTTTGCTCGCGGACAAACGAAACGACGATGATCCCTCGCTCGACCAGCGTCCCCAGCAGCGCGCTGATGTCAGCCTCGGAACTCCGACAGACCACTCGCCACGCTGTGGCCGACTCGAGCGGCACCACGTCGATGACCCCGTCATGAGACGAGACGATCTCGCCAATCGACTCCTCCTCACGCAATAGCCTCAACTGGTAACACGCCAACTCCCCGTCCCCGCCGGGCAACTCGTCGATCGGTCCGTGGAACCGTACCCGACCGCGATCGAGTACCGTGACGCTGTCGCAGAGGTCTCCGAGTTCGGCGAGAATGTGCGAACTGATCACAACCGTCTTGCCGATCTCGCACAGATCCCGCATCAACTCCATCAACCCGATCCGGGCCCGCGGATCGAGTCCGGCGGCGGGTTCGTCGAAGATCAGCAGGTCCGGATCGTGGATCAGCACCCGGGCCACTCCCACGCGACGCTGCAGTCCCCGCGAGAGCGTGCCGACGACGTGGTCGCGGCGATCGCTCAGCCCCACCGTCTCCAGTGCCGCCCCAATCACCACCTCCCGCTCTTGAAGCGATCGACCGTGTACCGCACCACAGAAATCGAGCATCTCGAAACAGGTCATCTGCCGGTACGCCGCAGGGTCCTCGGGCAGGTACCCCAACCGCCGCCGGATCTGTAGCGCATCCTCGGTCACCTCCATCCCCAGCACGCTGACCAGGCCCGACTGGGTTTCCAGCAGCGTGGCGAGAATCTTCAGCAGGGTGGACTTGCCGGCCCCGTTGGGACCAACCAGCCCGTGCAGCCGGCCGCGGGGGATCTCCAGATCCACCCCCCGCAGCGCCCGTCGCTCGCTGTAGGAGTGACTCAGCCCCTCGATCGACACCGCCGGAGTCACATCCCCCGGCACTTTCCCCGGCACTTTCCCCGGCACTTTCCCGGCACGTTCGGTCATGGGAGTGATGCCGATTGGAGGTTCCAGCTGTAGAGCACGAAGCCGATCTGGTCGGTCGACTCGTCGATCTGCACCGACAGTGACTCGGGAGTCTCGGCGTAGACGAAGACGCGGATTTCTCCGGGCGGGAGCCTGAAATGAGCCGCCCTCACGCGGTCGGTGAAACCCAGGCTCCGCAGCACCAACGCCTCGTACAGGTCCTCGTAGGCCTCGTCGACCTCGCGGTACCGGTCGAACTCGGGGTCAAACGACTGAGTCAGCCGCCCGTCGCCGCGGTAGCTGGGGGGAGACATGGTGCCGGCCGGCTGGTCGAGCTGCAACAGGCCGTCGCGGTGAACCAGCCAATAGAATCGGCCTCCCACCAACACCGAGGCCTGGCGGATCGTCGAGGGAAACCCTTCGCCGGTGGAGAGCACCAGTGCCTGCAACTGGCCCCCGATCGCCTGGATGTCCACCACGCTCAGCTCGATCGACTGCCCCGGCAATCGGCCTTTGACCAGGAAGGTGCTCGAGGAGTACGGAGGGACATCGATCGAGAGGGCCGCGTCGCCGCCGTGCTCGATGAGGCCGGAGGATTTTTCGAGGTTCTGGGCGGTCGAGTACAGGCGGTTGCGGCCCGAGTGAGTGAACCGGTAGTTCCCACCTCGAGTCACCGCCGCCTCGACCCATTGCTGGTATTCGAGGTCTCCGTCGGCGAGGTGATGGGCCACGGTGGCCGTGCGGATCGTCAACTTCGCGGCGTCGTCGCGGCGACCGACCATGAAGAAGATGCCGCTGAAGAGCACGACCGTGCCGCCGAGCAATCCCAGCACCACGCGGTAGTCCCGCTCGCCCTGCCCGAACACGAACCCGCCGGGAAACAGCACCACCATGTAGACCAGGCAGGCCAGGTAGATCAGAGGCCAATTGCGGCGCGGCCGCGTCATGCTCCGCAAGGTGCTGAACAGCGCCGAGTCGTCGATCATGCCGAACGGGTCGAAGCCGTACATCGCCATCGACTCGGTGGCGTCCTTGGGCGTCCGGGGTGCTGCTCTCTGAGGAAACTCGTCGGGAATCTCCTCGACCCCGAACCCGTGGCGGATCACCCGACCGGCCCCGTAGCGGGTCACCGGGTTGGTCCCGTTGAGTCCCTTCAGGTCTCCGCCGAAGACGACCGGTCGACCGTCTGGAGCCTCGAGCAGATGCAGCGTCCCGCCCCGAGCCAGCCACTCCAGGAACGCCCGGCGGCGAACCGCCTCCCAGCGGGGGACATGATCCAGTGCCACCCCGGCCAGGCCATCGGTGGCGGTAGAGACCGCCGGGAACCACGACTCGTCCAGGCTCCGCAATCGACCGCCTCGACCACTCAGCCGATCGGGCTCCTCGAGCAGCACCGTCGCCGGCTGACCCAGTCGTAACGTCCACGAACTCGTGTTCAACTCGCGACGTGTGCCGTCGGGTTCAATCCAGTCCAGCCGCCACGTGTCGTAGTCGCCCAGGACATACGGGTAGAAGCGAACCGGCCGGCGGGCACCCGACGAAACGAAGACCGTCCGCCGGATCGGAAGACCGACCGGCCAGTAGCCGCTCCGCAGACGCCTCAGCTCCAACTCGCCCGAAAGATCGCTGTTGCCGGGATTGTGGATGACCACCGTCAGAGGGTTGAAGGCGGGGGCCACCGCCCGGCCGTCGTAACCCCAGTGGAAGAACTCGATCTCGGGATCCGCCGCACACGCCGCGGATGACCACATACCCGCACACGACACCACCCACGCCAGTACGGCCGCGACTGCACGCGAGGGCCGTGGCAGTGGAGAAATGCAACGAGAGGTCACAGCTGGTCGGTCCCCGCTCGCATCCCATCACCAACTCGCACCCGAACAACCCCGGTGCACTCCGTACCTCATAATGTCCATTCTTGTAGATCGCGGTCATGGCTGGCAACACAGGCCAACCGGACATCAGCACCCCGGGCCGCTCAGGCCACAGACGGGGTTTGCCCGATGAGGTCAGGTTGGCTAGGCTGGACTCATTCACAGCGCCGACCCGCCGGGCCCCGGGTCTCGCGCCGGGTTCTCTCCCGCTGGGCGCACATTGACACCCGTCGTCCCGCCAGCATCCTGATTCGCTCCCTCGCGACCTGCCACGACGAGGCCTCCCATGCGTGCCGTGATTGCAGCCGGACTGCTCGCCGTTCTCCTGGGCCTTTGCGGGGTGACCGGTTGCGGAGGCGATGAACCGCAACCGGATCCGGGGATCACGATCGGAGGCGGAAGTGATCCCGATCCCGGCCCCGATCCCGGCCCTGATGCCGATCCCGGCCCCGATGCCGATCCCGGCCCCGATGCTGGAACATCCCAGAAACCCGTCGCGGTGACGCCCGCGGTGCCCAGGACCGAAGAGCAGGCTCTGGAGGCGATCGGCGCGACACTGACCCGAGACCCTGACGGGACAATCCGATCCATCACCTGCTACCGCAACCGGCAGCTGAAAGACAGCCACCTCGCCCTGATCGCCACCTTCAAGCAACTCGCCGCCCTGGACCTCCGCGGCACCAGCCTCACCGATCAGGGCCTCAAGCACGTCGCCGCCCTGGAAGGTCTCGAGCAACTCTACCTCGGCAGTACCCAGGTCACCTCCGAAGGCCTCGCCCACCTGGGAAACCTCACCAACCTCAAGGTGCTCAACCTCCAGGGCCTCCCTGTGGACGCCGACAGTTTCACCGGCCATCTCGGAAGCCTGACGAGCATCTCGGGGCTCAACCTCGCCGGCACCGACTTCGACGACGCCGGTCTGGCGGCACTTGCCAGGCTGGGCAATCTCAAGGCACTGGTCCTACCCACCGCGATCACCGACGCGGGCCTGAAGCACCTCGCCGGCCACGTCCAACTCGAAACACTCGTGCTCGACAAGAGCGGAGTGACCGACGAGGGTCTGGGCGACCTGGCCCCGTTGGCCGCACTCAAGCGGCTCTCACTCAGAGGCACTCGAGTGACGCTCGCGGGCATCTGCGGGCTGGCGGCTCCTCGCACCGAACTCGATATCGCCTTCAGCCAGGGCAGCCTGACCGAGGGCGTCATGGTGCTCTACCGAAACACCCGCAACGACGATCTCGCCGCCGTCGCTCGCCTCAAACAGCTCAAGGCACTCAAGCTCAACGACAGCGCCGTCGACGACGCCGGCTTGGCACACCTCTCGAAGATGTTCAACCTCGAACAACTCGTCCTCCCCCGTACGATCACCGACAAGGGACTCGTGCACCTGAGTCGACTCTCGGGGCTCAAACAACTCGCCGCTCTGGGCCAGGCGATCACCGGGAAGGGTTTGAGATCACTCGAGAGTCTGACGTCGCTGGAGGAGATTTCGGTCGATGGCACGCAGGTCGATGACATCGGCCTGGCCCACATCTCCCGCCTCGGAAACCTGCAGCGACTCAGCTGCCGCCGCACCCGGATCACCGATGCCGGCCTGGTCCACGTCGCAAAACTCTCTCTGCTGCAGACGCTGCGGCTGGGCTACAACAAGATCACCGACGCGGGCCTGGTCCACCTCGCCGGACTCTCCAACCTCCGACGTCTCTCGCTCAATCGTACCCAGGTCACCGGCACCGGAATCGCCTCGCTGGCACGACTCAAACGTCTCGAACTGCTCGACTTCGGTGGCACCACCGTCACCGCCACCGACATCGCCCCTCTGAAAACAGCTCTGCCCAAGTGCGAATTCCGCTTCCCCGAAGATCCCCTCGTCTCGGCACTCAAGGCCAACGGCAACAAGCTGGTGAAGGCGCTGGAGCAGGTCGGGACGATCAAGACCGACAAGGGCCAGGTCACCGCCATCAACATCAACAACCGCCGGTTCTCCGACGCAGCGATCGCCCGCATCAAGGGACTCCGACAGGTCACACGCCTCAGCCTCACCGGCACCAAGGTCACAGACGAAGGGATGGCCGCACTGGCCGGCTACTCGAGGCTCACCGAACTCTGGATCGACCGGACCTCGATCGGCGACAAGGGACTGGAACGTCTCAAGAGACTCAAGGGGCTCAAGAGAATCCTCGCTCGAGACTGCCCGGTGACTCTGCCCGGCGTCGTGGCACTCACGAAGGCGATCCCGCGGGTCGAGATCTTTTTCCGAGGCGGCCGGTTCCACGCCGGGCGTCTCGAACTCGACCCGCCACTGGTCGAAGCCGACCTCGCCAAGCTCGGTGGAGCCTCCAGCATCAAAGTGCTCGATTTGGCCGGACTGGCCGTCAGCGACAACGCCATCGGGACGCTCAAGGAGCTGCCCGCACTCAGAGAACTCGTGCTGACCAATTGCCGGATCACCGACGTGGGGCTGGTGCGGATTGCCGAGTTGAGCAAGCTCGAGGCACTGGACCTCTCGGGCACACGGCTGACCGACATCGGATTGGGACCGATCGCTCGGCTCACTGAACTCAAGAAACTCAAGCTGGCTCGAGTCCCGGTGGGCAACGAGGGAGTGGCCCACCTGGCCAACCTGACCAAGCTCGAACAACTCTCGCTGGCGGGAACACGGATCGGAGGCAACGCGCTGGTTCACCTGGCCAAGCTCGATTCGCTCACTGTGCTCGACCTCTCCTCGACGCCTATCACCGACAACGTACTGCAGAAGTTCATCGCGCCGCGGACCGGGCTCAGAGCTCTGGGGCTGCGAGATACCAGCATCACCAGCGGAGGCATGAAACACCTCAGGTCACTCGAAAACCTCCAGGTGCTGTGGCTCTCTCGGACCTCGATCTCCAACGCCGGACTCGCACAACTCACCTCACTGAAGTCACTCCATACTCTCGACCTCAGCCACACCCGCATCGACAACTCCGCCGGGGTTCAGCTGAAGAAGTTCCAGCGACTCAAGTCGCTGGAACTCTCCGGCACACTGGTCACCTCCGCGGCCGCCGCCGACCTCGCCGAAACACTCAAGGACTGCAAGCTGAAACACGCTCCCGACCCGCTGGTCGATGCGGTGGCTAAGACCGGAGGCAATGTGGCCGCGGCACTCAAGACCGTCTGCAAGGTCCGCAGCGAGCCCGACGGGACGATTACCGGACTCAGCGGCTGGAAACTCCCGCTGACCGACGCCGGACTCGGGTACCTCGTGCCCATCAAGAGCCTCAAAGTGCTCTCGCTGGTCAACTGCAATGTCAGCGATCGCGGCATCGTACGCCTCGGAGCACTCCCGGGACTGACCGAATTGTACCTCACCGATACCGACATCGGAGACCAGGCACTGGCGACCGTCGGCAGCCTGAAAAACCTCGAAGGACTCGGACTCAGCCGGACACGGATCACCGACTCCGGCATGGTCCACCTCGCAGGCCTTACACGACTCACCGGACTCAACCTCAACCAGACCCGTATCGGAGACACCGGCCTGGAACACGTCCGCGGACTCACCGCGCTCACTCACCTGGGGCTCAAGGAGACTCGAGTGACCAGCCGAGGACTGAGGCACCTGGCCAACTGCCAGGCACTGAGTGTCGTCTGGCTCGACAAGACTCGCATCACAGACGATGGGCTCAAGCCCCTGAGACGACTGCCCGCTCTCAAGCGGCTCTACCTCAGCTACACCAACATCACAGACGTCGGCCTGCTCTATCTCAAGGACAACGCCACCTGCGAAGGACTCGAACTCAGCCACACCCGAGTCACCAACGCCGGACTCAAACACCTCTACACACTCAAGGGACTCGTCGGTCTCAACCTCAAAGGGACCCGCGTCACCGCCGTGGGAATTAAAGGGCTGCAAAAGGCACTCCCCAAGTGCCGTGTTGCCCTTTAGTTGCGCCGACGCGAAATCGGCGCCGGCCAAGAACCGAAAAACGTGATTCTCCGAGTGTTGACTCTGCTTGACAGTTGTCGAAAAAGAGAGTGAACTAGGGCTACTGTAGCCATTCTGCGGGCCACGTCACGCTGCCTTCAACAGCGCATTTCAGTCATGACGTGGAGAGACTCCGACTCAGGAGGGACGGCCATGCGGAAGTTGTTCAACCAGTTTGCTTGCGCCTGGGTTCTGGCGGCCATGACCGCCGGTTCCGTGATCGGTCAGGGAATCCCTGGCGGCGGATCACCCGGTGGTGGATCACCCGGTGGTGGATCACCCGGCGGCGGATCACCCGGCGGCGGATCACCCGGCGGCGGATCACCCGGCGGCGGAACTCCGGGATTCGATGATCCTGGTTCCGGTTCGCCCGGTGGAGGCATTCCTGGTTTCGACGACCCCGGTGGCGGCGATCCCGGCGGCGGATTCCCCGGTGGTGGCGATCCAGGCGGTGATCCCGGTAGTGGATTCCCCGGCGGTGGCGATCCGGGCGGTGATCCCGGTAGTGGATTCCCCGGTGGTGGCGACCCGGGTGGTGACCCAGGGAGTGGCTTCCCCGGTGGTGGCGATCCAGGCGGTGATCCCGGTAGTGGATTCCCCGGCGGTGGCGA
>CAUZEQ010000131.1:0-12633 GCA_963578885.1 Planctomycetota bacterium
TCCCGCAACACAAATCGCCGAAGCCCTCGGATACAGCACCGCGAGCAGCGTTTCACACGCCGTCCACCGAATCGACCACGGCAAGCGGGCCTGGCTCACTCTGGCCAAACGACTCACCCAAGAGCTCAACACTCAACCACCCTTGGGGTCAGAGCTTGAATAGTGAATAGCGGCGGTCAGCGACGCAGATTCGGGGGTCTAGGCAAGCCACTATTCACTATTCAAGCTCTGACCCCAATAGGTTGGCTCTCTCTGGTCGCCGGTCTTGAAGGGCTCCGGCGTGCCCGGGAGATGCCGAGGCTCGGAGGTGGACGGCACGCCCTGTTCGCCGTCATCGTCGGCGGCGGTTTCGCAACAGTCTGGACGCTGCTGACCCTCGGCCTCTGTGGACTCTGCTCGGGATTCCCGTGGTGAGGTTCATGATGCGGTCAAGCGTGGAGGTGATCGGCGAGTAGGTGTTCCCGATGGTCTGGCTCGAAGGCTATACTGGGCCAACCTTTCGCAGGGCGGCGGTCTCGGGCTGCCGCGATGGAAATGCTCAACCTGATGCCCATGCATGTTCCCGGCCGCGGCGAGTTTTCTCGTCGCGATGCGCTCCGCATGGGCACCGTCGGCGGCCTGGGAATGACCCTGCCGCAGATCCTCGCCGCGGCCAACACCGCCCCACAGGCGATCGACGCCACGCGGCACCGGGCCACCGCCAAGCGGTCGATCTACATCTTCCTGTGCGGTGGCCCCTCGCAACTGGACATGTGGGATCCCAAGCCCGACGCACCAGCCCGCATCCGCGGCCAGTTCGGCGACATCGCCACCAGTGTCCCGGGCACCCGCTTCGGGGCCCTGCTGCCCAACGTGGCTGCGCACGCCGACAAGCTGGCCATCATCCGCTCGATGAATGTCGGCACCCAGTCGCACGACACCGGGATCTTCCGCACGCTGCTGGCCAGTCGGCTGGGCACCCAGAGGAACAAGCCCTACCCGGTCTCGCCCGATGATCATCCGGCCATCGGAGCCCTCCTGCACCGGCTGCTGGGTCCCTCGGGAGGACTGCCGCCCTGGGTCGTCGTCCCGCGGCACTTCACCACCGGCACCCGGTTCTACAAGGGTCAACGGGCCGGGTTCCTCGGCCCGCGGTTCGAACCTCTGAGCCTGGGGACCGAGAAGACCGGTTCACTGGAGCGTTCCGAGTTCACTCTGAAGAATCTCGAGCTGCGCGGCGAGCAGATGACCGTCGAGCGGCTCGATGCCCGCCGCTCGCTGCTGGAAGGGGTCGGAGGGGCGCGGGTCGGTGTCGACGGGGCGGTGCTGGCCTACCAGCAGCAGTACGACAAGGCGATCGAGATGCTGACTTCGAAGGCCTTCCGCGAAGCATTTGACGTCACGCACGAATCGATGCCGCTGCGTCAGCGGTACGGGATGAACGAGTACGGCCAGAGTTTCCTGTTGGCGAGGCGGCTGATCGAACGCGACGTGCGGATGGTCAACGTCTTCTGGACCTACTACGGCTCCGACGGCTGCCAGTTCAATCTCTGGGACAACCACGGCACCGACAAGAAGGAGCCGATCTGCGGCGGCATCAACCGCGGCAAGGACATGCTCAGTCACAAGTACTGCCTGCCCTCCTTCGACGCAGCCTTCTCAACCCTGCTCGCGGATCTCGACCAGCGCGGCCTGCTCCAGGACACGCTGGTGACGGTGATCGGTGAATTCGGCCGCACGCCGACGATCAACAAGTTCAGCGGCCGCGACCACTGGGGAGCCTGCTATTCGGCGGTGATGGCCGGAGGCGGCATACAGGGCGGGCGGGTGCACGGATCCAGCGATGCCCTGGCCGCCTACGTCCGCGACCTGCCGGTGAGCGTCTACGATTTCCAGGCCACGATCCTGCACGCGTTTGGGCTGAAACCCGAAGCCGCGGTACCCGACGAAACCGGCCGACCCGTGCGGATCTCCGACGGGCAACCGGTGCTCGAGTTGTTCTGAGCCATCCGGCTCGCAACAGCAGGGCCACTGTTGCGATCCGCTACTGCGTGAAGTAGCCTGCGAAGCCGAATCAGGCGGACTCTTTTGACAAGTTGGACAAGGAAACTCAGGCCATGAAACGAGTGGGATTGCTGGCCCTGGGGCTGGCGTATTGTGGGTTGCTGGCGGTTCCGGGCCAATCGGCCGAGCCGGCCGCCGGATTGAAGTTCACGATGAAGTCGATCGACGGCAAGCCGGTCAATTTCAAGAAGTACAACGGTCGCGTGATGCTGGTGGTCAACCTGGCCAGCCGCTGAGGCCTGACGCCTCAATACCTGCAGTTGCAGGCCATGCACACCAAGTACAGCAAGTCGGGTCTCTCGGTACTCGGCTTCCCATGCAACCAGTTCGGCGGCCAGGAGCCGGGAACGAACCCCGAAATCAAGACGTTCTGCACGACGAAGTACAAGGTCAGCTTCGACATGTTTTCGAAGGTCAACGTCAACGGCAAGGACGCGGCCCCGTTCTACAAGCACCTGACCAAGCAGGCGGCAAAGCCCAAGGGCGCCGGCAAGGTGGCCTGGAACTTCGAGAAGTTCATCATCGACCGCCACGGCAAGGTGATCGGACGCTTCGAACCGAAGACCAAGCCCGATGACCCGGCGGTGATCAAGCTGATCGAGGCCGCCCTGGCAAAGAAGAAGTAGCCGCCCCGGGTGGCAACACGTCCCGGGCCCCGTGGTGAACTCGCTTCACCGCGGGGCCCGCTGCATTGAACTGCTCAGCGTCTCTCGCGAGTCCCGCCATGCTGATCGTCGATGGCCATCTCGACCTGGCCATGAACGCCCTGAAGGAAAACCGCGACCTGCTGGCCAGCGTCTGGACAACCCGCGTCCGCGAGAGCCACGACACGGGCAAGGGCAAGGGCAAGAGCACCGTGTCGCTGGAAGAGATGCGTCGCGGTCGGGTGGCGCTGTGCTTTACCACCGCTCACGCCTTCGCGACCACCGGACGGTTCATCCCGCACATGGACTTCGGGTCGCCCGAACAGGCCTTCGCCGTCGCCAGAGGACAGCTGGCCTACTACGAGGCACTGCAACGACAGGGGCACGCCCGGATCATCGGCTCCGCCGATGCGCTGCAGGAGCACATGGCTGAGTGGACCCGGTGGGACGTCGGCGAGGACCCCGACCCCGAGTCGTCGCCGCCGCTGGGCCTGGTCGTCAGCATGGAGTGCGCCGATGCACTGCTCGATCCCGCACAACTCGAGGACTGGTGGAACTGGGGCCTGAGACTGATCGGGCCGGCTCATTCGGCCGAGGGACGCTACGCCGGTGGGACCGGCAGTGCCAGCGGGCTGACCGATCTGGGCCCACCGCTGTTGGCCGAAATGCAACGACTGGGGATTCCGCTGGACCTGACTCACTGCTCCGACGCCGCGTTCTGGGAATGCCTGGACCACTACCAGGGCCCGGTGCTGGCCAGCCATTCCAACAGCCGCACGCTGGTGCCGCACCAACGAGAACTCGACGATGACCAGATCCAGGCCATCCTCGACCGCAACGGAGTGATCGGCGTCACGCTGGGGAACTGGCAGTTGCAATACGAATGGAAATGCCTGGGCGACAACCGTCACCTGCGAGTGATGCTCGACCGCGCCGTCGATCACATCGACTACATTTGCCAGATGGCCGGTGACCACCTCCACGTCGCCATCGGCAGCGACCTCGACGGAGGTGTCGGCACCGACGAGTTTCCGGCCGACCTCGACACGATTGCCGACCTGCAGAGACTCGTCGACGTGCTCAAGAGCCGTGGCTACTCGACACAATCCACCGAAGCGATCCTCAACGGGAACTGGCTGAGGTTCCTGCGAGATGCCTGGAGCGGTTGACCGGGCTGGGCCCGGGGCCGCCTGAGAGGCCTATTTCACAACAGGAATCTCATACAGCCCGATCGTCCCGTGATCGCCGTAGGTCCGCGGTCCTCCCATCTGGGCGACGACGATGTGGCGACCGTCGGGGTGCAGGTCCATCCCGTAGGCGGGACCGGACACCTCGACACTGGCCAGCTTCTCGTCCTGGTCCGGACTCCAGAACCAGATCTCACCCGTCTGGGCACCCACCCCGGCCGTCAGGAAGAAGCCCTGGGGATGGAAGATCACGTGATGGAAGATCGAATTGGTGAACGTCGAGACCTGTTTGCGGATCTGCTGGCCCGTCTTCCAGTCGAACTGCAACACCAACCCGGGACGACCATAGCTGTCCCGGCCGCAACACAGGACCACAGCCCCATCGGGAGTGAACTCCAGGTCACGGACACCTCCGTAATTGATGTCCGTCCCGCCCTTGTAGTTGGACAGGTCCTTCGCGTCGAATTCTCTGACCGGCTTCCCCGCCTGGTAATCCCACTGCTTGATCTTCTGGTCACCGCGGTCCCCGGAGAGCAGGTGAGTTCCGTCGGGGTGAAAGGCCGTGCTGAAGACCGGACAGGTGTGACCCCTCAATTCGCGGATTGCACTCCCGTCGGTGATCGACCAGAGTCGGACCACGCCGTCCCCGCCGCCGGTGGCCACCTGCTTTCCGTCGCGTGAGACCGCAACAGTACGCAAGGTCCCGTGCCCGGTCTCGACGCTCCAGCGGAGCTCCGGCCAGGGTCCCAGCGTGTCCCAGCAAATCAACCGGCCGACCAGGTCGCCGGTCAAGACCAGAGATTCCTCGTGCGAAACCCCGCCTGGCTTCAGTGGACCGTTGTCCTTGTCGCTGAGGTCTCGCGGCAGAGGGGGTGGAGGTGGCTCCAGCTCGGCCTCCGGTGATCTCACCGGCACACCCGAGCTACCCCAGCGGGTCGAGGTCACCACCCAGCTCTCATGATCTTCCAACGCCTCGATCTCACCGCTGTTGAGATCGGTAATGTAGATCCGGCGGCTGCGGCCTCCGGCAAAACACCAGCGACCACTCGGGTCCACCACGCACGACATCAACGGAGTCTCGTGAGCGAACTCACGCAGACGCCTTGTGGCAGCCGGATCCAGCTTCGTATCCGAAAACACCATCAGGCCAACACCTCCCTGATCGCCGACATGGCAGGATCAGCGATCGGGTTGTCGCGGCCACCGACCTGGTAGTTCCCCTTCGGATCCAGTCCCATCGCGGCCATGATCGTGTGGAACAGGTCCCCGGCATCGACGGCCCCGTCGACCACCTCGGTCCCCAGAGCGTTGGTCTTGCCCAGGACCACTCCCGGCTTGATCCCGCATCCGGCAAACGCCATCGACCAGGCATCTCCCCAGTGGTCACGGCCGCCGTAGTAGTTGATCCGCGGCGTCCGTCCCATCTCACCCATGATCACGACCAGGGTCTCATCGAGCAGGCCGCGATCCCGGAAATCATCGAGCAGGGTCACGAAAGTCCGGTCGAACTCCAGGCACCGCTGCCGCTGCCAGTGGAAGTTCTCGAAGTGCGCGTCCCAGTCATGGTGGGCCACCTTCACGCAGTGCACACCCGCTTCCAGCAACCGCCGGGCCAGCAGGCAATTGCGACCGAAGTGATGATCGCCGTAACGGGCACGATCCGCGGCCGACTCGCGTTCGAGATCAAACACCTCGCGTCGCCTCATCAACGCGTCGGCCTTGTGGTAGCTGTCCGAGTACGACTGGATCGACCGGGGCACACGTCGCTGCAGGAATCGCCGGTTGGTCAACCGGCGAATGTGATCCCGGGTCTTCACCGTGACCGCATCGATCGCGTCGGGGCGAGCGATATTGGCCGGAGGCTTGCCGTCGATGATCATGACTCCCTCGTAACGCGGGCCCAGGAACCCCGCGTCGCCGACATCGGTATAGGCCTGAGGATGATGCCTCCGCATCGTCACGTAGCCGGGCAATTCGTCTCCGGGACGCTCAAGCAACCGGGCCATCACCGAACCGAGCACCGGATACCCCGGTACCTTGCGGCCCGACTGCAGCAGATAGTGACCACGAAAGTGGCTGGTCTCACCGGTGTTCACGCTGCGGATCACTGCCAGGCGATCGAGGATCGTAGCCGTGTGAGGCAGCAGTTCACCGATCTGGATCCCCGGAATCGAGGTGGCAATCGGCCGAAACGGGCCGCCGTACTTTGAGTCGGGCTTGGGATCGAAGGTCTCCAACTGGCTGGCCCCGCCCGAGAGAAACAGCAACAGCAGTTTCTTCGGCGGCGGCACGGCCGCTGCCGCTGCCTCTGCCTCAAAAACAGTCCGTCCGCCGATCGCGGCTCCCACGGCACCGCCCAGAGTGCTCCGCAACAGGCCGCGTCGAGAGACGTGCTGTACGTCTCGGCACTTGCCGGCTGGCTCGTGCCGCTGCGGTTGACCCTGTCCCTGCACGTCGAACTCCTCGCGTTCAATGATTCAGACGAAACTCCGCCGAGACCAGTAACCCCCAGATGATCCGCCGAATCACCGCTCGACGCTCCTCAACGGTCTTCGTCCCCGCCAACAATCCGGCTACCTCCCGCCGTTCCTCGTCCGCAGGAAGCCGGGCCAGGATCGACAGGTACAACCCCGAGACCAGGTCATCGGGTTTGTCGGCCAGAGGTGTCAAACGATCCAGCAGTGGGAAGTCCCCGGTGAACTTGACCATCTGCTCGCTGTTGAGCAGGAACAGTGCCTGGTCGACGGATGGCTGAAAGCCGTTGTCAGGCTGACCGGGCAACCGTGAAAAGACCGTGAACAGGCCGCTCAACTCGGTAGCAAGCTCGCGGTACGCCTGTCGGTGCGCCTGCCAGTTCCGTTCATCCGGCCCGGCGGGGGCATCGGAGTCGATCGGAGGCGGTCCCGTTTGAGGTGTCTTGGCAGATGCCTTCTCGGGGTTCTTCTCGGGCTTCTTCTCGGCCGCTTCGCGCAGCTTCCTGTCGAATCGCTCGATCCGCGAGGACAATCGGCCGGTGACCTGCATCACACTCCACCCCAGCTGTTCCGGCGTCAGGGGACGCAACGCAGCCACGACGAAGTCCCTGGCCGCCGGCGGTCGCTTCGGATCGGCACCCTCGGGCAACCGACTCGATCGCTGGTAGGCCCGTGTCAGCGCAATCTCCCGCAACAGCCCACGAATGTCATAACCGGTCGCCTCGAATCTCTGGCTCAGCCGATCGAGCAGCTCGGGATGTGACGGGGGGTTGTCGGGATGATGCATGTCCAGGGGGTGGACCAGCCCTCGACCGAGCATCTGGTCCCAGAGCCGATTGGTGATATTCCTGGAGAATCCGATTGTCTGCTTCCGAGGCAGCTGCCGGGCCAATTGCAGTCGGCGGCTGTAGGTCGGAATCCCCATCTGGCCCTTCTCGGGCTTGACCTGGTACTCCTTGCCCTTGACCAGAGTGGGATCGGCGATCATCTCGCCCCCGGGCAACAGCGGGTTGGTCTTTCCCATTTCTCCGCTGAATGCCGAGGTGAAGGAAACGTCGCCGGCGGCTTTTTCGGTGACGAAGTTCATCTTCTGCTTGTCGTCCCGGAAGTGCTTCAGCCGGCTGACGAACGCGTACAGGCCGTAGTAGTCCGCCTGGAGGTAGGTCTTGATCCTGGGGTCATCGTGACACTGGGCACACTGCAGGTCCTTGCCCAGGAACAGCCGACCGATGTCGCGGGCGAGCAGGTGGGGCTCGACGTCGCGCACCAGGTAGAACCTCGCGGCAGCAGCCCCCGTGTCACTCGTCCCGTCACTCTGCAGCATGGCCGCCGACAGGCGATCCCACGACATGTTTTCGCGAAACGCCGTGGCCAGCCAGTCCTGCCATTCGGCGGGCTTGAAGTCATAGGACGGGATCGTGGCCACCCGTCGTTCGACCAGCATCGCGTCGAACACCCGGGCCATCTGCAGCGAAAACGTCGGAGCGGCCAGCAGCCGGTCGATCAGCCTCTCGCGTTTTCCCTCGCTCGTATCCTCAAAAAACTCGCGGGCCTGCTTCTGCGTCGGCACCACACCCGCCAGGTCCAGGTACACCCGTCTCAGGAACTCCGCATCATCGGCCAGCTTGGCCCCTTGCAGGCCATCGCGGCGGTGGGCCGCATCGATGATCCGGTCGATCTGCTCAGCAAACGGTGTCTCGGCCGCACCGAGATGCGGAACCACCCCGACCATCAGCAAAGCCCAGGCGAACAGACGACGCGATTGTGTTGCCGACAGCGACAAACTCGAAACCTCCTCAACGATCCCCTCGGTCCATCCTACGACAGCCACTGACCCCGGTCGACGTGAGTGCCGGGGGGGACACGCGCCCATTGGCCGTTGGTCGCTGATGGAAACGACCGATACAATCGTCTGAGGGACTTCGGATTCCCGAACGAGCCCCAGATGAGTGAGGCCCTGCCATGACCCATCGCTACGCCATCTCGCGCCGCAGCATGCTGCAGGGAACCGGCGCCGCGGTTGCGCTGCCGCTGCTGGAGGTGATGAGTCCCTACACCGAGGCGGCCGCACCCGCCGACGCCGAATCGCCCTCACCCCGACGGCTGGCCTACCTCTACTTCCCCAACGGCGTGGCCGACGGGGCCTGGGACCCGCAAGCGGTCGATCGCAACGGCCGGATCACACGCCTCAATCGCTGGATGGCCCCTCTGCAGCCCTACCAGGACCAGCTGACGGTCATCCGCAACATGTGGACACCCCGGGGCAACGGCCACGGGGCGGGCACCGCGACCTGGCTGACCGCCGGAGACTACTGCGAACGCCGGATCGACGCCGGAGGCACCTCCGCCGACCAACTCGCAGCCCGCAGCATCGGCCACCACACGCTGCTGCCGTCGCTGGAACTGTCACTCCGCGGCGAGGGCTTCTTCAGCAACAGCCTGGTTCGTAACACGCTCTCCTGGTCCTCGCACAATACTCCCGCTCCCCGCGACATCGAGCCGCGAGTGATCTTCGATCGGATGTTCCGCCGCGGGCCCGGCACGGATCCAGAACACTCGATTCTCGACCTCGTCGGAGACGACGCCAGGTCCCTGAAGCAACGCTGCAGCTTCGCCGACCGACGCAAGCTCGACGAATACCTCGAGTCGATCCGCAGCATCGAACGGCGGCTCGAGTTCGCCGACCGGCAGGCCACCCGCGTGGGGGACCTGCCGCACCCGCCGCGGCGGCCCGGCCCGGCGATCCCCACCTCGCACCGCGAATACCTCAGGGTCATGCTCGAGATGATCGTGCTGGCCTTCTGGGCCGACGCGACCCGCGTCGCGACCTTCATGCTTGACCACGGCCAGAGCAACCGCGACTTCAGCTTTGTCAACGGCGTCAGGGGCACCTGGCACGCGCTCTCGCACTGGAAAAACTACGACGGCAAGACCGAGGACGACGACGGCATCACGTCGTGGAAGTCCGCGGCCGAAAAGAAACGGATGTACAACCTCGTCACAGGTTGGCACCACGAACAGGTGGCCTGGTTCCTGGGCCGGCTGAGGTCGATCTCCGAAGGTCAACGGACGCTGCTGGACAACTCGATGATCGTCTACGGCTCGAGCCTCGCCGACGGACACGCTCATGCCGAAGCCAACCTCCCGCTGCTGCTGGCCGGCGGGGGCGGTGGGACGATCCCCGGCGGACGGTTGCTCAAACCGGCGAAGGCCGTGTCGATGTCGCGACTGCACCTGGCCCTGCTGCAGCGGCTGGGGGTCGACATCAGCCGGTTCGGTGAGGCCAGGCGGCCGATTGAGCTGGCCTGACCCGTCGCGTCACTGCGAAAGCAGGTAGGCGATCAGGTCGCGGAGTTCTGCGGGGGTCTTGACCAGTCCCGGCGGCATCGACGACACGTTTTGTGTCTTCCTCGTCTCGATCTCGGCACGGGGAATCTCGACCCGCTTCGCTTCGGAGGTCAGCACGGTCAGGGCCTGGCCGGTTTCGCCCACGACCAGTCCGGTCACGGTCTTGCCGCTGTTGGTGACGATGACCGTCGAGCGAAACACCGGCGAGACCTTGCGATTGGGCAGCAGGACACTCTCGACCAGGTACGGCACCGTGAATCTCCGGCCGGCCCCAACCAGGCTGGGTGCTCCGGGAACCGCGGCCAGCCCGCGGGCCGCGTGGCACTTTGCACACCCGATCCCCGATGCGGCAAACAGCTTTGCGCCTCGAGCCTTGTCACCCCGGGTCACTTCGGCCGCCCAATCGACAGCCAGGAACTTCGCTCCGACCTTCTGCTTGCCACCTCGCACCGCCTCCTTCAGCCGCGCCGCCAATCCTCCGGCATCCAGCGGCTCGGGCAGCGTCGGCTGCACCGATCCGCCCAACGAGCGGTAGTGCAGGTACAGGCAGTGTTCGCCGAGGACATTTCGCACTCGAAACAGCAGCTCGTTGCTGCCCGGCTGCAGCTCGGCGAAGATCACGTCCTGCAGCGGCAGGCCACCCCGGACGGTGTCGTGTTCGTGCACCACCGTGCCATTGACCCAGACCTTCAGGCCGTCATCCGACCCCGGAGTGATCAGCACCTGCTGTCGACGCGGGCTGATCAGCCGCAGGTAGGCGTAGCACGACGCTCCGTCGGTGTCACCGTACCGCTTGTGAAAGTCGAACATTCGGCTCGACTTCAGTTTCAACCACTTGATCGTCCGCCCGTCCGACTTGTAGGTCCCCGCAAGATCCACCGCACGAGTCTCGGGCGGATGCACCGTCTCGAACCCCGCCTCGCGATCGGCAAACGGACCGGCGACCCACAGTTCCGAGATGCCGCGGATCGGAGCCCGCTTCAATCGCTGCTGCTGGCTCTCTACCCGGACCACCTCGACCAGCGGTTCCGAGCGGGCATCCCGGGTCAGCGACAGGAAGTGAGCCGCCTGCAGCCGAACCGCTTCGGAGGGGTCCTTCAGCCTCGCGACGAGCAAAGCGAACAGCGTCTCCTGCTCGGAGGTCCGCTTTCCGGCGGCCCAGTGGTCGGCCGTCGAGAAGACTCCGACTCGCCCCAACTGTCTCAGGTCGACCGTTTCGCCGACATAGGTCACCTTGTAGACCTTGTCGCTGGGCCAGCCGCCCAGTGGCATTCCGGGCCGAAGACTGCCCACCGCCGGCGGGATCGTCAGCCGGGTTCCGATGGCGAGCACCGCCGCCAGCCGCAGCTTGTGGTTGTCGGATCCGGCCCACCCGCCCAGTGCCTTCAGCGAGGCCTTTCGTGCCAGCAGCTGAAACGCGGTCTGGCGGATGTAGGTGTCTGAGGATTGTGCGGGCCCGGCCGCGATCCGGTCCAGGCTGGGAAACCGTCGGCGGGCCTGGGCGATGACGGCAAAGTGCTGCACCCGAGGATCGCGATCCTCGAGCAACCCGTCCCAGGTCGCCGCCAACCCCGGCTCGTCGGCAAAGTATTCGGCCAACGCACGCACGACCACCGGTCGGGCAAGGGACTGCCGGTCGCCGGCCAGCTTCACCAGGTGCGACAGGGCCGCAGCGGCATCGACCCAGCCGTGCCTGGCCGAATGAGCCGCCAGCCAGACCAGGTGAGGATACTCGGGTCGATCCGCGGTCGAGGCCATCAGTCGACGCACGACACCCCGGACCGCCGCAGGGCCTCGCCGCAATAGCTCGACGTAGGCCCGCCGCGCCGGCCACGAAGCTCCGCTGTCGAGTTCCGCGAAGAGCCGCTCCGGGTTCACCCGCATCAGGTCGATACCCCGAAACTTGCGACCGCCGCTGCGGTCCCTGGAGCGGATCATCAGCAGGTCGCTGCGGTAGACGGGTGACCCCTCGTTGTGAGCCATATAGGCGAGCGTGACAAAGATGTTGCCTCCTCGGCCCACCGCGACCCCGACCGGCCGGGCGGTGTCGAGTCCCTCGAGCACAACATGCTCGGTCGCCTGGAACGTCGCTCCCTGGCGTCGCACCTCGTAGCGGGTCACCGCCCGACGGCCCCAGCGGGCCAGCAGCAGGTTGCCCCGGTACGCCTCGGGCAACCCCGGCTCGTCGTAGTACGTCTGCCCGACCGGGATTCCACGGCCCATGTCGGCCAGCATCGTCTTGAGCAGATCGGCCCGGTCTGGAGTCTTCCTGGGCATCCACCCGCGCGGCCAGCCGAAATCGGCTCCGGGAGTCACGTGCAGCAGGCGGCCGGGCACGTAGTCCAGCGGCAGGCCCTCGTGGTCGTTGTCGTGAGTGAACAGGTTCCAGCGGCTGTCGAAGACCAGTCCGCAACTGTTGCGGGTGCCACGGGCCACCACCTGCAGGTCGCTGCCGTCGGGCAGGCATCTGAGGACCCCGCCGACGCCGGTATACGGCACCCGAGTCCCCTCGGGCTGGCAGAAAAACGTCCAGTGGCCCCAGTGGTCGGGGCGACGGAAATCTCCGTAGAAGACCAGCATGTCGCCCAGCGACAGGTAGAGGTAGCCGTCGGGACCCCAGGCCAGGCCGTGGAAACACTGGTGAGGGTGATAGTCGGGGTGGCCCCAGACCAGTCGCTTGGCCTGGACCCCGGTCCGCTTCGTGACCGCTCCGGGCAACAGGTACAAGGCACGGTTGGTCATCGCATACAGGTCGTTGCCACGAATCTCGAGGTCATAGACCCACGAATCGGCCGGGAACCGGAAGATCTCGCGTCGCTTCCCCAACCCACCGGCTTCCGAATCGGCATCCGGTTCGTAGACGAACACCGCCTCGCGGCCGCCGACAAACAGCCGCCCGCTGGCGTCGGCCCGCATCGAAAGGAAGGACTCGCGAGG
>CAUZEQ010000132.1:0-12558 GCA_963578885.1 Planctomycetota bacterium
GGCCTGACCCCTTTTCAACCAGCACACGCTGCAACACGAAGAAGGGGTCAGGCCCCGCCTGCGGAACGCGACAGGTGGAGCAGGACTCTTGGTGGGCGGCGTCAGACCCCCGCTGCTCGAATTATCAAACGGGCTGTCTAGCCAAACAACGGCCGGATCGCCTCACCGTCGGCGAGCGTCTGCGGTTTCGAGAATCGATCACGGATCCGGTGCCTGGGGTCGACCCCCAACGCGGTGTAGATCGTCGCCGCCACATCCTCGGGAGTGACCGGGTCGGTCTGGGGATAGGCGGCGAACCGATCGGAGGATCCGTGCACGAGGCCGCCCTTGATCCCGCCGCCGGCGAACAGGATTGAGAAACAATGCGGCCAGTGGTCACGACCATCGGGAGTCGCACCGGCCGAAGAGGTCACCTGCCCCAGCTTGGGTGTGCGGCCGAACTCCGCCAGGCAGGCCACCAGCGTATCGTCGAGCATGCCCCGCTCGGCAAGATCCTCGACCAACGCCGAAAGTGCCTGGTCCGTCGGAGGACACAGCCCCTTGACCAGGCTCTGGTAATGCCCCTTGTGCCCGTCGAAGGCCTGCCCCCCGGCCCAGACCGACACCAGCCTCACGCCACGCTCGATCAATCGCCTCGCCAGCAGCAGGCACTGCCCCAGGTGCGGCAGCCCGCCACCGCGGACACCGGACACCTCGCGACGTAACCCGTATCGCTTCCGAACCGACTCGGGCTCGTCATCCAGCCGAAATGCTTCACGCGCCTCGGCCGCCGTGATCAAATCGAACGCCTTCTCGTAGAAGACATCCTTGCGATCCAGAGCCCGCGGCGGCACCGGTTCATCGAGACCACGGTCCAGCTGTGACAGCAACCGGCGTCGTTGCCCGAATCGGGCCTCGCCCAGGGTCTGTTCGAGACCGGGAACGTGGTAGTCGCCCTGGCTGGGGTCCCCGGCGATGAACGGGTCGTACGAGTCGCCCAGGAAACCGGCTAGGACGCCGGGAATGAAGTGGCCGCAATTGAAGAATCGCTTGGGCAGGTGGACGTAATCCGGCAAGGCCCGCTCGGTCGGCATCAGCTTCGCCAGCACCGAGCCGTAAGCCGGAGCGTTCGAGGGTGAAGAGCCTCGGATCAGTTGCGAGTCCTTCAGAGGAACCTGGCCGGTCAACATGAAGTACGAGCTGGCGTTGTGGTCGACGATGGTGTGGTTGACCGATCGGACCACGCTGAAATGGTGCATCTGACGGGCCAGTTGCGGCAGGTGCTCGCACAGCTGGTAGCCGGGAATCGTCGTGTCGATCGGTTTCAGCGGACCCCGGATGTTCTCGGGAGCCTCGGGCTTCATGTCCCACATGTCGATCTGGCTGGGTCCCCCTTCCATGAAGAAGAGGATGCAGCCTTTGGCCGTGGCCCGGGACGGGTCTGCGGCAAGCACGTCGGGCAACGAGAGTCCCAGGGCCCCCAGGCCACCCACCTGCAAAACGTCCCGTCGCCGCCAGCTCATTTTCAACTCCCTGACAGGAAGGCCATCGGCCCCGATTCTAAGGCCTGTGGGTTACCCCACGCAATCTGCCTTCAGCGGCTTGAGACTGCAAGGTCGGCACGGGTAGCATGCGGTCAGCAACCACCTCACGTGTCCCCGACCGGAGCCGATCATGTACCCGACCGACCGACGCACGTTCCTGGGAAGTGCCGCCGCGCTGGCCGCCACGGGACTCGGGACCCTCGAAGCCGCCGCACCCAGCGAAACGGTCAACGTCGCCGTGCTGGGTTGTGGTCGTGGAGCCAGCCTCGCCCGCGCGTTTGCACAGATCAAGCACAGCCAGGTGGTGGCCGTCTGCGACGTCGACGAGAGTCGCGGGCAGGCACTGTGCAGCCAGATCGGCCAACTCAGCGGCCGACGTCCCGAGTACGTCGTCGATTACCGCACCCTGCTGGATCGACGCGACGTCGATGCCCTGGCCGTGGCCACTCCCGACCACTGGCACGCACCGATCACGATCAACGCCTGCCTGGCCGGCAAGGATGTCTACGTCGAAAAACCCGCCTCGCACAATGTCCACGAGGGCCGGGTCGCGGTCACCGCAGCACGCAAGCACAAGCGGATCGTCCAGCACGGCACCAACCTCAGAGCCGCGCCCCACTACAAGCAGGCCTGGAAACTCATCGCCGAAGGCGCCATCGGCAAGGTGATGATGGTCAAGGCCATCAACAACCAGCGGCGTGGCCGGATGGCTCATCGCAAGGACGAAGCCGTCCCCAAGGGCGTCAACTACGACCTCTGGATGGGACCGGCCCCCAAGCGACCCTTCAACCGAAATCGGTTTCACTCGGGCTGGCACTGGCTGTGGGACTACGGCACCGGGGACCTGGGCAACGACGGAGTCCACCAGGTCGACATCGGACGCTGGGCACTGAACCTCGGTGCACCCAAGGCGGTCAGTTGCAGCGGAGCCAAGCTGGGATGGGCCGGTGACGCACACGAGGTGCCCGACGCGATGGTCGTGACCTGGGAGTACGACGACCTGCTGTACGTCTTCGAACAACGCGACTTCACGCCCTACCGCATGCAATCGCACATGAACGACAATGACAACATCTTCTTCGGCGACCAGGGCTACATGATGGTCGACCGGGATGGATACCGGATCTTCCACCAGAAGGGCAAACCGGGGAAGTCGTTCTACAAGAAGTGGAGCGACGACGGAGGCCACTACCGGAACTTCATCGACTGCGTCAAAAACCGCAAGCAGGACGAACTCATCGCCGACATCCTCGAAGGACACCTCTCGGCCATGCTCTGCCACCTCGGCAACATCGCCTACCGCACCGGCAAGCGGCTGGAATTCGACGCCGAGACCGAAACCTTCACCAACGACAAGTCGGCCAACCAGTACCTGACCCGCGAATACCGCAAGGGGTACGAGTTGCCCAGGGTCTGACGCTCAGGCCGAAGCCGCACACCGATCCAGGTACGCCCGCGCCCGGTTGATCTCCGCGGTCACCTTCGCGGTCGTCTCCAGGATCGGCACCCCACGCGGCACCGGGTGCATGAAGATCTCCACACGGCCGCGGTACTTGATCCGCTTCAGGCCCGCCACAATCGGCCGGAAATCCAGCGGCCCGCGACCGGGCATCTGCATCAGCTCCTGGGCCTTGGGCAGCTTCTTGCTGCAGCCCATCCCGTGCTCCCACGCCTGGAAGTGCACCAGCCGCTTGCCCAGCCGTACGATGTGCTTGCCGATCAGCTCCGGATCCTGAGGCATGTGATAACCGGCCAGGGCGATCCCGATGTGTTCCGGCGGCAGCAGGTCCATCAGCATCAATTGCGATTCGGGCGAATTGATGATTGTCCCGCTGTGATTCTCGATCCCGATCCTCACCCCGATCTCCTCGGCAGCCGCCACGTGAGGCTTCAGTTTCTCGGCCAACGCCTTCACCGCCGATTTCAGCGGATCGCCGGTCAGGTTGCGGGGCCCGATGGAATTGCAGATCACCATGTCGCCGCCCAGCGCTTTCAGCAACTTCATCTCCGGCTGCATGCCGAAGACTCCGTACTTGAAGCAGGTCATGCTCCCCATCCGGACCTTGTTCTTCCTCAACAGGTCCCGCACAACGTCGACTCCCAGTTCGTCGACCTGCTCCCGCTGGTTGCCATGCGGCCGCGCCCAGAACTCGACCGACTCGGCCCCGCACTTGCGGACCTCCGGCAGGATCTCCGCCAGAGGCTTCGTGCCGTACATGCAGGCCCCGACGATGTAACTGAGCCGGAAGGACTTCTTCGACTCGGCCGAGACGACTGCCTCCAACGTACCACCGGCGGCCAGGGCTGCTCCTGCCGCGATGAAGTCACGCCGTGTCTGCATCTCACCCTGCATCTCACCCTGCATGTCCCGGGTCTCCATTGAGGTTTTCAGCTCCCAGCATCATACCGCGGGCCGCCTCGACAATCGGCTCCATCGGGATCCCGTTGTGACCCACTCCCGGCAGCTCAATAAACCGCCGCTTGACCCCGGTGGCCGAGTGGGACGGAGCGGCTTCAAACAGCTTCCTGGACAGGCGAATCGGAATCAGCCGATCCTCGGTTCCGTGCACGATTGCCAGGGGACAGGTCACGTCGCCGATGTGGTCGATCGACTCGTAACGGTCCAGCAGCAGCCAGCGAACCGGCAGCCAGGGGTAGTTGTGGCTGCCGGTGTCGGTCATCGACGAAAACGGAGCCCTCAGAACCAGCCCACCCGGCGGAGTGCCGCCGCGGCACATCTCCGCCGCCAGGCGAACCGCCACGGCACACCCCAGCGATTCTCCGAACAGGATCAGCCGATCGGGAGCAACTCCGTGAGCCGCCAGCCAGAGCTGGATGCTGTGTGCATCAGCGTGCAGTGACGCCTCGGTCGGTGTTCCAGAGTTTTCGGCATAGCCGCGGAAATCTACGAGCACCACGTCGAGTCCCACGTCAGTGAAGCCGGCGATCGAGCCAGCCCGGTAGCCGCGGTGACCGGCATTGCCGGGGAAATACAGCAGCAGTGATCTGTCGTCGAAGAGTCGTGCCAGGGCCCCGGCAAGATCATCGGCCGACTGACCCCGGGCCAGCGCCAGCCAGCCGTGCAGCAGCAGGTCGTCGCCAACCGGTACCTCGATCTCGTGAACCTGCCCCCGAGGCAGACCGCACTCGGCCGCCGGCAGAGACGCCACCCGCGTGGGAAAGTACATCATCGACCGCTGCAACCAGGCAAACATCACCACCAGCGCCAGGTAGGGAACCAGCAGGTACAGGACGACTCGACGCAACCAAGCTCGAAACCGACCCTGGGCAGACGAATCACCTGATGACTCCGATTCGACCCGTTCGCCCACGGCTGCACCCCGATGTAGGAGCCCGGATGATGGTCACGGGGTCGGATTGTGTGCAAGAGCGGAGATCGCCTGCGGGCCTGAAAGCCTGAGGCCGAACACCCCCACCCCCGCCGCGGTCACCGTCCCTCTCGCTTGTTCTCATCGAACCGCTCATTGTGCGACGGCATCACCGCACCGGTCTCCTTCAGCATCCGGTGCAGCACCGCCTGCATCGCTCGGGTCCGATCGGGCTTCGCCCGGGCCAGGTCCCGGCTCTCGCCCATGTCATCATCAAGATCGAACAGCTCGACCCGCCCCGTCTCGTACCACTCGATCAGCTTCCATCGCCCGTCTCGAATGGCCCCGGCAGGAGCCCCGCCCTGGTTGCCGTAGTGAGGATAATGCCAAAGCACCGGACCCCGGTCCCGCTTGCGGCCCTTCAGCAGCTTCACGAAGCTCATCCCATCTCGGTGTTGATCGGGTCGAGGCTTCAGGCCGGTGATTTCGAGGATCGTCGGGTAGAAATCGGTGCTGGTGACCACCTGGTCGCAGACGCTGCCCGCGGTGGTGACACCCGGCCAGCGCACGATCATCGGCTCGCGAATTCCTCCCTCGTAGATCCAACCCTTGCCGCCCCGCAGCGGCAGGTTGCTGGTCGGGTGCCCCTCGGACGTCGACAGACCGCCGTTGTCTGACATGAAGAACACGACCGTGTTCCGATCGAGTCCCAGCCGCTTCAACCCATCCAGCACCGTCCCGACCGCCGCGTCCATCGCCTCGATCATGCCGGCATAAACGGCATGAGCCTGCAGCGTGCGGACCCGTCGCAGATGCTCCTTCCTGGAAAACTCTCCCGCCACGGCCCCAGCGTCCAGGCTCTTCCGCTTGGCCTGGTACTTCTCGCGGAGATCCTTGCGAGCCATCAGGGGGGTGTGGACCGAGTAGAACGAGAGGTACGCCAGGAAGGGTTTCTTGCGGTTCGCCTCGATGAACTTCACCGTCTCCCGGGCCAGGCGTGCCGGCAGGTGCTCACCCGCAGGACCGTCCTTCAATCTCGGGTTGCCGTAGGGTGAGAAGTACTTCTTGCCGCCGTAGGGGCCTCCGCGGGTGATCCCTCCCTGGTTGACATCGAATCCCTGGCTCTCGGGCCAGAACCCCTCGGGACCCAGGTGCCACTTGCCGGCAAAAAACGTCGCGTAGCCCGCCCCCTTCAAGGCCTCGGCCAGCGTCACCTCGCTGTGAGCCATCCGGTCGCTGTAGGCGGCCGGCAACAGCCGGGTGTTGCGTCGCCACCGCCGGGGCTGGTTGCCGCCTGCGGCGTTGATGTAGTCGGTGATGCCGGTGCGCGACGGGTACCGCCCGGTCAGGATACTGGCCCGAGTGGGGCTGCAGACCGGACAGGCGGCGTAGGCATTGGTAAACCGCATGCCCGATCTGGCCAGGCCGTCGACATGCGGCGTGTCGTAAAACGAACTGCCAAAGCAGCCCAGGTCCCTCCATCCCAGGTCGTCGACCAGGAAGAAGACCACGTTGGGTCGATCGGCCGCAGGCGACGTCAACGGGCCCAGCAGCACCACGGCGACCAGCAGCGACCAACCACGCATCGGATCACTCCTCTCCCGCATCCGCTGCGGAGCCGGCCAGGGGGTCCGCAACTCCATCGCCCCCCAGTTACATGTACGAGGCGATGAGGGCCAGCAGCCCCAGCGGTACGAGGATGCCGAAGATGATGCCGCCGATGGCCAATCCGCGGCCACTGCCCTTGCCGGCCTTGATCTGGCGGAGCGCGATTAGACCGAGCACGACCGCAGCCAGGACGGCGATTCCACCCGCTTCGAACTCGAAACCCCCGCCCGCGCCCCTGTCCGACCCGATACTGCCGAGGCACATGAAGGCCAGCATCACGCCGATCACTCCCGAGACCAGCGACCCGATCGCCAGGGGGTTGGTATATGTCGGGGCGTGGTGGGGCGAGCGGGAGCCTCGAACGAAGTGCACCACGACTGCCAGGCCCAGGAAGATCACGACCAGCCCCACGCCGGCGACACCGGCCTTGGTCCAGATCGACCAGCCCGCTCCGATCGTCGCGGCTCCCAGGGCCACACCCATCGCCAGGTTGATCGCCACCCGCTTGCCACCCCGCGGCAGGTTGTCGCCCAGCAGGGCCTTGTTGTTCATCATCAGGAAGAAGGTCAGGTAGGCAATCGGCAGCAGCATCATGCCGAAGATGCTTGTCGGCTGAACGACGTAGAACTTCGCGCTCGTCTTCCACAGCAGCAGCGCCCCGATCCCTCCGGTCAATCCCGGCAGCACCGTTCCGATGCGGTGCAGAGTCCCCTCGGACGGCTTGCCGAGCATCTCGCAGATGGTGAAACCGTTGATCAGCATCAGGATGATGATCGTCGAAACGGCCATGCCCAGCACTCCGATGCCGAAGACCGTCTGAGCGACCCCCTTGCCGGTGAGCTTCTCGAGCGACAGCGCCAACGCGCCCGAGTCGTAGTCGATCAGCATCGCCGCCAGCCGCCGATCGGCGATCGGCATCCCGGAGATGTGTTCACGCTTTCCCTCGGAGGTCATCGACTCGAGTTTTGCCGTCACACCCTGGCTGTCCATCAGCTTCTGCAGGTGGCCTTCAAACTTGCCCTGCACCACCTTGGGTACCACCGTGCCGTCACCCTCACCCAACAGCCTCGCATCGGGCTGGCCGTGGAACTGGGTGGCCGCGGCGATCACCACGCAGCTGGTCGCCAGCACGAAGGGGAAGAAGAGGCCCACCGAGAGATCAAAGACGGCCAGCCCGCGGAAGTCACGGTCCCACTTGCGTTTCAGCAGCGAGTAGGGCAGCAGGAAGGTCATGTTGATCCCCACCGCCGTGGCCGCCGCAGTCACCATCCGACCACGCTGGCTGTGGAGTATCTCGGCCTCCCAGTACGACTGGTTCGACCCCGAATCGGCCAAAGCCACGGTGTAGGATTCGGGGACACTCCATAACAGGCTGATGTCGGGCACGAACCCCCCCAGGACCTCGCCCCACGGCAAGGCCCCCTCGAGTCCCATCGCCACCACCACGCCAAAGAAGCAAAACACGATCACGCCGACCATCACCTTGAGCATGATCTCGAACATCTTCAGACCGCTGCCGCCCCGGTCGTAGGAAAAGACGATCACGGTCGAAACACCCAGCAGGATCACGGTGCAGATCACGTCACCGTTCTCGCCGTTGAACAGCCCCAGGTTCTGCTGCATCGCCGCGGTGCCCAGGGCGAACTGAGGCATCGCCCAGACCAGGTTGGCCATCAGGGTGGCAATCGCCCAGCCCCAGCCCAAAACCGGACTGACGTGCTCGTTGATCGCCTCGAACGGACGCTGCTTTGTCGAGAGCGCGACGTAGCCGATGGCACTGAGCATCACGATGCCCAGGATCAGCATCAACGGCTGCAGCCACAGCAGGTCGTAGCCGGCGATCATGCCCAGGTAGAGACTGCCGCCGAGGGAACCGCCGCCCAGAGTGATCGCACCCTGCAACCAACCCGGACCCGACAGGCGGGAAAAGGTCAGCAAGGTGGCCAGGCCGCCCTTCTGCTTCGCGTCGAAAATCGCCTGGCGATCTTGTTCCACCTGTGACATGAGTCGAGGATCCCCAGCGGTGCGTACAACCGGTCTGTCGAAGAGCCGATTGTGCCACGGGAAGCGGCACGGCGAAAGCGAGCCGCCGGGCCTAGCAGCCTGTTGAAAAACACAAGTTTGGGGATGGGACGGGGTCAGACGCCGCCCACAGAAAATCCCGCTCCACCCAGAACGGCACGCAGGCGGGGCCTGACCCCTTTTCAACCAGCACTCGTTGCAACTCGAAGAGGGGGTCAGGCCCCGCCTGTGAAACGCGACTGGTGGAGCAAACCCCGTTGTGGGTCCGCCGCAGGCGGATCAGACCCCAGGGTCCGAGTTCTTCAACCCGCCGCAGGCGGGCTAGAACAGCGAGTGGACCGGGGTGCCCTCGACGACGAAGTACGGACGCCCGGTCGGGTCGACCACGCGGGTGTCCGGGCCGTAACCCAGCGCGTGGTAGATCGTGGCGATGAAGTCGCGGACGTGCACCGGGTTGTCGGCCGGGAGGCCGGCGATCTTGTCGCTGGACCCGTACACCTGCCCGCCACGGATGCCGCCGCCGGCCAGCACCGTGCTGTAAACCGAACCCCAGTGGTCGCGGCCGGCCTTCTTGTTGACCTTGGGAGTCCGGCCGAATTCGCCCGTCCAGGCGATCAGCGTCTCATCCAGACGACCCCGTTGGCCGAGGTCCTCGATCAACGCCGAGAAGGCCCGGTCCATCGGAGGCAAGAGCAGGTCCTTCATGACCTTGAAGTGCTTGTCGTGCGTGTCGAAGTTCTTCGTCGAGTGCAGGTACATCCAGGGCACCGTCACCAGGCCCACACCCGCCTCGACCAGCCGCCGGGCCACCAGGCAGCTGCGGCCGAACTTGTTGTCACCATATCGGGCCAGGGTCTCGGGCGACTCATCATCGAACGTAAACGCCCGCCACGCCGAGTTCGATCCCAGGATGTCCAATGCCTGCTGCTGGAACCGCCCGTAATTGGCCTCGGCCAACGACACCGTGCCGCGTGACTCCTCGACCCGGCTCAGCAACTGCTGACGATTCGCCTGACGTCGGTCACCAACCCCCTTGGGAGGGCGGAAGCCCGGAGGCAGAGTGCCCGGCTGCCACGACTCGTCAATCAGCATCAGCGGATCGTAGTTCGGACCCAGGAACCCCGCGTGCTGGCCACCCCACTGGAAGTTGTTCTGGTCGCCAATACGGACCGGCAGGTGCACCGAGGCCGGCAGCCCGTTGCGGTCGCCTCGCAATTGCCTGATCACACCCCCCACACACGGCGGATCGACGCGGTCCATCTGAGGCTCACCGCGGCTGCGGGGAGCGTTCTTCAGACCGGTCATGTTGTAGTGCACGCCGATGCCGTGCGTGTTGCTGTTGTGGAACGTCGAGCGGATCACCGAGAAGTGCTCGGCCACACCGGCCATCATCGGCAGGTGCTCACAGACCTGCATGCCCCCGACGGTGGTCTCGATCGGGTTGAAGTCGCCCCGGTAGCCCTGGTTGGCCTTCGGCTTCATGTCGAAGGTCTCCTGCTGAGCCGGACCGCCGGTCATGTACAGCAGGATGCAGGACTTGGCACGGCCCGAGGTCCCCGAGTCGGCTGCCTGGGCCCGGGCCCGCGACGAAAACAACTCGGGCAGCGACAACCCGAACCCCGTCAAGCCGCCGGCCGACAGCCCCGATTTCAGGAAGCTGCGCCGTCGCATCAACAGGCTCTCGTCCACTCGCTTCGGCCTCATGCCACCCTTTCATCGCTCAATGAATCACGCCCCACAATTCTACTGATCGGCGATTCGTCGGATCAAGGTGCATTGATCTTTATACCCTCAATGCCAACACGCCACCGCAGGCGGACACCCGGGTGGTTGTCGTGGTTGTCATGATTTCGAGACGGTATGCTGAGGGCCCGAGTCTTGCCTCCGCAGGAGTTCTTCCGTGAAGATCTTTGTCCGTTCGCTCGTAGGGATGCTGTTCGTCTTGGGCCCCCTCTGTGCCACGACACCGTCGTCGGCCGCCGACAAGGCCTCGTTCAGTACCAGGGCCCGGGTCGCCTGGACCACCTCACGGGTCAAGGGTTCCCCCGATCCGCCCAGCCCCTACCTGACACGGGTCGCCTTCCCCAACCTGACCTTCGACGAACCGCTCGACATGAACTACTCGGCCGGCATCAACCGGCTGCTGGTCGTCGAGCGATACGGCCGGATCTACTCGGTCCCACTCGACCGCAAGACGGCCAAGCCCGACCTGGTGCTCGACGCCAACGAGGTACTCGGCCGCACCAAGCCCAAGACACTCGCGGCCTACGGCTTCGCCCTGCACCCCAGGTACCCCAGGGTCCGCTACGCCTACGCCACGATCGTCACCTCCAACACCGAAGAACTGCCCCGGGGGAGCCGTGTGTCGCGGTTCCGCGTGCTGCCGGGCGAACCGCCCCGCTGCGATCCCAGGAGTGAGCAGATCCTGCTCGAGTGGCCTTCGGGCGGACACAACGGCGGCTGCCTGCAATTCGGCCCCGACGGGTATCTCTACATCGCCACCGGTGACAGCAGTGGCATCGCCGACCTCTACCTCACCGGCCAGGACCTCACCAACCTCTCCGGTGCCATTCTCCGTATCGACGTCGACCATCCCGGTGAGAAGCTCCCCTACACCGTGCCCCGCGACAATCCCTTTCTGAAAACCCAGGGCGCACGCCCGGAGATCTGGGCCTACGGGCTCAGGCAGCCGTGGAAGATGAGCTTCGACACCGCCACCGGTGACCTCTGGACCGGCAACATCGGCCAGGACCTCTGGGAAATGGTCTTCCGGATCGAACGCGGCGGCAACTACGGCTGGAGCATCACCGAGGGGTCTCACCCGTTCGAACCCGAACGCCCCCGTGGCCCGACCGCGATCGTCCCTCCGATCATCGAACACGACCACGCCAACTTCCGCTCGATCACCGGCGGCTTCGTCTACCACGGCACAAAACTCAAGAAACTCAAAGGCGCCTACGTCTACGGCGACTACGACACCGGCCGCATCTGGCAACTCCGCTTCGACCGCAAGCAGGAGAAACTGGTCTCGTCATCGGAGCTGGTCGATTCGAGCATGCGGCTGGTCGGCTTCGGACAGGACGGCCAGGGCGAACTCTACCTGCTCGACCACGTCAGCGGCCGCATCTACGAACTGGTACCCAACCCCAACGCCGGTCGAGTCAGCAACTTCCCCAAGACACTCTCGGCCACCGGCCTGTTCGACTCGGTCAAGACGCTGACCCCCGCCGCCGGACTGATTCCCTACGACGTGATCGCCCCGCAATGGGCCGACACGGCCACCAAGCAGAGGTTCCTCGCGCTGCCCGGCGATTCGAAGATGGAATTCGAAACGCTGACCTACCCCCAGCCGGCTCCCGGATCGCCTCCGGGATGGAAGTTCCCCAACGGCACGGTGATCGTCGAGACCGTGTTCCTGGAAATGGAAACCGGCAACCCCGCCAGCCGCCGCCGGCTCGAGACCCGCATCCTGCACCACGAGCGACTCTCGGGCGACGAGTCCAACGGCGACCAGTACTGGCAGGGATACACCTACGTCTGGAACGACCAGCAGACCGAGGCCGACTTGCTGCTCGATTCGAGCGGCCGCGACCGCACGTTCCAGATCGCCGACGCGGCTGCCCCCGGGGGAACCCGCCGGCAGACCTGGCACTTCCCCAGCCGGACCGAATGCACGGTCTGTCACAACATGGCGGCCAAGTACGTGCTCGGTGTGACCACTCACCAGATGAACCGCGACTACGACTACGGCGGCCAAACGCTCAATCAGGTCCAGCTGCTCGAAACGCTCGGCTGCTTCTCGAAGCCGCTGCCGAGGCCGACCCGCGACCTGCCCCGGCTGGTCGACTACCGTGCCACCGAATACGACCTCGGCCGCCGGGCCCGATCCTACCTGCACGCCAACTGCTCGCACTGCCACCGCAAGTGGGGCGGCGGAAACGCCCGCTTCCA
Organism: Planctomycetota bacterium; assembly: GCA_963578885.1. GTDB lineage: Bacteria > Planctomycetota > Planctomycetia > Planctomycetales > Planctomycetaceae > UBA8437. Next base: position 12,434 of record CAUZEQ010000132.1, read on the forward strand.
ACTGCTGGCCACGCTCGACCTGGGCGACACCGGAACACTCAATGTCAGGCCCAGCCAGGGCACCTTCGGCATGGCCTCGGCCAAGGTGCTCGCCGCAGGAGACCCGTACCGCAGCGTGATGTTCT
>CAUZEQ010000133.1:0-12555 GCA_963578885.1 Planctomycetota bacterium
CGCCGGCGGCCTGCTTGGCCAGTTCGCCTGTTTCCAGGCTCAGCGTATGTCCACCCATCTCACACGAAACAACCTTCTTCACGTCAGAATTCCCTACCAACTGTATGGTTCTTGTACTCGCGGCTCCGGGGCATCCCGGAGGCTGATCGGGCCGATGGTCCACACGTCCGGACCGCCGGAACTATTTTCGAATACCCAACTGTTCGATCAGCGAGCGGTACTTCGGATGATCGGTTCGATCGAGGTAGTCCAGAAGTCTCCGGCGGCGGCTGACCAGGGCCAGCAGCCCGCGTCGGCTGCCATGGTCCTTTTCGTGCGACTTGAGGTGCACGGTCAGGTTCTTGATCCGCTCGGTCAACACCGCGATCTGCAATTCAGCCGACCCGGTATCCGCCTCGTCGCGACGGAATTCCTCGATCAGCTCAGTCTTGCGTTCCCGGGTAATCGACATCCACACACCACGATCGAAACCAGTGTCTCCTGTAAACGGGGTCCCTCCCCCTCCCTCCCTCCCGCAACCGAGATCGGTGGGCCGGGTCCTTCCAAGCAGCCTACTTTAGCAGTACCACTTGAAGTTGCAACGGAGCAGGAAGCTCGAGGTCCCCAGGCGCCGGCACGCTCAGGCGGTCTCATTCGACTCGCGGACGAACACCCGGTTGCCCTCGACCCGCACCACCTCGACCGACGTCCCGGGATTGATAAACGGACCGTCGCTGACCACATCGACGATGTTGTCACCGAACCGGGCCTTGCCCGAGGGTCGCAGCACGCTGATGGATCCGCCCATCTGGCCGAGCAGGTTCGAGTCGGCGGTCAGCAGTCTCGAGGGATCGGGCTGTCCGACCAGCCTGGGGTCGAACGCCAATTCCGATTCGCCGGGTGGTTCGAGCACGATGCGACGCAGCAGCGGCATCTGCGGCAGGTAGTGGCTGATCACGACCGAAACCACGATCACCGTCACCAGCGACCCCATCAGCGTGGCCGCGGGCGGTCCGAATTCCTGCAGGCCGTCGAAGCTGAACGACGCGGTCATGGTGGCCGAGGCCATCACGAGCGAGACGAACATCAGCAGTCCTCCCGAGACTCCAAACACCCCGAAGCCGGGCACCAGGAAGATCTCGATCGCGATCAACGCCAGTGCCAGCAGGAACAGTGCCAGTTCGAGCCACCCGGCGGTCCCACCCCAGCGGGACCAGAAGAAGAGGGTGAAGCAGAGTGCCGATCCGATGCCGCACATCCCGGTGGTGGTGTGCAGTTCGAGATAGACCAGGATCGATCCGAAGAAGAACAGGAGGAACGCGGCACCGCTGCCGCTGAGCAGAAAGGCGAGGTTGTCGACCCAGGTCCGTTCGATCCGTTTCAACTCGGTCACCGCCGGAATCCCGAGCCGCTGCTTGAGTTCTTCCAGTCCTGAAACCGGTCGTTCGGCGAGTTTCAACTCGTGAGCCCGTCGTCCGTTGACCGTCAGCAGGTTGTCCTTCCGCGATTCCGGGACCAGTCGCTTCTCCCCGAATTCCTGTTTCGACTCGTGCAACTCGGCCTCGGTCATGAACTCGGTATCGCCAGTCCTGGGATTGATCACTTCGAAGACCTCGAGATCCTTGTCGGCCATGGCTTCGGCGATGGCCTTCGGGCGGCCTTTCTTCTCGGCCAGGGTTCTCAAGAGAGTCCGCGTGTAGCTGAGCACTTTTTCGGGAGCTCGCTCGAACGCTCCGTCCTTGGCTTCGATGGGTGCCGCGTCGCCGAGTTTAGCCTCGGGATGCATGTAGATCTCGTCACAGCCCAGCGCGATGATCGCCGCACCGCTGATGGCTTCTCTGGGAATCCAGGCCACCGTGTGAATTCCGTGATCCTCCAACGCCGCGATGTCATCGGCCATCGTCTCGGCCACACCCAGGAAGCCGCCGGGCGAGTCGATTTCGATGATTATGATGTCGACCTTTTCGGCCCGAGCGCGTCGCAGTTGCTGGTTGAAGAAGTTCTGCATCAGCGGCTCGATCATGCCCTCGATCTTGATCAACAGCACCATGGGTGTGGCCGACGTCCGAGTCTCTTCGCGCATGGCCGAGGCGGGCAGCCGGTAGATCGAAGCGACTTCCGAGCGAGCCTTGGCGGTCTGGGCGACCAGCAGGTCCATCGACCGGGCCTGTTCTCCAAAGAAAATCCCACGATCACCGGCGTCCTTGATCCGGTTGGTTTCTATGGTCGCCTCGGGCATGCTTTCCTGCAGAAACATCAACTCGGCCGGGCCGACCACTCGGACCCTGACCTGCTTGTTCTGTGACGTCACGGTCGCCCGGATCACCTCCGTATTGCGGTCGAGCATTCCTCGAGCCAAAGGCCAGCTGATCTTGGGATTGCGGCGTTTCTCGACGAGCGTGCGGACGAACTGCATGGAGGGGTCACCGAGAGGTTCGCCCTGGCTGATGTCGCCCAGCCCGGCATCGGGCTCCATCACGATGTCGTTGCAGGCCAGGGCCACCAGGACGTTGGGTCCGGTCACCGTCTTGGGGATCCATGCCACCGTCCGCACCCGCGAAAACCTGGCCGAACTCAATAGCTCCGCCAGCCCCTGGGCCTGGTAAAACGGGCTGTCGCCGGAGGTCAGCTCGAGCACCAGCACCGCGGGACGGTTCTCCCTTTCGCTTCGACTCTGCAGATCCTGGGCCAGGTTGCGGACGCGTCCCACGACCGAGTCGTCGATCGGGCTGCGGACGGTCAGGAATCGGCCGATCGGCTTGGCGGGAGGTTCCTGGGCCACGGCGAGGCCCGACGAAACGGCCAGCAGCACGGCGGAGAGCGGGATGTTGAGGGTCCGGCAGCTCATCGGTGGTACCCGATCGAGTTGAGTCTTACGTCGATTATACGGAGACAGCACGAGGAGGGTCAAATTCTCGCCGGTAAACTCGGTGCGGAGTGCCTCAGGGTGTCTCAATTGAATGTTCGCCCTCGGTGATCGAATCTTGTGTCCCCGAAGCCTGCAGCTACTTATATACGTCGTGCTGTACCAGGTACGCCTCGACGGCTCGCGGCACGAGGTGTCGGATAACCCGGCCATTGCGAATCCTCTGGCGGATGTTGCTGGAAGCGATATCGAGTGCGGGCATGGTGACGTGTTCGATGCGGCATCCCTCGACCAGTACTTCTCCGGTCGACTCACCCCGGTTGACCGCCACGACGCTGGCCAGTTCACAGATCCGCTCGGGCCGGTGCCAGTTGACGAGGTCGGTGACCGAGTCGGCACCGAGCATCAGAAACAGCTCGCAGCCGGGCTGGTCCCCGGCGATGGCTTCGAGCGTATCGACGGTGAAGGACGTGCCCTCGCGGTCGATCTCGATCCGGCTGACCACCAGCCCCGGGTCTCCCGCGGTGGCCAGTTCGGGCATCTCGACTCGGGCCTGAGCGTCGGCCAGTTCGCCGGGTTGCTTGTGCGGCGGTGTGCCGCTGGGGACCAGCCAGACGGCGTCCAGATCGAGCTGATCACGGCACTCCGACGCGAGCACCAGGTGGCCGGTATGCACGGGGTTGAAGGCCCCGCCGAAGACGCCCAGTCGCATCGAGTCTCTCACGTGGTTGTCGGTCGGCAAGCTGTTAGAATCCTACCGCCCGTGCCAGACCCTCGGAAGCAAAGGACGTCCGCGTTGAGCCGCTCGCGTCAGCAGAGCCTCTTCGATCTGCCCCCGGAACCGGTTCCCGCCGGATCCGGCGAGGCCGTGGCCGATGTATCATCGGGGTGGGAAGCGGCCGCACAGTCCGATCGGCTGGCTGCCCTGGTCGTGTTCAACCGGCCGCTGGAAACCGCCTACCACTACCTGGTCCCCGATCCGCTCCGAGATCAACTCACATCCGGCCAGCGGGTTCGCGTGCCGTTTGGCCGAGGCAACCGCTCGACGGTCGGGTTCTGTGTCGGACTCGAACGACCTCCCAAGACACTCGGACGGCTCAAGCAGATCGATTCAATCGTCGACCCCCTGCCACTGGTTGACGGCGAGATGCTCGAACTGACCCGCTGGATCGCCCGGCGGTACCTCTGCGGCTGGGGCCAGGTACTTGAGACCGTGATCCCGGCGGGAGTGAAGCGGCAGGCGGGGACTCGACAGGTGAAGTTCTTCGGTTTGCCCAAGGACTTTTCACGGCGGCTGAAGGACCTGGGTGTCGAGCAGTTGCCTGGGAAACAGCAGGCGGTGGTGGAGGCACTTCGGGAAGCGGATCGTGAGATGCGGTTCGAGGAATTGACTCAAGCGGCCGGTTGCGGGAATTCTCCGCTGGATGGACTCAAGCAGAAGGGCTTGCTGGAGATCGAGTACCGGCGGGTGGTTGCGAGCGAGGGTGAAGAGGCGGCTGGGGACGTGATCCGCGAGCAGGATCTGACTCTCAACGACGACCAGCAGGTGGCTCTGGACGCGATCGTCTCTCAACTGCGAGACCAGCAGCACCGGACACTGTTGCTGCACGGTGTGACCGGCAGCGGGAAGACGGAGGTCTACATCCAGGCGATCCGCGAGGTGGTCTCATACGGACGGCAGGCGATCGTGCTGGTCCCCGAGATCAGCCTGACGCCTCAGACGATCCGTCGCTTCCGCAGCCGCTTCAACAGCGTGGCGGTGTTGCACAGTCACCTGGGTGACGCACAGCGGCATCATCACTGGCAGAGGATTGCCCGGGGTGAGGTCGAGGTGATCGTGGGTGCTCGCAGCGCGGTGTTCGCTCCGACTCCGCACCTGGGGTTGATCGTGATCGACGAGGAGCACGAGACGACGTTCAAGCAGGAGTCGACTCCGAGGTACCATGCCCGGGCGGTGGCACGTCGGCGGGCCGAGTTGGCCGGTGTACCGCTGGTGTTGGGTTCGGCGACGCCGATGCTCGAGAGTTGGATGGCGTCGGCCACCGGCCAGGACCAGTTGCTCTCGCTTCCCAGCCGGATCGACAACCGTCCGATGCCACCGGTCACGCTGGTCGACACCCGCAACGACCGCCGACTCAGATCGGGGGTTGCGATCGGGCGGGGCCTGGAGACGTTCATCAAGCAGGCTTTGGACGACGATGGCCAGGTGATCCTGTTCTTGAACCTGCGAGGTCATTCGCCGGCGGTGTGGTGTCGAGCGTGCGGGCAGGGGATGCGGTGCGGCGGCTGCGATGTCACTCTGACCTGGCACCGCGACCGTAACGCGGTGGTCTGTCACTTATGCGATTTCCAGGCCGAGCCGCCCAGCGAGTGCCCCGGTTGTGGGAAACGCGGATTGAAGTTGCTGGGAGTGGGGACTCAGAAGCTGGAGCAGGAGGTTTGCAAGAGGTTTCCGGGTGTGACGGTGTTGCGGATGGACAGCGATTCGATGCGTCGACCCGGCAGCCACGACCGGGCGCTCGAGCAGTTCCGCAGCGGCGAGGCTCAGATCCTGCTCGGCACACAGATGATCGCCAAGGGGCTCGATTTTCCCAACGTGACGCTGGTTGGTGTGGTCGATGCGGACACGATGTTGCACCAGCCCGACATCCGGGCTTCGGAGCGGACGTTCCAGTTGATCGCCCAGGTGGCTGGCCGGACCGGTCGCAGTGACCGAGGCGGCCGAGTGCTGGTGCAGTCGGCGTGTCCCGACGACCCGGCGATCCGGTTCGCCTGTGAGCACGACTATGCAGGCTTCGTGAAGCACGAGCTGGCTCATCGCCGTGCGACGCTGACCCCGCCCTTCACATCACTTGCGCGGGTGATCCTGCGGAGCCCCGACGAGACGGCGGTGGCCGACACGGCCCGCGGCACTGCCGAATTGCTCAGGAAACTGCAGCCGGACCCGCCTCCGGTCCGGATCCTGGGCCCGGCGCCGGCCCCGATTTCCAGAGTGAAGAATTATTACCGGTACCACATGCAGCTGGCGGCCGAAACGCCCGAGGAGATCCGCGAGTTGTGGTTGTCGGCTGCGAGTGACTTGCCGAAGCACCCGTCGGTTGAATCGGTGATCGATGTTGATCCGCTGAACTTGCGGTAGGGACTGGCTCCAGAGCCCCGCCAGAGGCGGGGCGCCGGTGCCTGTCCCGGACACTGATAGCCGGTTTCCCCAACCGGGACAGGCACCTGCGCCCCCGCCAGAGGCGGGGCTCTGGAGCCAGTCCCCAACTACTCGTACCGCCACTTCAGGAACCACGGGTCGCGGGTTCTCTTTTGCCACGCCTTGAGCTTCTCCTGCAGACCCGCCAACCGCTCACGGTGCTCCGGCTCGTAGGCCAGGTTGTTGATCTCGTCGGGATCAGCCCGCAGGTCGTACAACTCGTGCCGCGGTCGGTGCAGGTACGAATAGACTGTCCGCTTGCCGTAGAGCGTGTCCTTGCGTTTGAGCACTCCCTGCCACGTGGGCGAGGCGTACAGGTCGCTGGCGAAGGGGTAGGGGAGCTGGTGAGCGATGTTGAAGATGTACTTGTAGCGGCCCGAAATCACCACTCGCATCGGGTAGTACATCGTGATCTCGTGAAACGTGTGCGATGCAAAGATCTCGTCGAAACCCTTCGCCTGCGGCTGGTCGAGCGTCGCCAGGAACGAGCGGCCGTGAAATGTGACCGGGCGAGCCGGACCGCGTCGACGAGGCGGCTCGCCGTTGGGGCCGTTGCGAAACGCCGGACGTGACTTCGGCGTGATGCCGCAGTAGTCGAGGATCGTGGGCGTGATGTCCGACCAGGTGACCAACGCGTCGGTCGTGCCGCCATGAGTCTTCTGCTGTGGGTTGCGGACGATCAGCGGCAGGTTCATTCCCGGCTCGTAGAGGTTGGTCTTTGCGCCGGGGAACGGAGGTCCGTTGTCCGAGAGGAACAGGATCAGCGTGTCGTCCCAGTGGCCGGTGTCCTTGAGCGCCTTCAGCAACACGCCCAGGCCCTGGTCCAATCTTGAAATCGCCTGGTAGTACTCGGCCAGCTCCTGCCGCACCTCAGGCTTGTCCGGCAGCCAGGGTGGTACGACGACGTCGGAGGGCTTGTAGCGAACCGGAGTGACTCCGGGGTAGTGACCGGAATCGGCGTTGAAGTTCGAGTACCCGTCTGGGCCGCCGCCTCGGTGGGGATCGGACGTGCAGAAGTAGAGAAAGAACGGCTTGCTGTCGTCCTCGGTGATCCAGTCCCTGGCGTTCTTGCCCATCTGCACCGCGTTGCGGTTCCCCTGCACTCCCCGGTTGCGGTACTCCTGAAAGAGGTAGGTCACTCGTGGGGCGAGGTGGTACTTGCCGATCGAGCAGGTCCGGTATCCCGCTTCTGCCATCAGCACCGGCAGCGTCGGCACCGCCTGGTAGGTGCTGAAGTGGTTGTACCCGTGAGCGTGACCGTAGTGGCCGATGGCATGGTTGTGGAGTCCGGTCATCAGCACGCTGCGGCTGGCACTGCAACTGGCCGTGGTGCAGTGAGCTCGCGAGAACCGGGTACCCGCAGCGGCCAGTTCGTCGATCGCAGGTGTCCTGATCGACTTGTTGCCGTAGCAACCGGCCTGGAACCCCTGGTCGTCGACGACGAACAGCACCACGTTACGCTGCGCGGCGGCGGGCACCGATGAGCAGACCAGGAGCACGGCGATCAGGGCCAGGGCGTGGTGGCGAAGTGGCTTGGGCATGTTGAGGTCTTTGGCAAGGGACTCGGATGCGGCCGGCATGGACGTGCCCGGCGGGGTCGAGTATAGCAAGCGGATCGAAGCGGGAAGGCGGGAGCGCAGCGGTGAGTCGAGGCAGCGCGACGACGATCGTGGGACGAGCCTGGCGACTGCGGTGCCCTCGCTGCGGCCAGGGACCACTGTTCGCTTCGGCCAGGCGGTGGTTCGAGATGCACGAGCGTTGCCAGGCGTGTGGGTTGAAGTACGAACGGGAACGCGGGTACTTCCTGGGCTCGTCCTACATCAACTACGGCTGGACCGGCATGCTGCTGGTGGTGCTGTATCTCGGGCTGCACTTCGGCTGCGGCTTCTCAAACACCCAGCTGTCATTTCCCCTGTCCGCGGTCTTCATCGGCGTGCCGATCGCGCTGTGGCGGCACGCGCGAAGCGTCTGGCTGGCGTTTGATTGCCTGTGCGACCCGACCGGGTTTGCCGAGGATGACTAGTTGCGTGTTGAAAAACACAAGTTTGGGGACGGGACGGGGTCAGACGCCGCCCACAGAAAGTCGCGCTCCACCCAGAACGGCACGCAGGCGGGGCCTGACCCCTTTTCAACCAGCACTCGTTGCAACTCGAAGAAGGGGTCAGGCCCCGCCTGTGAAACGCGACAGGTGGAGCAAACCCCGTTGTGGGCGGCGTCTGACCCCAAGGTCCGAGCTATTCAATCCGCCGCAGGCGGACTAGGTCGGGCTCTTTCTCACACGTCGTGGCCGGCGGCGTGCAGGCGTTCGACTTCCTCGCGGCTGAGTCGCCAGAGTCCGTAGCCGAGTCCCGAGAACAGGCACAGCGGCACACTGAGCATGAAGAGGATGCTGATCATGTAGGCTCGAGGCCTCGCGTCGTCGCCATCGAGAGCCGCCTTGCACATCGGGCAGGCGGTCGCGGTGGGCACCGCCGGGGAAAACCCCCAGGTGCCGACGACCAGCGCCAAAGCCAGCAGCATGCGACGTGTCATCGTGGGTCCCACTGGTAGAGCATCAGGTAGATGATAACTCCGGTCACCGAGACGTACACCCAGATCGGAAAAGTGATCCGTGCGATCCGTCGGTGAGCCTCCCACTGCTGCCGAAGGGCTCGACGAATCGTCACGATCGCCAGCACGGGGACGGCGATCGCCAGCAGGACGTGAGAGATCAGGATCACGAAGTAGATGCCGCGAATGGCTCCGGTGCCCTGGAACTTCACTCCGCCGTGCCCGGTGTAGTGGTACATGGCTCCGTGGTAGAGCAGGTAGACGGACAGGAAGAGGATCGAGGTGGCAAACGCCGCCAGCATGGTCTTCTTGTGAGCGCCGGAGTGTCCGCGGCGGATCAGCACAAAGCCGGTCACCAACAGGACAAACGCCAGTGCGTTGAGGCTGGCGTTGACGGCCGGCAGCGACGAGACCCAACCGGGCATGCTCTAGTGGCCCTGGTCGCCGGTAGCGTTCAAGCTGTTGTGGCGCTCGGCTTCGATCATCGTCTCGGTCGGTACCTTGTGGTAGTAGTTCCAGCCGATATCGGGCATCAGTGCGATCGGCAGCCCGATGGCAAGGATCGTGGTCGGAGCCAGCAGCACGTACTTCCAGCCGCGTTCCCACTTCAGGTGCATGAAGAACAGCATCACGCACGCGGCCTTGGCGACGGCGATGGCCAATACAACCACTCCGACCACGCCCGGTGAGGCCCCCTTGTACGAGTCCGCGATGGCCGAGAGCAACGTGAAGACGCACAGGGCCCCGAAGACCCTCTGGTAGAGCTTGTCGTGCGATTCGTGGTCAGCCATCGGGCCGGCTCCAGGTCAAGATGGGACGATCAAAACTGGACGATCAAAACTGGACGATGTAGATCAGTGGGAACAGGAAGATCCAGACCAGGTCGACAAAGTGCCAGTACAGCCCGGCGTTCTCGACGTACTGGGCATCGGCCTCCTCGAGCCCCCCACCCATCAACCCCTTCTTGATCGGGATGAAGAAGATGATCATGCCGACGATGACGTGGATGGCGTGGAAGCCGGTGATCGTGAAGTAGCAACTGGCGAAGAGGTTTCCGTAGGGGATGTAGTAGGCGGCGTGGTGTTCCTGGTCGAGTGAGACCAGGTTGCCTGCTGCGTCGCGGGTCCGGTCGTGATAGATCCTGGCCATCATGACGTTCGATTCGATCAGCTGACCGTAGGTCTCGTTCTTGGTCAGCGTGACAACCCGCGCCTCGGTCGCCGCCAGGGTCAGCTTTTCCTGGCGGAGCAGGGTTTCGAGTTGAGTGTGTTCTGCGAGGAGGGCTTTCTTGGCGGCGTCTCCACCGAGAGTCTCGGCGTCGAGTTTGGCGACGGTGCCGATTTGCCTGACCGCCTTCTCGACCGCCTGCAGCCGTGTCTCGGAGATCCGACCGGGGAGGATATCGCGGACCCATTTGCCGTGGTATTCGAAGCCCTTGATGCCCAGGAACAGCACAGCACAGGCGAAGACCAGCAGCAGGTCCCTCAGTCCTTCCTTGAACTGGCCGCGGCCGATTTCTTCGTGGGCCTTGACCACCAGCCAGCTCGAACCGATCAGCACGAAGGTGTTGATCGCACCGGCGATGGTCCAGATGTGAGTGATCTCGTTGCTCGGCCAGGCCGGGTCCCCGTCGACGTCGACCGACGAGAGTCTCAGCACGATGTAGGTGCCGATCAATGCCGAGAAGAACATGATCTCGGTGCCCAGGAACAGCCAGATGCAGAGCTTCGAGTTGGCCATCTTGAGGCCCATCTTCAGCGGCTCGGCGGCGGTCGGAAGTGAACTGTGTGACATCGGGTTGTCTTGGGTCAGAACGAGGATTCGTGGTGGGCGGTGAACGCGTGGGGAATGGCAGAAGTCTCAGCGCAACATGCGGAAGTGATCCCAGGTCAGTACGGCCAGCAACAGCGGCAGGTGAACCAGGCTGGCGTACAGCACGCCTCGAGCGGTCCGTGTCGATTCGTTCCACCAGAACCTGATCGTGGCGACCAGGTAACCGAGTCCCAGCACGATTGCGGCTGCGAGGTAGGCATTTCCGGCGAGTCCCAACGCACGGGGCCAGGCGGAAACGCCCAGCAGTGCCAGGGCGTAGGCGATGCCCATCAGCCCGGTCAGACCCGGTCGTCGTGCCGCGGCACGGGGCAGCATCTTCATGCCGGCCAGCTCGTAGTCATCTCGACAGAGCCAGGCGATGGCCAGGAAGTGAGGGAATTGCCAGAGGAAGAGGATGGCGAACAGCGAGAGTGCCGCCGAATCGAGTGCTCCTCCAGCGGCCAGCCAACCCAGCACTGGCGGCAGGGCTCCGGGGACCGCTCCGACGGTGGTGGCCAGCGACGAGTGGCGTTTCAGCGGTGTGTAAACTCCCAGGTACAGCACCAGGGTCACGGCAGTGGCGATGACGGTGGCCCAGTTGGTTTGCCAGGCGAGCCAGCCCAGCCCGAGTGCGGCCGAGGTGAACCCGACCACGAGCACTTCGGTTTCCCCAAGCCGTCCGGCGGGCAGCGGCCGGTCGGCGGTCCGGGTCATCAGCGAGTCGCCGTGTCGTTCGAGGTACTGGTTGAGTGCTCCGGAGGCGACCGCGGCCAGGCCGATGCCTCCCAGGGCATGCAGCAGTCCCGACCAGGCCCAGCTGCCTCCGGCCCCCAGCAGGTAGCCGACCCCCACGGTCACCAGTGCCATCACCGCGATCCGTGGCTTGGCCAGCGCGGCGTAGTCGGCCAGGCGGGTGGAACGCGCTACTTGGGCGGCGAGTGGGGCGGCGAGCGGGGCCGGGGTGGTCGTGACACTGGAGGTAACCGGACCGAGTGAACTCATGCCAGGCCTCCTTCGACCACCACCTCGGCAATCAACTCGCGGCGGGTCAGCCAATCGAGTCTCAGGATACGGATGGCGAGAGTGACCGAGGCGAGCAGCAGCAGTTGTCCGGTCACGGCATGAGTGGTTCTGATGGCGACCTGCAGCGGGGCTCCCTGGACGGCGACGTAGTGTGAGTCGGGCCAGCCGAAGCGGGTGACCCAGGCGGCGGCGCCCAGGCCCAGCTGCAGCAGCAGTACCAGGGCCAGGATCAAGGCGTTGGATTTCAGCCAGTGTGCCCCGTGCCTCACGGCCAGCACGATGACGCAGGCCCCCAGCACGAGCACGACCAGGGCGAAGCCGACGTGTTCCAGCAGCCCGCCACCGAGGTGCCGGATCCAGCCGCCCAGGGCACTTTGCACCAGCAGCACAGCGGGCAGGGCCCAGGCGAGTGTCTTGAGTCGGGTCGAGGGTGAGGGGGGGTGTTGGCCGGTGACGCCTTGCCAGCCTCGGCTGGTGACCAGGGCCAGGGTCCCCATCAGTGCGAGCACGCAGGCGGCGAACTGGCCGTGCACCAGCGCCATCCGCGGATCGTTGGCCAGCACGCGGCCTCCTCCGAGCAGCCCCTGCAGGATGACTCCTCCCAGTACGGCGGTGGCCAGCCAGCAGACCCAGCGTCGAGGTTCGCTCTTCCAGGCCCAGGCGGCCAGCACGATGCTGAAGCAGCCGATCGTGATCCCGGCCAGCCGGTGTCCGTGCTCGGTGAACTTGTCGATCGCCGAGCCGAACCACGGGTAGGCGAACATGCCGTGTCCGTCGGAGCTGGGCCAGTCGTCAAATGCCATGCCCCACTTCATCGTGGTCACGATCGCCCCGATCGAGATCGGCAGCAGCGCCGCGCAGCAGGTGGCCACGGCGAAGCGGTGCAGCCAGCGGGTGGGGCGAATGGGGTCGGACATCGAGTCGGTAGGTCAGCGGTTGGTGGTGAGTGGTTCAGGACTCCTCGGCAGCGCCCTCGGACGCCTCACCAGGATCCTTGTCGGTTTCGGCGTCGGTTTCAGCGTCGGGGTTGTCGGGTGAAACGGTCGAATCGTCTGGATCATCCGGCTCGTCTGGATCGTCTGAATCGTCTGAATCGTCTGGATCATCCGGCTCATCCAAATCGGCT